>DASVEX010000052.1:0-14988 GCA_036380335.1 Propionibacteriaceae bacterium | reverse complement strand
CAAGTCCTTCAACTTCCAGTTGATCTCGTCCATCGCGTTCGCGTTGGTCGCCATCTTGGGCGGTATCACCGATCTCGATTTCTTCGGCTGGCTGATCCCATTCATGGGCCTCGGCTGGTTCATCCTGACCATCGTTGGTGGCGCTAAGGCCCTGCAAGGCGATGACTGGCGGAACCCGATCAAGAGCGTGATCAAGCTCGAGGTGCTGTCAGAGAAGTAGCCCGAAACGCAGCGTCGGATCCCGCCGGATCCGGCGCTGTTTCATGCCTGGGTACGGGAATCAATTGGGCTGCCGCCGCATTAGGACCATGGATAGACTGTGTGCGGTTGCGGTCGATCTCCGCCGTGTGGGCAGGATCGCCAGCGACTCAAACAGCACAACTCAATAGGGGGTGATCGGTTTCGACTTGGGTCGATAGTCCCAGGAGAAGCGGGCCGAGAATCCAAGGTCAACTCGTAAATGTCCCTTGGGAACCAATAAGTGCCAACGTTAAGCGCACTGACCTCGCTCTCGCTGCTTAAACAGTGATCGAGGGGTCAGACCGGGTGTGCCTCCGCCCCGGACCCTGGCCTCATTCAGGAGGCTTACCTGCTGAGAGCGGTCTCAAGACTTAGCAGGAACATAAATTGAGACTGGGCTTGTCTGCAACGTGCTGGCGCGAGTGCAGGAGCCGAGAGAACGCCTAGCCAGCTGCGCCCGGAGAAGACCTGGTTCGTCGCTCAAGGACGCGGGTTCGATTCCCGCCACCTCCACTCACGCGTCTCCACGAGAGGCCGTGGCTTACGCCGCGCAGAACTCGTTGCCTTCGGGATCCTGCATGATCCACCAGTGCCCGGCGGGCCCCTTGTCGACCTCGCGGACGCGGGTTGCTCCCAGCTCTTCTAGCCGGCTCGCCAGCTCGTCGAGGCCGCCGGGCTCACCGTGAACGTCGATGTGCAAGCGGTTCTTCCCGGACTTACGTTCGGGCACGTCCTGGAACAGCAGCCGCCGGCCGCGGCCGATACCGCTGGTCTCGTCGTAGGCGTCCTCGGGGTGGCGGATCGCGGCGTAGCCGCGGAAGGTTTGGCGGCCGCGATGCTCCACCACGGCATCCACGCCGATGCGACCGGCGGCCAGCAGTTGCCTGATGAGCGCGCTGGGGTCCTCCACCTCGTACTCCAGGGTCGCTGCCCAGAAGTCCGCTTGGGCGGCCGCGTTTGTGCTGTCGATGACCAGTTTCCAACTCAATGCCATATGACCAGTTATATAGATCTCCCCAGCCGCGGTAGTGAGACGCGCGCTCATGAACCCTTTGGCTGTGGCTAGCCATCGATCTGAAGCAGGCGGCTCACTTCGCTGCGCGCCGCCGGGGTCGTCCCGTGCTTTCCCGCAGCGCCGACGGATTCGTTGCGTGAGCGCAGCTCTACGTGCGCGTCGGGTGCATGGCTGCGCCGGCTCATACATGCGTATGCTTGAAAGTATGAGCAAGGACCGGGTAACCATTTCCCTTCCTGACGACATCCGGCGTGCGGCTCATCGGGTCGCCGAGGAACGCGGCACGTCCTTCTCGGCCGTCGTCGCAGAGGCATTGACGGGGTGGCTGCGCGGCCGTCTGGTGGATGCCTGGCTTGCCGAGCATCAGGCGAGGCAAGGGGAATTCGATGAGAACGAGCTACGCGCGCTGGCGGCAGACGCTGGCGTGCCATACGTCGGGCCGGGGCGGACTGGAGAGTCGACCGCGTGAATCTGGTTCTCGACGCCGGCGCACTGGTTGGCATTGATCGCGACGACCGGCGGACTGCTGGGCTCATCGAGCTGGGCCGGCGTAGTGGGGCAGTGCTGGTAACGACCGCGCCCGTCGTCGGTCAGGCTTGGCGCGGCGCCGCACGGCAAGCCCGGCTCGCTCGCTTGCTGGCCATGTTCGACGTGCGGCCTGCTCATCTCACACAGGCGCGTGCAGCCGGCGAACTGTTGGCCGCCACCGGTACCGCTGACGTTGTGGATGCGCTGCTCGCGCTACTGCCGGTGTCGGGTGATCAGCTGCTTACCAGCGAACCTGACGATGTGAGAACTCTCCTCATCGAGCGCCGCATTCCGGTGACGATAGTCGCCGTATGACCGCTCGAAATTCCAATCCCGGGCGATCTTTATCTCTATGACTTACCCCGTGAGCTATCTGCCACCGCTGCGGAATCCGGTTCGGACGATCGGCGGCCGAACGTTCGATTTCGATCATGAAATAGTCGTGATGGGCATCGTGAATCGTACTCCCGATTCCTTCTTTGATCATGGTCGTACGTATGGGTTTGATCATGCAGTGGCGGCAGCGCTGGCTGCCGCGGCGAGTGGGGCGGGGTGGATCGATATCGGCGGCGTGCCATTTTCGCCGGACACCGCCGAGGTTGGTGCCGCTGAAGAGGTGGACCGTGTGGTGCCGGTTGTGAAGCAGGTCGCCGAAGCCAGCGACATTGTCATCTCTGTCGATACGTTCCGACCCGAGGTCGCGGCCGCCAGCATTACCGCGGGGGCGGCGGTGATCAACGACACGACAGGACTGCACGATCCTGAGCTGGCCGATGTTGCGGCAGCACAGGGCGCCACGCTAGTGATCACTCACAGCCTCGCGCTGCCGAAGCAGCACCACCGTCGGCCGCAATACGATGATGTCGTTTCCGACATCAAGGCTTTTCTCGGCGAACGCGTACAACTGGCTCTTGATCATGGTTTGCCGGAAGATCGGATCGTCATCGATCCCGGACACGACCTCAACAAGAACACCCTGCATACCTTGGAGCTGACCCGTCGATTGACCGAAATTGCGGATCTTGGCCTACCGATGCTGGCAGCCGTATCCAACAAGGACTTCGTCGGCGAAGCAACCGGCCTCGCAAAGTCAGACCGGGTGCCTCCATCGATCGCTGCCGCAACGATCTGTGTTCTCAACGGCGCAAGGATCTTGCGGATGCACGACGTCCCCGCTGCCGTGGCAGCAGCTCGGATGATCGAGGCGGTGCTGGGACTCCGCTCGCCCGCGTACCTACGCCACAACATGAGCTGAGTACGAGGACGAACCCCGTCCGTGACGACAACTACTGTGTTCGCCATGGAGATCTGGTCGCGGGAACAGGTGCTCGCGCTGGCCCCTGATCGGGCCTCGCTCTTGGCCGCCACTGCACTCGCCGGAACGCGTACCTGGCTCGACATGGGGACAGATTCCCAGGCTCTGTGGGGATCTTGCGCCGGCCGCGGTCGGCTCTACCAGACGGTCGTCGCGCTTGCCTCACCTCCGGTGTACGCCTGCAACTGCCCAAGCCGGAAGATCCCATGCAAGCATGCGCTGGCGCTTCTCTTGCAGTGGAGCGATGGGTTGGTGCCGGTCGGAGAACCGCCACCATTTGCGGCGACCTGGTTGGCCAGACAGACGGCACAAACGTCGGAGCCGGCAAAGGCCCACCGTCAGCCTGGTGAACTGGCTGACCCTGCCGCGGCTCTCAAGCGTGCGGCAGCGCGGGCCGAGCGGGTGGCGGCCGGGCTCGACGAGCTGGACCAATGGCTGTGCGACCAGATACGCGGTGGCATTGCCGGTCTGGATCGTGCGGGCTACGGCCATTTCGACACCATGGCCGCGCGCATGGTCGATGCGCAGGCGCCCGGGATTGCCGGCATGCTGCGCTCCATTCCGGTTGAGTTCGCCAGCGTGGGCTGGCCGAGCCGGGTACTCGAACAACTCGGCGCCTTGCACCTGCTCATCCAGGCGCATCGTCGGCTTGATGAGCTGCCCACTGACCTAGCTGCGACAGTTCGCGCCCGCATCGGATATCCCGTCAGCAAGTCCGACGTGCTGGCTTCGCCCGGCGTTGTTGATCACTGGTTCGCGATCGGCATGGTCGACACCACGGAGTATCGGCTGGATACCCGGCGGGTCTGGCTGTATGGCGCCGCTTCGGGTCGCTGGGCCGTGATTATGAGCTTTACGCCACCGGGCGGCCCCCGCGATGACACGGTGTTGGCCGGACATCTGGTACAGGCTCAGCTGCATTTCTACCCCGGCGCGGGACAGTTTCGTGGCCTGATCGGCGAACAGACCAGCGCGACAGCAGATGCGACGATGCCATCGGCTGAGTCATTGCCTCAGATTCGCGCCCGCTTTGCTCAGCTCGTCGCAGCTGATCCATGGGCAACTCGGATGCCGGCTGTGATCAACGCAGCTCCGGTACCTGGCCCGGGCCAGTGGCAGCTTCGGGCCACGAGTGGCGAATGCTGCATGATCATTGATCTTCCCGAGGAGCCCTGGCCCGTGCTCGCTCGCTCCGGCGGTGAACCGATCGCGATCTTCGGGGAATGGACCCCCAGAGGCTTCCGGCCGCTCAGCCTGCCTGGTGTCGACGCGACTGAGCCCTTCAGCACCGAAGTCGTGGCACGGGCGGCCTAGAGAAGATGTCGGAGTGGGAGGACGTCGTGACGACAGGCCTGATCGGGACAGATCGGCGCCCCGTGCCGGACGCGCTGCCGGCGAGCTGGGGATCGAGCCTTGATCACGTCGCCGATCCCGCTCACGCGGTGCTGTCGCTTGCCGCCCGGCATCGCGCCGCGTCGCGAGCTGGCGATCTCCTGCTGTCCTGTCCGCCTGGCCCGGTCGGCCCGCCTAACCGGGCGCCCCTAGCGAGCAGCGCCGCGCACGAGATCCTGGCGCGACTGCTCTCCCCGCCGCAGGCTGCGCCGTTGAACCTCTGGCTGGCCGCTGCCGCGCAATCTGGTCAGCAAGCCTCAGCCGTCTACTGGACTCCTTTGGCGATGGTGGCTGCGCGCACCGCTGAGTTCGACCGCACAGCGTTTGCCGCAGCTATCGGCGACCGCGGAGTGTGGTTCGTCGAGCAGAACCCGCAGTGGGCTCGACTTGCCAAGGATCTGCGGTCGCGGCCGCCGGATGAGGCTGCGGCCCAGCATCGTGTCGCTGGGGTTGCGGTGACCGAGGATGCCGTACGCGCCGATCCAGAGCTGATCATGGACGCCGAAACGCCATGGTCGGAGCAACTCACCTCGACAGTCCTGGAGATCATCTGCAGCGGTCAGCTGCAGCAGCGTGCCGTCCGCTACGCTACGGCCGTCGGAGTACGACTGCCTCTCGAGCATTACGAGCTCGTGCTGTCTGCGCTGCAGACACCGCTCGGGCTGGGTTTTGTTCGCGAGGCTCTGCTCGCCTTGGAGCGTACGGCCTGGCTCCGCTTTGAGATCCGAAGCGCCTTCACCGGCGAGCCGATCATCGTCGAGCGCCTGGAGATTCCGCCATGGTGACATCCCAGGACCACACACCACTGCGACCCCATGCCGAGCAGGCGTATCAGGCGGAACTGGCTGCGCTGCGAGCCGTCGATGACCGACCGCGGCCGCCGCACTGGCGGCTGTCGCCCTGGGCGGTGGTGACGTATCTGATGGGTGACGTACTCTCCGATGGCACCGTGATCTCGTCGAAGTACGTCGGCTCTCGCCGGCTGATCGAAGTGGCCGTGGCAACCTTGGCCACCGATCGCGCGCTGCTGCTGCTCGGCGTGCCAGGTACGGCCAAATCCTGGGTATCGGAGCACCTGGCCGCGGCGATCTCCGACGATTCGACCTTGCTGATCCAGGGCACCTCGGGGACGGCTGAGGAGGCCATCAGGTACGGCTGGAATTACGCCCGACTCATTGCCGAAGGTCCAACACCGCAGGCACTGGTTCCTTCACCGGTCATGGTGGCCATGGAGCGTGGCGCGCTTGCCCGGATCGAGGAGCTGACCCGCATCCCAGCAGAGGTGCAGGATGCGCTGATCATGATCTTGTCCGAGAAGACCCTGCCAGTTCCCGAACTCGGTCAGGAAGTCCAGGCGGTCCGTGGATTCAATGTGATCGCGACGGCGAACGACCGCGACAAGGGGATCAACGAGCTGTCGTCGGCACTCCGGCGACGCTTCAACACTGTCGTCATGCCGCTGCCGGACAGCGAGGATGACGAGGTCAGCATCGTCACGACGCGAATCGCAGATCTGTCTTCCTCGCTGGAGCTGCCCAAGGTTCCCACCGCCGAGGAGGAGATCCGCCGCGTAGTGACGGTGTTCCGGGAACTGCGATCCGGCGTTACCGCTGACGGTCGTACCAAGCTCAAATCGCCGTCGGGGTCGCTCTCCGCGGCTGAGGCGATCTCGGTGATCACGAGCGGCATTGCGCTGTCGGCCCATTTCGGCGACGGTCAGCTCCGGCCGGCCGACATTGCAGCCGGGATCGTCGGCGCGGTAGTCAAAGACCCGGTCGCCGATCGGGTGGCGTGGAGTGAGTATCTCGAGGTGGTTGCGCGCGACCGGGAGGGCTGGTCGGAGTTCTATACGGCCTGCCGCGACGTCTCGTGACGACGACGCTGTCACCGCACCCGATGGGGGATCGCCCCCTCGATGACGTGGCCCATCATTCAGCCGAGATCGGTGCCGGTGGACGGCCGCCCGTTGAGGTGTTCGGCATCCGCCACCACGGGCCCGGCTCGGCTCGCTCGCTGATCGCTGCGCTCACCGACTACCAGCCCGATGCCGTGCTCATCGAGGGTCCAGCGGATGCGGAGCCGTTGCTGCGTTGGGTGCTGGCTGATGGCATGACGCCGCCGCTCGCCCTCCTCGGCTATGCCGCCGATCATCCGCAAACGGCAGCTTTCTGGCCCTACGCTGTCTTCTCTCCTGAATGGCAAGCCATGACCTTTGCTCTGCGGCAAAACATTGAGGTCGGCTTCTGTGATCTTCCAGCAGCGGCGATGCTCGCTCGGTGGCCGAGCCGTCGGCCGCCTGAGGATGATCGCGCAGAACCGGAAGAGGGTGGGTCGGACGAACACCCTCCAGCAACGCCGATTGAGCAGCATGATCCGTTGGCCCTGCTGGCAGCGGCGGCAGGCTACGACGATCCGGAGCGTTGGTGGGACGATCTTGTCGAGTCCCGGCTGGACTCTTCCTCACCGTTTCCGATGATCACCGATGCAATGGCAGAGCTGCGAATGATCATGGATCAGAGTTCCGGTGATCGCGATCGTGAGGCCCGACGTGAGGCGTACATGCGCCAGAAGATCCGCGGGGCCGTGAAACGAGGGCACCAGCGCGTGGCCGTGGTGTGTGGAGCCTGGCACGCGCCGGTGCTGCGTTGGCCGCTGCCACCCGCTGCGGCGGACGTGCGTACGCTGCGCGGCGCACCGCGCCGAAAGATCACCTTGACTTGGGTGCCATGGACACATCAGAGACTCGCGCACGCGACCGGCTATGGCGCGGGCATTGCCTCGCCCGGCTGGTACCACCATCTGTGGACTGCTCCGGATCGACCGATCGTGCGCTGGCTTGCCAAGGTGGCGCAGGCCCTGCGGGTTCGCGACCTTCCGGTGTCCAGCGCCCACGTCATCGAGGCGGTCCGGCTGGCGGAAACCTTGGCTGGCTTGCGGGGTCGACCGCTGGCCGGTCTGGCCGAGGTTACCGAGGCGACCCGGGCGGTGCTCTGCGACGGCGACGAGCTGGCCGTCCGCTATGTGACGGACCAGCTTGTGGTCGGGCAGGCGCTCGGCTCCGTCAACCAGGGCGTGCCGACGGTCCCGTTGGAGGCTGACATCACCCGGACCTGTCGCACCCTTCGCGTCCGACGCGATGCACAGGTCAGGTTTCATGATCTTGATCTGCGGAGGCAGATTGATCAAGCTCGGTCTCAGCTGTTTCATCGATTGCGGCTGCTCGGGCTGCGCTGGATCGTGCCAGCGGAAAGCTCGGTGCAGAGCCAGGGCACATTCCGCGAGACATGGCAGTCTCGTTGGGAGCCTGAGTATTCGGTGGCCATCGTCGAGGCATCAGTGTGGGGAACGACGGTGGAGTCTGCAGCTGGCGCACGGGTGGACAAGATCATCGCCGAGGGCTCCCTGGTCGAGCTGACCGAGACGGTCGAGCGCTGCCTCCTTGCCGATCTTCCCGGGGCATTGGATCGGCTGCTCGCCACACTCGCCGACAAGGCCGCGCTGGATGCCGATGTCGTGCATCTGATGGACGCGCTGCCGGCCCTTGCGCGTGCCCAGCGCTACGGCGATGTGCGACAGACAGATACTCGAGCGCTGCATAAAGTCAGTGAGGTCCTGGTGGTCCGGATCTGCGCCGGTCTGCGACAGGCCGTCGCGAGTCTGGATGCGACCAACGCGGCCACCATGCGGCGCCGCATCGACGCCGTCAACACCGCGATCGGTCTGCTCAGCGAATCGGTGCGGTACCGGTGGCTGGAGACCCTCGCGACGATGATCGACCGAACCGATGTGCACGGCCTCTTGCTGGGCCGCATCGTACGGCTGCTGCTCGACGCTGAGCGGTTGAGCGACGTCTCCCTGCGGCTGCAACGTGCCTTGTCAGCCGGAGTTCCGGCTGCGGACAAGGCGGCCTGGGTGGACGGGTTCTTCTCCGATGGCGCACTGCTGCTGATTCACGATGCGGAATTACGCGGTCTGCTCGACGAATGGGTGTGCAAGCTCGACGACACTCAGTTCGTCGACACGCTGCCGCTGCTACGGCGGACCTTCGGCACGTTTGCCGCTACTGAACGTCAGGCCATCGCCGAACGGGTCGCCCGCGGCGCCGAGAGTCCCGATCGGGCGCGTACCGAGGAATTCGACGTCGAGTTGGCGGCAGCCGCGCTGGCTACCGTAGATCTCATTCTGGGCAAGCGTGATGGGTGAGGCGTCGGCCACGGAGCGCCAGGCCAGAATGCGGCGCTGGAGGATGTTGCTGGGCGAGGCGTCCGCCGATGAGCTCGCTGCGTCCCTGAGCCGCGAGGAGCAGCAGATGGATGCCGCGCTCGGCGCGCTCTATGACGCCGACGACGAGGAAAGCATCGACGCGCCGCGGCGGTCCAAGGGGCTGGGCTCGTCGGCACCGCGTGTCGCGCGCTGGCTCGGCGACATCCGGACCTACTTTCCGACGAGTGTGGTCCAGGTGATGCAACGCGATGCCATCGAGCGGTTGCATCTCACCTCGATGCTGCTGGAGCCGGAGCTCCTCGATTCCATTCAGCCCGATGTCCATCTGGCCAGTTCACTGGTGAGCCTGAGTCATGTGATGCCGGACTCCACGAAGCGGACCGCCCGAGTCGTGGTGGGCCAGGTCGTCGCTGAGATCGAACGGCGGATCGCCAACAAAACCCGCGCCGCCGTAGCAGGCGCGGTGAGACGTGCCAGCCGTACTCACCGCCCGCGGCCCCGAGACATCGACTGGAACGCCACTATTCGCCGCAACCTCGATCACTACCTTCCCGAGCAGCGCACGATCGTTCCAGAGCGGCTGGTGGGTTACGGCCGAGGCGCAAACGCCATGGTGAAAGAGGTGGTAGTCGCGATCGATCAGTCCGGATCGATGGCTGAGTCGGTGGTGTACGCCGCGGTCTTCGGCGCCACCCTCGCCTCCATTCGATCGATCAAGACATCCGTGGTGGCGTTCGACACCGAGATCGCGGACCTCACCGACCAGCTGTCAGACCCGGTCGACGTGCTCTTCGGTTGCCAGCTGGGTGGCGGTACCGACATCAATCGGGCGCTGGCGTACTGCCAGCAATTGATCACCCAGCCGACAGAATCGATCCTGGTACTGATCTCGGACCTGTACGAGGGCGGCATCGCCGAGGAGATGCTGCGCCGTGTTGCGGAGTTACTGCGAGCCGGTGTCACGGTGGTCGTGCTGCTGGCGTTGTCGGATTCGGGTGCGCCGGCGTACGACCACGAGCACGCGGCAGCCCTCGCCGCGCTGGGAGTGCCGGCCTTTGCGTGTACGCCGGACCAGTTCCCAGACCTGCTTGCTGTTGCGGTCAGCAAGGGCGACATCGGGCAGTGGGCTGCCACTGCCGCCAGCTCCGCCGCCGCTCCCAGCCGAGTTGCGGAGCCGCCAGGACTCGCCTCGGCCGTGAGAGGATCGGCTCCGTGACAGCGGTTCCCTCGATCTCGTACTCGATTACCGTGCGGCTGGAGGTTCCAGCGGGGGGAACCTCGGTCAGCCAATTGACGACGGCGGTCGAGCAGGCGGGCGGTGCGGTTACTGCTCTTGACGTCACGGCCTCTGGCCACGAGCGACTACGCATCGACGTGACGTGTGCGGCGCGTGACACCGAGCACGCCGAACAGCTGGTCGAGGCAATGCGCAGTGTCGTGGGCGTCGTGATCGGCAAGGTCAGCGATCGCACCTTCTTGATGCATCTGGGCGGCAAGATCGCCATGATGAGCAAGCACCCGATCCGCAACCGGGACGATCTGTCCATGATCTACACCCCCGGTGTGGCACGGGTGTGTTTGGCGATTGCCAAGAACCCCGAGGACGCCCGCAGGCTGACGATCAAGCGGAACAGCATTGCGGTGATCACCGACGGGTCGGCAGTACTGGGGCTCGGCAATCTTGGGCCCGAGGCTGCATTGCCGGTGATGGAAGGAAAGGCAGCGCTGTTCAAGCGCTTTGGCGACATCGACGCCTGGCCGCTCTGCCTGGACACCCAGGACGTCGACGAGATCGTCACCGTGGTACGCGCTGTCGCCCCCGGATTTGCCGGGATCAATCTGGAGGATATTTCGGCGCCGCGCTGTTTCGAGGTCGAGCGCCGGCTGCGACAGCAGCTGGACATCCCGGTATTCCACGATGATCAGCACGGTACGGCGATCGTGGTGCTGGCCGCGCTCTACAACGCGCTACGGGTGGTCGACAAACAGATCGCCGACGTACGGATTGTCATGTCAGGCGCTGGTGCGGCTGGCACCGCTGTCATCAAGCTGCTGCTTGCCGCTGGTGCGCGCAATGTTGTTGTGGCGGATATCGACGGCATAGTCCATCGTGGCCGCGCGGATCTCACCGGCGAGCTGGAATGGCTGGCCCACAATACCAACCAGCTCGGGTTCACCGGTTCGGTCCAAGAGGCGGTGGTTGGCGCCGACGTGTTCATTGGTCTGTCGGTGCCCGGCATATTGTCTGGTTCTGACGTGGCGGCGATGGCAGACCGGTCCATTGTCTTTGCGCTGGCCAATCCTGATCCGGAAGTCGATCCGGCCGAAGCGTCCCAATATGCGGCGGTCGTGGCGACCGGCCGTTCGGATTTCCCGAATCAGATCAACAACGTGCTCGCGTTCCCTGGGGTCTTCCGTGGTCTGCTCGATGCCCACTGCGCGCAGGTCACCTCAACCATGCTGTTGGCTGCTGCCCGCGCGCTTGCCGGCGTGGTCACCAACGACGAGCTCAATGCCGCGTACATCGTGCCGAGCGTGTTTCATGCCGACGTGCATCACACCGTGGCAGCGGCCGTACGCCGGGCAGCCGGGGGTCCAACCGAACTACCGACCGACACCGAAGTTGTGCTTTGACATATGCAGCACACCACTTCCCCGCACCGTACGCGCGTCTGGATGCCTGGCTGGCACCTGGTCGCCGCAGCAGCGCTACTAGCCGTGTTCTTGCAGCTGTGGGGCCTTTACCGGGTCACTGGTCCGCCGCAGCCGGCCTGGTTTCCGTACGCCGACAAACTCGACCATGTCGTCGGGTTCTTGCTTCCAGTGCTCTTGATCTTGCTGACTGTCACCACACGCAGCGTCGGTTGGCGGTGGCCTAGCCCGCGTATTAGCGCGCTCATCGTGGGCGTCTTCGCGGCGCATGCTGTGGTGAGCGAGGTCATCCAGCATCTGTGGTACCGCCATCGGACTGGCGATCCGTTTGACGTCATAGCGGACTGGGCCGGCATCGCGGTCGGGGTCTTGGTGTTCGGGTTGATCGTGCAGCGACGCTCTCGCAGCGCGGCGGAAGGTCTCGCAGCATCGTGAGCGAGCCCAGGATTGAGCCGACGAGGAGCCGTGATCCAGTCGCCGGAGATCTGCTCGTCGCGAGCATCTTGCTCATCGATGGAGTCTTCAACCAGACGGTGGTGTTGATTTTGGATGCCGACGAGGATGGTGCACTCGGGGTGATTTTGAACGAGATCTCTCAGACGCCGCTGGATGCAGTGCTGCCGGATTGGGTGGGTACGGTATCGGAGCCGAAGATGCTCTTTCACGGCGGGCCGGTATCGCCGAATGGCGCCATTTGCCTGGCGAGCGTGGCTGCCGACGGTGAGGAGCCACCGGGTTGGCGGCCGCTCTTCGACACTGTCGGCCTGCTGCACCTGGACACCCCAATCGAGATCGTCGCTGGCGCCTATCGGGACCTGCGGATTTTTGCCGGGTACGCCGGCTGGGCCGCCGGCCAGCTGCAGAGCGAGATCGAGGAAGGCATGTGGCATCTGGCGCCGGTGGACTACAGCGATGTCTTCAGCGGCCGGCCGCTCGAGCTGTGGCGTACCGTACTGCGTCGCCAGAAGACTGAAATCGCATTCTTCTCCACGTGGCTGGAGAATCCCGAGCTCAATTAGCCAGCTGTGAGAGATATCGGCAATGCTGTGAAGCATGTTTTCCAGGTGCATAGGATTACGTCGCAGAGTCGCAGAATGATAAAGGTCATCGCGGGTCTGCCTGCCGAGATGTCGGTGCCTTTTTCCCTATGACTGAAGGGGTATCAGTGTCTGAAACAACCAAGAGTGCAGGGGCGCGCAGCCGAGTGCTGGTGGTTGACGACGACGCAGCGCTGGCCGAGATGCTCTCCATCGTGCTTCGCAATGAGGGATTCGAGCCGATTTGGTGCGCCCACGGAGACAAGGCGTTTTCGGCGTTCAAGGAGGCCAAGCCCGACCTGGTGCTGTTGGATCTGATGCTGCCGGGCCGCGATGGCGTCGATGTGTGTCGTGACATCCGCTCCGAATCCGGCGTGCCGATCGTGATGCTAACTGCAAAGACCGACACGATCGATGTTGTCGAAGGTCTCGAAGCCGGCGCTGATGACTACGTGGCGAAACCCTTCAAGGCAAAAGAACTTGTTGCCAGGATCAAGACCCGACTGCGACGCATGCCGGCGTCCGAAGAGGTCGATGTCGAGACCCTGCGGATCGGTGATCTTTCCATCAGTGTCGACGGGCATTCCGTCAAGCGCGACGGGGTGCAAATCCAACTCACACCATTGGAATTCGATCTGCTGCTCGCTCTGGCCCGGCGGCCATGGCAGGTGTTCAGCCGGGAAGTGCTGCTGGAGCAGGTCTGGGGCTACCGCCACGCTGCCGATACGCGACTGGTCAACGTCCATGTACAGCGGCTGCGGTCCAAGATCGAGAGGGATCCTGAGCATCCCGAGATCGTGGTGACCGTACGAGGGATCGGCTACAAGGCCGGCGAAACCGTACAGGTCCGGTAGCGCCCGCTCGGTTGCGGTCGCTTTTGGTGAGAACGTCGGCACATGGTCACGATTCCGAGGGTTCTGAGGTCCCGCTGGTGGCGGCTCCCCGTCAACTGGTGGTGGCGGTCGTTACCTCTGCGGGTGGTCTTGACGGTATTCCTGGCTTCGGTGTTGGTGCTCGTTCTGGGCGGTTTCTTGCTGATGCAGCAGGCCACCATGGGGGTGATCGACGGTAAGAAGGAGGCCGCCAAGAACGAAGCCCGCCAGGCTGTCAACACCGCGCAAGAACAGCTCTACGCTGCCGATCTCACCGCTGAGGTCAATGTCGACAAGCTGCTGCTTGACCTGGCCACCGGTTTCGCCAGCCGTGCCGAGCAGTATGAAGTGATCATCATCGCTCATGGCCAGACGATCACCGCGGGCAACGCCGCGGTGACCAGCATCCCCGACAGGCTGCGGCAGCAGGTTGAGGGGAGCGACAAGCTGCTGATGACCTCAACCGAGATCAACTACCGCGACCGTCGGCCTTCCGTGCCAGGGCTGGTCGCAGGTGCGACTTTGACCGTTCTCGGAACTGGCCGCTACCAGATCTACCTGATGTTTCCCCTCACTCAAGAGATCGCTACCCTCGTTGTGCTGCGCTACGCGGTGGTGACGACCGGTGCCATTTTGGTGATCTTGCTGACCTTCATTGCCGCACTGGTGAGCCGTCAGGTGGTCACCCCAGTACGCGCCGCCCGCCGAGCGGCCGAAAGCATTGCCTCGGGCAATCTGCGCGATCGCATGAAGGTGCGAGGACAAGACGACCTGGCCAGGTTGGGCACCTCGATGAATTACATGGCCTCTGAGCTGGAGAAACAGATCAACACCCTGGAAGAGCTGTCCGCAGTGCAGCAGCGATTCGTCTCCGATGTGTCGCATGAACTGCGTACTCCATTGACAACCGTCCGGATGGCCGCCGAAGTGCTGTATGAGGCTCGTGATGACTTCGATCCCGTCGCTGCACGCTCTGCTGAGCTCTTGCAGAACGAGCTCGACCGCTTCGACGCCCTGCTCAGTGACCTGTTGGAGATCTCGCGTTTCGATGCCGGGGTTGCGCAGCTCAGTGTCGAGGAGGTCGATCTGCGCGATCTGGTGTATCGGGTGGTAGAGGCCAACGAACGACTGGCGGAGACCTATCAGACCGAGATTGCCGTGCATGAAAGCGGCGAAGCCAAGGCCGAGGTCGACACTCGACGGATCGAACGGATTCTCCGCAACCTCCTGGTCAACGCCATCGAGCACAGTGAGGGCCATCCGATCGATATCTTGATCGAGAGCGACGACGCGGCCGTTGCGGTAGCGGTCCGCGACCATGGGGTGGGGTTCGAAGCCAGTCAAGCTAGGCAGGTTTTTCATCGCTTTTGGCGGGGCGATGCGGCGCGTGCCCGAACGGTCGGTGGGACGGGCCTCGGTCTCGCGATCGCCATGGAAGATGCGAACTTGCACGGGGGCTGGCTGACCGCCTGGGGCCGGCCGGCGATGGGCGCTCAGTTCCGGCTCACGCTGCCCAAGAACGTGGGCGCGATACTCGAAACCTCACCGCTGCCACTTGTGCCACGTGATCTCGTGGGGCCGGGCGGCGCCCGCCTCGATGGCCTGGAAGCGCCAACTATTCCTCTGCCCCCACTTTCTCCCGCGTCACCGTCCTCACCTGCCCCGCGACGAGCAGCCGCCGAGACAACAGCGAGCCCCTCGTGAGGTGGCCGC
>DASVEX010000051.1:0-10933 GCA_036380335.1 Propionibacteriaceae bacterium | reverse complement strand
CGAAGCAGGGGACGCTGTGCCTCATTCGCCGGCGGAGTTCGCCAGGAGCATCATGGAGAGCCTCGCCGAGGCATACGCGACGGCAATCGACGACGCCGAGCGACTCAGCGGATTAAAGATCAACACTGTCCACGTTGTTGGTGGCGGAAGCCAGAACATGCTGCTCTGCCAGTTGACGGCGAACCGTACGGGTCGGCGCGTATTGGCAGGTCCAGTGGAGGCGACTGCCGTAGGCAACGTGCTGATCCAGGGACGGGCAGCCGGCCTTGTGGCCGGAGAACTTCGCGAACTGCGGGCGCTCGTCGCCAGGACCTTTCCGCCAGTGGAGTACCAGCCGCAGAGCATGCGGGCCAGAGGCTGATGTGATCACCGTTCGCTCCACCGGGAACTCTTGCCAGCGCCAACAGGGGACGAGAGGATACCAAGAGAAGAGCGGGTGCAGTCATGGCTGCGTGATCGTCCGAGTTCCATCGCTGTGTCCAAAACACCGGAACATTCATCGACGAACTATAGGGAGCAGGCATGCAAGCGAAACTAAAGGTCGCGGTAGCGATCATTGCCGCGCTGGCAACGACCGTTGCTCTCGGGGGCTGCACGAAGAAGAACCACCCAGCAGCCCCGGCTGCCAGCGGTTCCGCCGCCGGCGGGACCGTCAAGGTGGCGTTCGTTCCCAAGCTGCAGGGCATTCCTTACTTCGAAGCGATGAATGCCGGCGGCAAGGAGGCCGCCAGCAAGCTCGGCAACGTGGAGTGGCTCTACCAGGGCCCCACCAGCGCGGACGCGGCGGCCCAGGCAGACATCGTCAACAGCTACATCCAGCAGAAGGTGAACACGCTGTTCATCGCTCCGAACGATCCTGACTCGATGGCGCCGTTGATCAAGCAAGGCATCGATGCTGGCATCAAGGTCGGCACCTCGGACACCGACGCCCCCAACTCCGACCGGGAGCTCATGGTGCTGATGGCCTCTGCGGAAGGCATCGGCCAGGCGGACACCGACGCCCTGATGAAGGCCATGGGTGGCAAAGGAAAGTTCGCCATCGTGTCGTGTGGTGAGACGGCTGCGCAGCTGAACCAATGGATCGATGAGATCAAGAAGTATTCCAAGGAAAAGTATCCCGACGCCCAGTTGGTCAACACCGTCTACGCCGGCGAGGACGTTGCCAAGGCGACCCAGATGGCAACCGACATCATGAACGCTCAGCCCGATATCAAGGGATTCCTGGGCGTGTGCTCGACAGCCGGGCCTGGCGTCGCGCAGGCCGTGCAGAATGCCGGGAAGACCGGGAAGGTCTTCACCGTCGGCATGGGTACGCCGAACGACATGAAGAAGTATCTGCAGAACGGATCGGCGTCGGCCGGCGTCTTGTGGGACGCGAAGGCTCTGGGCTGCTTGACCGCGTGGGCCGGGCAGCAGTTGGCGGAGAATAAGCAGTTCCAAAACGCACAGCCGGTCGCAGATTGCGGGCTGGACAATGTCACCTACGACCCATCAACCAAGATCTTGCTGATGGGTAAGCCACTGACCTTCACCAAGGAGAACGTCGGGGACTACAACTTCTAGGCTCAGCCGATTTCGAATGACTACATCGTCGACTGGTGACGCAGCCCCTGGCGGGGCGACTCCACCAGCCCAGGACCAGCAGCCGACGAAGGATCCTCAGCAGCCTGGATCCACCGCTGTGTCGGCGGCCTCCGGGACGCCCCGGCTACAGATGACCGGCATCGCAAAGCGCTTCGGCGCGGTGCGTGCGATACGGCATGCCGACATGACCGTTGACGTGGGGAGAGTCCTAGCCCTGGTCGGTGAGAACGGTGCCGGCAAGTCCACCTTGATCAAGGTCCTGTCCGGAGCAGTCACCGCGGACACCGGGACTATCGCGTACGAGGGCCGGCAGGTTTCGATCGGATCAACGTCTGATGCGATGGCCTTGGGGATAGCGACGGTTTATCAAGAGCCGCAGCTGTTCAGCGAGCTCACGGTCTCAGAGAACATCTTCATGGGCCGGGAGATCCGTAAAGGCGGACGGATTGACTGGGCCGAACAAACCCGCCGGGTGGTGGAGCTTCTCGCGCTACTGGAACTTCCGCCGCGCTATGCCACGGCCGTAGTCGGGGACTTGTCGATCGCCGAGCGGCAGCAGGTTTCAATCGCCAAGGCGCTGGCCGGCGAGGCGAACATCCTCATCCTCGACGAGCCGTCCGCCATCCTCACTGACGCTGAAATCGAGATCTTGTTCCGCGTCGTTCGGCGGCTCACCGAATCCGGCGTCTCGGTGATCTACATTTCCCATCGCCTCGACGAGTTGTTCCGCATCGCCCAGGATGTGCTCGTCATGCGGGACGGGCAAACCATCGGCACGTACCCGATCGGGGAGCTGTCGGTGCGCAAGGTCGTCGAGCTGATGGTTGGCGGCATCCTGACCGAAACCAAGCACGAACGAAAGATCGACCCGGAGACCAAGCCGCGACTCGAACTTGTCAGCCTCAGCCGTAGGGGGGACTATCACGATGTCAATGTCGTGGTACGGCCCGGCGAGGTTGTCGGTCTCTACGGGCTTGTCGGCTCCGGTGTCTCCGAGATCGCCGACTCGATCTACGGCATCGATCACGCTGACGCCGGGCGAATCCTGTTGGACGGACAACCGGTCGCGCCCCGCTCCCCCCGACACGCGCAGCGCCTCGGGATCGGTTTGCTGCCGGCCGACCGGAAGAAACAGGGGATGTTCTCGTTCCAATCGATCATGTTCAACATCTCATCCGGGCACCTGCCACTACTGAGCAAGCTCGGCGTCTGGGTCGATCGTGCCCGGGAACGCATAGTCGCCAAGGAGATGATCACTAGGCTCGCGGTCAAGACGCCGAGCGAAAACCAGCCGATCGGGGCCATGTCGGGCGGAAATGCTCAGAAAGTGGTGCTAGCTCGCCAGTTGGTCCAGCGGCCTGACGTATTGGTGCTGGCCGAGCCGACCCAAGGGGTCGATGTTGGCGCCAAGGAGGAAATCCACCGCATCATCACCGAACTGGCTGACGCTGGCACTGCCGTCCTGGTCGTGACCGCGGACCTCCCCGAGGCGATTCGCATCTCTGACCGGCTTCAAGTGGTCCGCAACGGCACCACGACGGTGGAGTTCGGGCCCAACGCGACGCAGGTCGACGTCCTGGCCGCTGCGGCGGGCGACGTCAGCGGTGATCATGAGGACGGGAAGGTAACCGCATGAGCATCGACGTCGCCGCCCGGGACGAGACTCCCGCCTCCGGATCCCAGCCGCCAGCGAAGCGCGGTCATCGGGTGCTAGCCCCGCCGGTGACCGGCCAGGAAATCGTGCTTATCTGCGTGATCGCCGTGCTGTGGGTCATCCTCGGCTTCGCCACTCCGGCCTTTGTGTCCGCCGGCTCGATTCAGCCGCTGCTCGGCGCGGTCGCGCCCATCGCGCTGATTGGCATCGGTATGACGGTGGTCATCATCACTGGGGGCATCGACGTCTCGGTCGGCGCCGCGATCGCGGTCTGCTCCGTCATCACCGCGAAGCTCGTCTTAGTGCAGGCCGGTCTGTCGCTGCCGGTAGCGGTGCTCATCTCGGTCGTGGTGGGCGGGCTGCTCGGGCTTCTCAACGGTGTACTCATCGCCTATGGGCGGGTGCACGCGATCATCATCACCTTCGGCACCGCCAACATCTTCCTATGGCTCAGTCTCAAGCTCTTCAACTCGACCACAGTCAACAACATCCCCGATACCCTCGCGCCTCTTGGCAATGGCGCCGCCGGTCGTACCTTGGGCGTACCCAACTCCTTCCTCATCACAGTGGTGCTGGTCGCCATCGCCTGGGTCTATTTGCGCCACACAGCGGGTGGTCGGCATTTCTACGCCATTGGCGGCGACCAGCTCGCCGCCGAGTTGGCGGGCGTGAAGGTCCGACAGCGGGTATTCACCGCATACCTACTCACTGGGTTACTCGTTGGGCTGGCGTCCTGCATCGTGGTAGCCCAGGGATCGAATCTTGGACAGAATGTCGGCTCCGGTAAAGAGCTGGCCGTGATCGCCGCCGTCGTCATCGGCGGAACATCGATCACGGGCGGGCGCGGCTCCGTGCTTGGCACCGTGCTCGGCGCGCTGCTCGTGCAAACAGTCGCATCTGGAGTGACGCAGCTGGGCTGGCGGTCAGAACTCTCCGATCTCTTCGTGGGCGTCGCGATCATCATCGCGGTCGGTGCCGACCTCATCAGAGAGCGGGCGAGGAGGAAGCGATGACCATCCCCACCGCCGCTGAGCCCGACCTGGCCGGGACACAAGACGATCAGTCCGGCTCGCCCACTCCCGAGCGAGCCGAGTCGCTGCCCGCCCGAGTGATCCGCGCCCTCCTCACCCAGCGCATCGTGCTGCTCGCAGTGCTCTTGGTCCTCGTAGTTGTCTATTTCATGGTGCTGGGTGCGACCGGCTATCTGACGGCTGCCTATGACTTCGACTACCTGTCGGGCGCATTGATCAATGCCGTGCCGCTGGCGATGCTGGGCTTCGCCGAACTCTTCGTCATCCTCTCCGGACGCGGCGGCATCGACCTGTCCGTTGGCGCCATCGTGTCCCTTGCGGGCATGATCTTCGGCTTCGCCTACGGGCGGTGGGGATGGCCGTTGTGGCTGGCGATCGTGATCACCGCAATAGTCGGCGCAGTGCTCGGTCTCGTCAACGGGATCCTGGTCGCCTACATCGGGTTCCCGGCACTGATCGCGACCCTGGCCACCTACTACGCGTACAAATCCCTTGCAGTAGTGATCAATAACCAGCGGCCGATCAGCACGAAGCCGATTCAGAATCTCTATGAGTCGACGGCCCGGTCGGTCGAGCTGCCGCTCATCGGTAGCTGGATCCCCAACGTCCCGAAGGGCATATTTCTCTTTCTGCTGCCCACCTTGGTGGTGGTCTGGCTGCTTCTCGCGCGCACCACGTACGGACGACGGGTCTACGCCATTGGCACCAATGACGTCGCGGCGCGATGGTCAGCCATCGGCGTACGCGCCACCCGTGCGGGCGCGTACGCACTGAGCGGCCTGATTTCCGGTCTCGTCGCGGTGGTGACCGTCGGCCAGTTCGCGTCGGCTCGACCCGACGCCGGCGTATCGGGCAACGGAATGGCTCTGCCCGCTATCACCATCGCCGTGCTTGGCGGAGTCGCGATCACGGGCGGCATCGGCCGAGTGTCCGGGATCGTGCTCGCCACTGTGCTGATTGTGTGGATGAACGCCGGCATCCGGCTGGCGTTTGAAGGAAACGCCGGCCCGCAGTACCAGTTGCTTGCGCTCGGCGTGCTGCTGGTCTTCGCAGCGCTGCTGAACGGCTTTGCGCTGCGACGCTACGGCGGAGTCGGATAGCGAGAGGTTGCGTCGGGATGCCATCGATGATCGGTTGCCATGCGCTGGTGTTCACCGGCGAGTTCGACGCTCGGGGGATAGCGAGCTCAGTGCAGCGGGCGCGCGCGGCCGGCTTCGACCTGATCGAGTTCCCGCTCATGGAGCCCGACACGTTCGACAGCGCGACAGCGCGCCGCAGTGCTGAGGCGGAGGGCCTGCACACCACCGCCAGCCTGGGTCTCCCGCTCGAGGCTGACATCAGCAGCGACGATCCCTCGATCAGCGCGGCTGGCCAGCGCTTGCTCAATGTCGCGTTGGACAGGACCGCGGAAATGGGCGGGTCTCATATGTGCGGAGTGCTGTACGGGTCTATGCGTAAGCACATGGCGCCCGCATCCGCGTCCGGTCGAGCGAGCAGCGTCGACGCGATCCGATCGCTCGCCGCCCGCGCATCGTCGCTGGGTGTCCGGCTGTCGCTGGAGGTTGTCAACCGCTATGAGACCAACCTGATCAACACAGGCCGGCAGGCCTTGGAATACCTGAAGGAGGTCGATCGGCCGGATGTGTCGGTGCATTTGGACACTTACCACATGAACATCGAGGAGTCGGACCTCTTTCAACCGATCCTTGATGTCGGTGATCGGCTCGGCTATGTGCACATCGGAGAAAGCCACCGCGGATATCTCGGAACTGGCTCCGTCGATTTCGGCAGCGCCTTTCGCGCCCTTGACCGAATCAGCTACGACGG
This sequence comes from Propionibacteriaceae bacterium, assembly GCA_036380335.1. Taxonomy (GTDB): domain Bacteria; phylum Actinomycetota; class Actinomycetes; order Propionibacteriales; family Propionibacteriaceae; genus Microlunatus. The sequence continues at coordinate 4,837 of DASVEX010000051.1, read as the reverse complement.
ACCGATCGTTTTCGAGTCGTTCTCCTCTGCAGTGGTCTCGCCAACACTGAGCAACACGCTCGGTATCTGGCGGAACCTCTGGACCGACGGCGACGATCTGGCCGCCCACGCCAACCGCTTCATCCGCGACCAACTCGCAGCGGTCCAGACGATTGAACTTCACTGAGTCGACGTGAGAATCGCCCTGTTCATCACGTGTCTGGCGGATGCGATGTTTCCCGAGGTTGGGAAGGCGACGCTGCGAGTGCTGGGGAGGCTCGGTCAAGACGTCGAGTTTCCGGCGGAGCAGACCTGCTGCGGCCAGATGCATGTCAATACCGGATACCAGAAGCCGGCGTTGCCGCTGGTCGAGCGCTTCGCGGAGGTCTTTGCTCCGTACGACGCGATCGTGGCGCCTTCGGGTTCGTGCGTCGGCTCGGTTCGCCATCAGCATGCGATGATCGCGCGGCGGTTCGGCTCGACAGGACTGGTCGAGCAGGTCGAGGCGGTGGCGGCCAAGACGTACGAGCTTTCGGAATTCCTCGTCGATGTGCTGGGCGTCAGCGATGTCGGCGCCTATTTTCCGCATCGGGTGACCTACCATCCGACCTGCCATTCGCTGCGCATGCTGGGGGTTGGCGACAAGCCGATCAAACTGCTTGGGGCCGTGGAAGCGCTGGAGCTTATCGAGCTGCCCGCGGCTGATCAATGCTGCGGCTTCGGCGGCACATTCGCGATCAAGAACGCTGACACGTCAACGGCCATGCTGGCCGACAAGATGCGCAACGTCTTGGACACGGCAGCGGAGATCTGCACAGCCGGCGACAGTTCCTGCCTGATGCACATCGGTGGCGGGCTATCGCGGATCCGGGCCGGCGCGAAGACGCTCCATCTGGCACAGATCCTCGCCGCGACTCGTCAAGACCCGGTGCTGTGACCACCCCAGTGATGCTGGGGTTGCCAGCTATGCCACCGCCTGCGCCACGCGGAGTTGGCAACCTGCGCGGCGAGGAGAAGTTCCCGATCGCCGCTCGCCGAGCCCTCGCTGACACCCAGTTGCGGCGCAACCTCGGCAACGCCACGACCACGATCCGCTCCAAACGCGCGCAGGTCGTCGCCGAGCTCCCGGACTGGGAGCAGCTGCGCGAAGCGGGCCGTCAGCTCAAGGTTCACACGATGGCGCACCTGCCGGATTACCTTGCGCAGTTGGAATCTGCCGTGATCTCCCGGGGCGGTGTGGTGCATTGGGCTCGCGACGCCAATGAGGCCAACGCTATCGTCGTTGATCTTGTTCGCGGCAAAGCCGTTGATGAGGTAGTCAAGGTCAAATCCATGGCCACGCAGGAAATCGGGCTCAACGAGGCGCTGCAAGCAGCCGGAATCGCCGCATTGGAAACCGATCTTGCAGAGCTGATCGTGCAGCTCGGTCACGACAAGCCGTCGCACATCCTGGTGCCCGCGATCCACCGGAACCGAGCCGAGATCCGGGAGATCTTCCTCCGTGAGATGGGTGAGGTTGACCCGACGCTCAGCGACGAACCCGCGGCTCTCGCTGGTGCAGCCCGCCAGCACCTGCGGCGAAAATTCCTTTCCGCCAAGGTTGCGATCAGCGGAGCAAACTTTGGGATTGCCGAGACGGGAACTCTGGCGGTCGTCGAGTCCGAAGGTAATGGCCGGATGTGCCTCACCTTGCCTAACACCTTGATCACGATCATGGGCATCGAGAAGCTCGTACCTCGCTGGCAAGATCTTGAAGTCTTTCTCCAACTGCTGCCCCGCTCCTCGACGGGGGAGCGGATGAATCCCTACACCTCCATGTGGACGGGCGTGACTCCCGGGGATGGGCCGCAAGAGTTCCACCTGATCTTGCTGGACAATGGCCGGACCGCCGTATTGGCCGATGCGGAGGGCCGGGATGCGCTGAACTGCATCCGCTGCAGCGCCTGCCTCAATGTGTGCCCGGTGTACGAGCGGACCGGCGGGCACGCGTACGGGTCGGTCTACCCAGGCCCAATCGGCGCGATTCTGTCGCCGCAGCTCACCGGGATCGAGGACAATGCCTCGCTGCCGTACGCGTCGTCACTGTGCGGCGCCTGTTACGACGTCTGCCCGACCAAGATCAACATCCCAGAGATCCTGGTACACCTGCGCGCCAAGCACACCGAGACGTACGCGGAGGAGCATCGCGTGCCAAGCGCGGAGTCATCGGCGATGAGCGCGGCAGCCTGGGTGATGAGCAACCAGAAGCGCTGGACGCTTGCGCTACGCAGCGGACGGCTGGGCCGGATCCTCGGACGCAAGCGCGGCGTGATCGGCGAGGTGCCGTTGCCGCTCGCGAAGCAATGGACCGACGCCCGCGACTTCGCACGGCCGCCACAGCAGACATTCCGAGATTGGTGGGCGGCCGAGCACGGGGGAGAGCGGTGAACGCTCGCGAGGAGGTACTAGCGCGGATAGCAGCTGCGCATCGCATCGCGCCACCCCCGGACTTGTCGTACGAAGACATCAGCCGGGAGTATCGGACCACCTCAGATTCGGAGACTGCTCAGCTCACCGAGCTGCTCATTGATCGTCTCGTCGACTATCGAGCGTTGGTACGCGAGTCGTCGGTTGATGATCTTGCTGCGACCATTGACGCTGCGCTCGGCGAGCGCGGTACCCGCAGGGTCGTCGCTCCAGCAGGCTTAGATCCGTCCTGGACGGCGGACCTAGCCGCCGAGGTGTTGACCGATGGAGCCTTCAGTGATGATCAACTCAGCGTCTCACAGCTGGATGCGGCCGACGGTGTGATCACTGGCTGTGCCGTAGCGATCGCCGAGACCGGGACATTGATCTTGGATGGCTCACCAGGTCAGGGCCGGCGCGTTCTCACACTCATTCCGGACTACCACCTCTGTGTGGTGTTCCCCGATCAGATCGTCGCCGACGTGCCACAAGCGCTGGCGCGGCTGGAAGCCACTCGCCCGCTGACCATGATCAGCGGCCCGAGCGCGACCAGCGACATCGAGCTGAACCGCGTGGAAGGGGTGCACGGACCACGCACTCTCGAGGTGATCATCGTGAGGAGTGAATGATGCCGCGATATTGCCTGCTGGGTCACGTCGATCCCAATCGTCTCGATGAGTATCGCGAGGTCCATCGGGCGGTCTGGCCAGAGCTGCTGGAGGCATTGAGCGACGCCGGCTGGCGCAACTACTCGCTCTTCTTACGCGACGATGGTCTGCTGATTGGGTACGCGGAGGCTGACGATCTGGCCGCATCTCAGGAGCGAGTGGCCCGCACACAGGTAAATGCTCGCTGGCAGGCCGCTATGGCCGAACTGTTCCAGAGTGAGGGCGCTCCCGATGAAGCCTGGGAGATCATTCCCGAGGTCTTCAACCTCGAAGATCAACTTTGGAGTGCTCGGGCGGATTCGTAGCCACCATTGACAGTGGCTGATTCGCTTGCGAAGACCATGATCGACTTTGACTGCCGGTAGGGGGGCCAGCCCGGATCGTGGTTACGAACGAACCCGACGAATGCCGCATGAACCTGATCAGCCAGCGCCTGTGGCGGCTCGGGACCAGCAACCCGAGTCACATCCGGGTCCTCCAGCACATCGAAGATGAATGGCACATCCAAACAATGCTCTGCCAGGCCGCTGGCGGCCGACCGCCAGGCAAAGTCGTACGCCCAAGTCGGCGCGGCGGCCTCGCCGCGCAAGTCCAGCCAGTCAACGATGCGGCGACGGAACATCACGTCGCTCACGTACTGACCAATGACTTCGGCGCCATGGTGATCTTGCAGTGCCGCAGCGAAACTCCGCGCCGCCTCAGCGCTGAGACCCACCTGCTCGAGGAGTTGCTGGACGTCCCGGTCATGGAAAAGATGCCTGTTGGCTACTGCTATCGCACTGAACTCCTGAGTCGTTGATCCCACAAGAAGCGGAATCTGTTGACCTACTCCGGAACGCATTCCCTCTTCGACGGTCCAGGGATACAAGTCACCGTCCACGACGGGCCCGATCGGCAATGAGCCGTCCATGGCCCGCACGAGTGCGATCAACTCCTCGAATGTCGGTTCCTCTGACGGTTCCAGTACGCCACCATCCTGCGCAGCTAGCAGGTCGGCTTCAGGAACGCGCAAGAAGCCCGATCGGTCGGGCGAAACAGTCAGCCGCTCCGCCAACCGTGCTGTCGTCTGTTTCGCGCGCTCGAGAGGAATATCACTCGGCACTCCCGAAACGGATGCCGCAGCCGCGAAAAGGCCCCGTGCTCGAGGCATGGTCAACAGTGTCATCACCGCGCCTCCGCCGGCCGACTGGCCAGCGATGGTTACGCGCGCCGGGTCGCCGCCGAACTGGCTGATGTTGTCGCGCACCCACTCCAGCGCGAGCAGACAATCGAGGATCCCGCGATTGGACGGCGCATCAGGCAACCACCCGAAGCCATCGAAGCCAAGTCGATAAGACACGGTGACTGTGACAATCCCATCGCGATTGAATGCCACGCCGTCGTACCACGGGCTGGCCGGCGATCCAGCGACATAGCCGCCGCCGTGAATGTAGACCAATACCGGAAGGAGTTCCTCCGACCCATGTGCCGGTCGCGGGCGGGGGGCGAAGACATTGAGGTTGAGGATGTCGTGGCCGGGAATGCTCGGTTCCGGGATCGTGGTGATCTCTGCGAGCGCCTTACGTTGCGGCGTGGGCCCGTACCGCAGCGCGTCCCTAAACCCAGCCCACGACCTCACCGGCGCCGGCGCGAGAAAGCGCAGATCACCATACGGTGATTCGGCGAATGGGATGCCAAGGAAGGCAGCCGACCGGGGGCGCCAGAAGCCACGTACCGCACCCGCGTTGGTCTCGACGACGACGTGC
>DASVEX010000050.1:0-16696 GCA_036380335.1 Propionibacteriaceae bacterium | reverse complement strand
ATGAGATGGATCGCATCTCCGAGGAGGGTGACCGGCCCGGTGGGCCAACTGGGCGGCATCAAGCTGGCGAACGGGAACATCGCGACGCTCGCAGGATCACACGTAACGATCAGCTGGCCCAGGATCGGGTGCCAGCCGCTGGCCAGGTCGGCGATGACCCTTTGCATCGACGGCCCGTCCACGTCCGCAATTCCCGGAGGACACGCGTCGTCCCTCGCAACGAATGCACACAACAAGTAGGCGCTCTTGCCTTCCGGCTCACTGACGGGTTGGAACACGGAGGTGAAGAGGAAGAAGGGACTTCCGGTCATGATCATGGTCTCGCCCTCGAGCAGCTCCGGCGGCAGCCAGGGCCTCGTCTGCGGGGTCAAGGGCAGTTTCGCCCCGAACCCCACCGCGCCGGTGTCGTCCGGCTTTGCCCGCGGCAAGAGTTGGGCGCGGACTTGTGATGCAGAACCATCCGCGCCGACCAGTAGGTCTCCATCGGCGCGGCTACCGTCGGCGAACCACGCGGTGACTCCGCCGTTCGGCTGCAGTTCGTAGCGCTCGAACCGCTTACCAAACTGGACCACGTCTGCGAGGTCAGAGAGCAACACGTCCCGGAGCGCGCGACGCTCCACCGGATAGGCCCGCTCCGCTGAGTCGTCGGACGCTGGATACATCAGCGAGTTCTCGATGCTGAGCAGCTCGTGCAGTTGCTCATCGAGGAACAGGAAGCCGCCACCTGGCCGTCCGACCGCCGCCAGGAACCGATCCCAGACCGCGTCGGGGAGACAGGCGCGTAAGGAACGTGTTCCCGCTGGGTTGATGTGCAGCCGATATCGGTCCAGCCGTGCGTCCACGGCGCGGTCGCGCTCGAACACCTTGACCTCTATGCCAGCTTTCCGCAGCCCCTGAGCCAGGCACAAGCCGCCAATCCCCGCACCCACAACGACCACCTGGAAGACCTTCTCCGGCATCACCGCTCCAATCGAAACGCTGCGTAGCGTATCGCTAGTCTGACAGTAGCTCGGTCTGGCGTCAATACGCTACGGTTCGTATCGTGACGGAGCGGCAGCCCAGTAGGCGATCCGAAAGCTCAAGGCAAGCGATCCGTGACGCGACCCTGGAGCTCATGCGAGAAGGCGGTATCGCCGCGTTGAGCATGGAAGGCATCGCGGCAAGGGCCGGAGTCGGCAAAACCACGATCTACCGCTGGTGGCCGTCAAAGGGCGCCGTTGCTGTAGAAGCACTGCTAGATGCTGCCTCGCCAGGCATCCGCTTCCCAGCTCGCGGCGACAGCGTCTGGGCCGACCTCCGCGAACTGCTTATCGGTATCGCAGGCCTGATGAGCGATCCCGTGCTTGGCCCACACTTCGCCGGGGTGATCGCCCTGACCCAGATGGATCAGGCCGCTGCGACCGCATTCCGCGACCGCGTCCTTGGCCCTACCTGGGTCGCTTACCATCAGCGGCTCGTTGACCTGCAGGCGCGGGGCGAGCTGAACGGCGAACCCGACGACGTACTCGACATGGCATTCGGCCCGCTTTGGTATCGGCTGCTCACCCGTCCTGATCACCTCGACGAAGAGTTTGCCAGCACGATCGCAGCCGCATTGATCCGCGCCTTCGCGCATGAGCCCGCGGAATGAGTCTCCGTCAGAGAGGGATTGCGTGCCTAGGGCGTCTAGGTATTCCTGGATCGCGCCCGTGAAAATCGCCCGCTCAAGCGGCCATTTCTACGCACAGAGCCGCGAATGCTGCCCAGAGCGGCCGCATCTGGCTTTATTCCTGGCGTTGTGCGGAAGAACGCGATGGGATGCAGGCGACAAAGTGACAGGCGAGGCCCCCGCCGGGCGCCGCACTCGGCTGCCTCGAACTGGAAGCGGTCGCGTCGACGTACAGCTGGCTCAGGCCAGCTCAGTCAAGTGGAATTCTGCGAAGCGTCGTTCGAATTGCGCTGTAGACAAAAGGGCCGGGCTCGGCCGCGACACTCGATGACTCGCCATTGACTACAGATGACTTCCAGCTGGGCCCAGGTGCCCGGGGTCTCGGCACCTGCCAGCGCCACCATCCGAGCACCACTGTCACGCACCGCGGCAATCTCAGCACGATTGCTGGCGATCCTCGAGCCACGAGTAATGATCAACCATCCCATTGATGTGACCTGTGGAATCCACACGTGGTCTTCGACGGCTGTCGATGTGATCGGACAAGCAGGACGTGTTCGACGGGTGAAGTGTTCCGCCTGGATCCCCGGGATAGGTCACGTCAGCTCGAACTTGAACCAGGACCTTGGCTAACCCGAGGATGTCGGCATCGATGTAAAAGCGGACGGTGGCCGGCCTCCCCGGCCGCATCACGCCGCTTGTGCTGAAGTCTGGTATGCCAGTGCCCAGCGCACGTCATCGACATCAAGATCGAAAGCTTCCGCTACCTCGACCAAGTCCTCACCAGACTCGACGTGTTCCCAAAGCACCTCGGTGCTGATTCCCTTGATCGCGGGCCTCCCGAAGCGAACGTCGGGGGCCATACGGACGGGGGAACGAGGATCGTCGTGTGGTCGCCAGCTCACCGCTATGTCTTTTGCCCGATGAGGGCTGCCCCAGCGCGCGAACCGCGACCTAGAGGTATTCCTCGATCGCGCCAAGCAGCACGGACTTCGACTTCGCGCCCTTGAAGGCTTTCACCAGCTCGCCATCGACGTAGACCTGGATCGTCGGCAAGCCGAGCACATAGTTGTTGGCGGGGGTTACCGGATTGGTGTTGGTATCCATCTTGACGAACCTCACCTTGTCGCCGTGAGCATTCGCGAGCTCTTCGATGATCGGCGACACCTGCTTGCAGGGTCCACACCAATCCGCCCAGAAGTCCACGACAACCGGTTTGTCGGACTTGAGGACCACCTCGTTGAACGTGGCGTCGGTGACATCGGCTACTGCACCCATGAAATCTCCTCTCTGCACCTCAGTGTGCCGGCGCCCACTGACAAGCTCTCTAAACAAATGCCGGGCTACTGGCCCTTAGTGCCGAGCATCCGAAGTCGCTTGACGTATGCGCCGCCCAGACGGCGCCCCGCTGCGTTCTCATCGTCGCCCATAGAACACCGCTATGGACTCCTCCTCGGCCTTGCGGTGCATCCACCTGGACGACGCCTACTGTCAAGGGACTTCGAATGCACGACACTAGCTAGCCGTCCCGGTCAACAGGACGGCCTCTTCCGCTGCAACGGTCGAATGGTCGGCGTGGTGCAGCGCTGTCAGGTATCGCTCGGCATCGAGGGCAGCCGCGCATCCCGTACCGGCCGCAGTGACCGCCTGCCGATACGTGTGGTCGACCAGATCCCCGGAGGCGAAGACACCCGGAAGATTGGTTTTCGTTGACGAGCCCTCGGCGATCACATAGCCGTCGGCATCGAGATGCACCTGGCCCTTTACCAGCTCTGACCGCGGATCATGGCCGATGGCAATGAACAAACCCGAGACAGGGAGCTCACGCTCGGCGCCGCTGACGGTGTCCCGCAGGGTGATTCCCGTCAGGGTCTTATCGCCAAGAATCTTCGTGACTACAGAGTTCCAGGCGAAGTTGATCTTGGGATTCTTGAACGCGCGGGCGGCCATGATCTTGCTGGCTCGCAACTCGTCGCGGCGGTGCACGATCGTGACGGATCTGGCGAATCGGGTCAGGAAGATTGCTTCCTCGACTGCCGAGTCGCCGCCGCCGATGACCGCAATGTCCTTGTCCCGGAAGAAGAAGCCATCACAGGTAGCACACCAGGAGACGCCGTGGCCGGACAGCCGGTCCTCACCCTGAAGCCCGAGCTTGCGGTAGCCAGACCCCATGGCCAAGATCACCGTACGCGCGGCGAATGTGTCGCCGTAGCCGTCCTTGACGATCTTGATGTCGCCGGTCAGATCGACCTCGGCAATATCCTTGGTGACCAGCTCGGCCCCGAACCGCTCGGCCTGCGCACGCAGCTTGTCCATCAGTTCGGGCCCCATGATGCCGTCTGGGAAGCCCGGGAAATTCTCGACGTCGGTGGTCGTCATCAAGGCTCCGCCAGCGTCGATCTCACCCTCGAAGACCAGCGGCTTGAGATCCGCCCGAGCCGCGTAAATGGCTGCCGTGTAGCCGGCCGGTCCACTCCCGATGATGATGACATCCCGTACGGATTCGTTGCTCATGGTGCCCTTCGTGACTCACTGCGGGGTGACGTGTAACCCTACCTCCGCGGAACGGCTCCGGGAGGCAACCTATTCCAAAGGCGAGGCCTGCCGACGTCCGCGAATCCTCACCTGATGGCCGCGGACCTCGTTCTTCCGCACGAGGCCTCGAATGAGGCGATTCGGGGCCGTTTGAGCTGCATTCGTGGCTTCGTGCGGAGAAACGAGCAGTTGGGTGATGGCCGCCGACACCTCGGCCGAACCGACTGAGGTTTCGACAGGCGCGAAGCCCTCGTACGCGGCTGAACGCAGTTCGTCAGCGGGGCAGCAGCGCTGACGGGCCGGCCGAGGGCGTACCGACTCCACAGCCCGTCACCACGGTCACCTGCGCCGACCCATTGGACTCGGTATAAACCAGCAGTGCCGGTGTGCCGTCAAGGCTGCTGGCGGCAAGCCCGGTGATACGGCCGTCGGTGACCTTGCGGGCACAATCCCAGGCTTGAGAAAAGCGGTGCGGGCTCAGGCCGCCGCTGGCTTGTTCCAGCGCCCGCGCGTCCGCTCCGAGATCGCGAGTGTTGACCGCGGCGACGGGTGGAGGCTCATTGAGTCCGGCGCTAGCGCTGATCACGTACGCTCCGAAGCCCACCATGGCCGCAGCCACTGCAGCAGCGAGAGCGGCCAGAGCCCAACGCGGCCTGGGCTTCTCCAGGTCCTTGCCGAAGGCGCCAAGCGTCGCCCGCGGTTGCTGGCTCGGGACGAATTCCAGTCCACCTCCCTTGACACTCGCCTCGGCTCGTCGGACCTGTTCGGCAGCAACCACATCGTTGAGCCGATGCGCCACCGCCTCCGGCATCGTCGGCGCGGGCTCCGCCTGCAACGTGGCGCTGACCGCGCGCAGCGCGTCGGACTGGGTATGGCAGTCCGGGCAGTCGGCAATATGGGACTCCGCAAAAGCGGCACGTTCGGGGTCCAACAGGCCCTCGGCCGCGTCGGCCAGCTCGTCGGTCGTCAGGTGCTGCGCGTTCATCGGATGAGTCCTCGGGTCTTCAGCAGAGCCATGGTTTTCTGAGAACCCTTGTCAAGATGTGCCTGAGGTGCTCGAGTCAGTATCCATGTGAAGAGGGCCGAGTGGCCGCCGCGCAGCAGCGCCACCGGTGCCACGACGCGCGTGGTCTGCCCGTCAGGACCGCGTACCGAGAGCCGGTAGCTCGGGCCGTTGGGCGTAGCGAACTCGCTCACCGCGATGACATCCGCGGCCTCAATCGTGGTCAACTTCTGGTAGCGCCGCACCGTCAGTCGCGAGCCATCGACCATCAGGTACGCCCTGGTACGCAGATAGATGACGCTGACAACGAGCGCCCACAACGCGACGACAAGGACAAGCGCCGGCAACCAGCCGTTGACCCGCCCCCGGGCCAGCACTCCGACGCAGATCAAGGCAGCGATGCTGGCGAACATTGCCGGGGTTCGCCAGTTGTAGGACTGCTCGAGCGGATGGGGCACGCTATGAACCCTCCTCCGCTTTGAGGTGAATGAGCAGTGGCAGCAAGCGTGCCCGGCCACGGGCGCACCGGCTCTTCACGGTGCCCGGTGCGCAGCCAAGAATCTGGGCCGCTTCCTCGACCGAGTATCCCTCCATGTCCACTAGCACCAGAGCGGCCCGCTGGTCAGGGTTCAAGGCGCCCAGCGCCGCGGCCACCACGCCACGTTGCTCCCTGATCTCCACCGGATCCTTGATCAACGTGGTGCCCAGCCTGCTCCACCGATCAAGGTTCTCCGGCAATGGCTCAGTCTCGCGCGACCTCATGGTGCGCAGCCGATCGAGGCAGGCATTCACCACGACGCGATGCAGCCACGTCGTCACCTGAGCGTCGCCTCGATAGCTGCCGGCCTTCCGAAACGTGGCTATGTAGGCATCTTGCAGAGCATCCGCTGCGTCTTCGGGATTCCGCATAATGCGGATGGCGATCGTCCACAGGCGATCCTGGTGCCGGGTGACGAGGGTCGTGAATGCGTCCGGATCTCCGGCAACGTGAGCGCGCAGCAGCGTGGCGTCTGTTACGGAGTCGCCCTCAGCTTCGCCCTCGATCAAGCCACTACCTCGACCTCGTAAATGCCGCCGCGGTAGCCCGTCCCCTCCTTCGGCAGCGAGGTCAAGTACACCAAGACGTACCGGGTGGTCACATCCTGCTCCGCGGTCAGCGTCGCCGATCCGCCTGCTTTCGACTCGGCGGCCACCGTACGCCAGAGCTTGTCGGAGCTCATCGGCGGCTTCGCGGTCTGAGGCGGGTCGGACTTCGGCACCCGGAACTGGACCGTGGTGCCGGTACCGCTCAGGGTGAGGTGCAGCGAACGAACCGGTTGCGGCGTTTCAAGATCGAGAACAAGGCCAACCCCGCGCTTCAGGTTGCCCAGTTTGGGATTGCCGAAATACTGCACCGTACGCCACCGGGTGGCCGGATCGCCGTCGTAGGCGAACTTCACCTCGTCAGGATTCTCCGTCTGATCATCGCCCTGCGGATCGAAGTCCCGGGCGTTTGCGACGATCAACTTGCTCGGCTGAGCGGGCGAGGGCTCCGCTGCCGTGCTCTGTTGATCACGTGAACTCTGCGCTGCGGGTGCTGAAGAGAGTCGGCGGTCCAAGATCAGCGCGGAGATAATGCCTGCCGCGATCAACAGCACGGCGAGGACGAGGAGCAGGCCGATCCAGCGCCGGCGCTGCTGGGTGCCGGACGCCCGGCTTGGTGGTCTGGCTTGCGCTGGGCGGGTCGCCGTCGGCGGTCCAGGGGGTCGTCCACTGGTTCGCGGCCGGGTCTGCGCGGTCGTTGGTGGTGCGCTGGCCGCGGGGATCGTCCGGGTAGAGATAGCTCGTTGTCGAGCAGTCGTCTGGTCCAACAGCGAGGAGACGGGTGTGGCTTCGGGTGCTCCATCGAGCGGTTCTGACTTTCCGGCCACGCTGGGGATCGGCTGCCGCAGCCGGCGTTCCAGATCGGGTGCGGCATCCGCACTGCCGAGAACCTTCGTTAGTGCTGTGACGATGCCACTAGCCGTAGTGATCGGCGCAGCATGATGCCGTGGCTGGTCGCCGAGAATTTGATCACAGACATTGTCCAGCGCCGGGGAGACACCGGCCCGCACCTGGCGCGGGCTCATCCAACGCCGTCCCACCATCGGGGCATTGGGCAGGCCGAACGCCGGGCCGCCTGGCCAGCGGCAGACCAGCGACGCGTAGAGCAGGCGACCGAGATCGGTCACGTCGACCTGCTCGGGGCTCGTCGCCTGAGGCAACGCGGTGTCCGCGCCGGGTCGGAGTGCCGCCTCGATCAACAGCCCGACGATCTTGATATTTCCACTCGGCGTGATGATCACAGTCTCGGGGCTGAGCCTGCGGTGATACAGACCAAGGCTGTGTACGCCGGCGAGCGCGTCGGCAACCTCGCGGGTGATCCATGCCGCCTCAAGGCTAGACAGCGGGCCGTGGTTGACGATCATTTGGAGCGACTGGCCGGTCGCGTACTCGCACACGATGTAGGAACCAACCGCGGTATCGGTGCTGTGCACCGCATCAAGCACTCGGAGGAAACGGGAATCAGTTGCGACCGATGCTTTCCGCGCCGCAGCGAGCAGCAGTTCCTCGTTCGGATCTCCTGGGGCCAGCAGATGCACCAACACCGAGCGCGACAACACCTGGTCGAACGCGCGCCAGGTCACCGTCGGTTGGGATTCAGCGATCAGCTCTTCGAGGCGATAGCGGGACGCCAATACCGTTCCAGCGGGCAGGGTCGCCGCCTGTGGACCCTCTCCGCTCTGCCCAAAGGTGGGCTCGAGGCTCTGGTCAGCGGCCACCTGAACCATGGATTCTGAATTCTCCTCAACTGCTTCTTTGATGCTAGGAGACGGCGGCCGGATCACCGTGGGCGAATCGCCGGACGGCGTAAGATCCCCAAACCGATCAGCGCTGGCCTCGATCACCGACTCCTCTCGAGCCTCTCGTGCCTCCGGGGAGGAATCGCTGCTACGCCGCAGCACGTTGGAAATGATCTCGGTCACCTCATGGATTCGCATCAGGCGGGCCAGCAGCACAAACAGGCCGACCGCCACGACACCGGCGATCACCAGACCAAGGGCCAACATAAACGTCGAATCAAACTGAGTCGTAAATACCCACGAGATCAGCCACGCCGCGATCGCTGCGGGAATCACCGCGACGAGCAGCCGTACGCAGTGCCGGATCAGCTCCTCGGCGTTGAGATCTCCGAGCTTGCGACGTAGCCGGGAGAAAGAGACCGGTAGTGCGATCAGGTACGCCGCCGAATACGCGAAGGCCAGGCCGGTCGCGACCAGCGCCGGATTGTCCAGGAGCAGCACAGCGGCTACGCCGAGGACGACATTGGCGCCGGCGATCAAGCACTGTAAGAAGAAGGTCGTCTTGGTGTCCTCGAGCGCATAGAAGGCTCGGAGACAGATGTATTGCACGGTGAACGGCACGAGTCCGATGGCCAGAGCCATCAGCGCCCCGCCCACGAACGAGGCGTCCTTGGCACCCTGCCCAAAGCCAAAGATCACATGGGCCAACGGAAGCCCGAGCGCCAGGAACGCGACTGCTGCCGGCAGCAGCGCAGTCACCGACAACCGGATGGCACGCATCGTTTCGGCAGCAACTCCGGGCAGATCGCCGGCAGCAGCGAGCCGCGAGGCGGCCGGCAGCATGGCCGTCGCCAGCGAGACCGTGATCAAGGAATGCGGCAGGATCCACACCGCGTACGCGTTGCTGTACGCGGTGAGGCCGGCGCCTTTGCCGCCGACGGTTGCGCTGCTGGCCAGCTTGCTGACCACGACGAGCGCGGCCTGAGTGACCAGCACAAACCCGAGGGTCCATTTTGCCAATCGAAACGTCTTGCCCAGCCCGGTGTGCTTGAAGTCGAAGCGCGGCCGGAAGCGGTAGCCGCTTGCTCGCAGGAACGGGATCAGTACGGCGGCTTGGGCGGCAATGCCCAATGTGGATCCAATACCGAGCAGCAGCGCTTGGCTCGTCGTAAAGGGTGCTCCGGTACTTGTCCGTTCGAAAACGATCACGTACATCAGAAGCACGATGATCGACACGACATTGTTGGCGATCGGCGCCCACATCATTGGCCCGAACCGATCCCGCGCGTTGAGCACCTGCCCGGCCAGCACATGCACCCCGTAGAAGAAGATCTGCGGCATGCAGTAGTAGCCGAGCAAGATCATCGACTCGTATTGCGCGGCCAGCTTTGGCGATTGCCATCCAGCAGCCGAATAGAGCCCGATGATCCACGGCACGGCAAGGGTGAGCAGCAGCGTGATCAAGCCCAATCCAATGAGGCCGGCGGTCATGATCCGATTGGTGTACGCCTCGCCGCGATCTTTGTCACTGCGGATGGCGCGCACGATCTGCGGTACCAAGACGGTGTTCAACACCCCGCCGGCGAGCAGGATGTACATGCTGTTCGGCACGGTCGTGGCAATGGTGAACATCTCTGCCTGCCGGGTGCCGTTGCCGAACAGGTACACCAGCAGCATGAGTCGGAAGAAGCCCATCACCCTGGAGAGAGCCGTACCGGAGGCCATCAGAACGCCTGCCGACACCAGCCGCCTGGTATGCCTGCGTTCCTCCGTCGTCGGCCCTGGGTCGCCGCTGATCCCGGCGGGGACCACCCCGTCGGGCGCCCCCGAATCCGGTCCGGACGGGCTGATCTTGGGTGTCGTCTCAGACATCAAGTTTTTCTGCCGGCGCCGAACTCAGCGCGGGGAGCTGGTCGGCGGGAGTGCTCCCGCCCGGCGGACGTTCGGGCGGTTTACCACTCGAGGACGTGGTAGTCCGTTCCTTGGCCACCTGGCGAATCCGGAAAAACGTGGAGGCGACGAGGACAATGCCGGCGGCGACAGCGATCGCCCAGCCTGTGGTGCCGTTCTGGGTGACCTGCACCTCGATATCGAACGGGCGGCCTACCGGCCGGCCGGATTCGGTCATCAACTGCGCGGTGACCGGCACGATGCCGTTGGCCTTGGCGGTGACCTCGGCGTTGGCGGTGTAGGTATCTTGAGCCTTGATCTCGGTCGGCTTGATCGGTTTGATCGTGAGCCGCTGGCTGTTCTCGGAGTTGAACACCAGTTTGACCTTGACGGCACCAGCATTGGGTGCTGAAGCGTCGGCCGCCAAATTGTTCTTGATCGTGATCGGGAACTCAACCCCTTGTTGTGCCACGGTTTGCACCCGTGCGCTGCTGCGAATCTGGATCTTGTTCAGCAAGACCTCATCGAGGGTCGCCTGCTGCGGACCCAAGAACGCCCGGCGCGCTTTGTCGTGCTTGCGCCACTTCAGACTGGCAGCCCGGGCTACGGCCGCGCTGCCCTCGGCGCGCGCGTTCGTGGCATCGACCAGCAGGTCGCCGTAGGTCTCATGACTCCAGTCGAACTTCCTCAGACTGCTGAGCTGCCCCGGGGTGAGTTCGGCCGCGCTTGCGGCGGAACTGTAGTGATACTTCTCCGACCAAGCCGCTGGGGCGGATTTCAGCAGCTCGCTCAAGGTGCGCTCTTTCAGCCATGGCGCCTTGAGGTTTCGATCACTTCTCGCTGCCTGCGCAGCTTTGGTGATCAGCTGAACCTTCCCGTGGTTCATGCCGTCACGTGCTGCTGTCGCGTCGATCCAACTCTCGGTCAGCATCCGCTGATGAACGTGGATGGCGGTTTCGCGGGGGTCCGGTCCAGGTCCACCTTTGTTGGCCGCCGCTGTGAATCTGATGATCGGTATGCCATCTGGGCCCGCGAGCACCGGCGCCGCCGGACCTCGGGTTGAGGTGTCGGCGAGCAAGATCGCAGCAGGGTGCAATGCCGCAGCCGCCTTCGCAACAGCCGCATCGGCAGCCCCGCCGCCAGGCAGTATCAGTAGTGGTAGTGATCGCGTGGACTCGACCAGCTTGTTGGCGTTGGCCGCGTCGTCGAGGACGCTTTCCTGCCCGTCATGGACCAGCGCAGCAACGTCAGGTGAGCCGTACAGCAGCCGATACCCGTCATGTGAACCTTGCAGGGTCTCGAAGCTCTGGAGCCATCTCGTCGCGTCGGCCTGACCCGTGCCCGCCGAAGTGGTGCCCTCGGAGTCCAGTACCTCGTAACCGGCCGACATGATCTTGAGTTCGTCGATCAGCGCCGGGTCGACCGCAAAGGTTGCCTTGTTGGTGTTCGCCGCCTTCAACAGGGCCGTGAGCCGGCCGTTCTGGCCGACCTCGGCCGCTAGATGATCATCCGAGAACGCACCCTTGCGTACCAGGGAAGGGCGTGAATTGAGCACCACGATCGTCGTTGTGGTGAGCTTGCTGCTGGGCTTGCTCGCGATCACGGGCACGAACACCCGAGCGCGTCCAATGGCCACGTTGTTGCCCCGCTGCAGGACATGGACGCCCATCAAGTAGATCCCGTCGGTGGGGGAGAGCTCCAGGTCGGAGACCTTGACGCGAAGCGTGAAGTCGACTGACTCATTGGGCGCAACGAAGGGATTCTGGGGCGTCGTGAGATTTTGGAACACGCCGGTGTATCGGGCGCCAAGGGGGTCATTGGAATCAGACACCAGCGCCTGCTCCATCCCTGCCCTGCCGAGGATGGGTGCCTGGTTCCGCCAGAAGAGAGCTTCTAGCCTGTAGAGCCGTTCCTTGGTGATGTTGGTGACCCTGCCGGTGACGGTAATCTCGCCGTCTCGACTGGGCAGGTCGGGGCTCAGCGACGTAATAGTGATCGAAACCGACGCGACCGGTTCGGCGGCGCTCGCTCGTAGCGGCATCAGGAGCATGCATAGCCCGGAAACCGCGACTGCTAGCAGTACGCGGGCTGCACGCACCGCGCACCACCTCCCCACTCAGTCATGGTAATTCGATAACGAACTGCCGATGCGGTCTGAGCCCCTTCGACGAGCTCAGGGCGGCGCCCTCGACGAGCTCAGGACGGCGCCTGCCGAGACGGTCGACGGAGGAAGATCACCGTGCAACAAGCGCCAACCCGGCATGAAATCCGATGACGATACAATCGCTCAGCGTGTCCACCTTCCAGCTGAGCTCGGTACAGGCCGCTGCGGTGGCCGACCTCCTCAGAATCGCACCGGTCGCTGATCGGTTGGGCGAGCTGTTCAGCAATGCCGGACACGAGCTTTACCTGGTTGGCGGGAGTGTCCGCGACGCATTACTCGGCAAGCTCGGACATGACCTGGACTTTGCAACATCAGCCCGTCCAGATGCCGTCGAGAAGCTGCTGCGGAAGTTCACTCCGGCCGTGTGGACGATCGGCAAGGAGTACGGCACCATCGGCTGCAAGGTCGAGGCCGGCGATGTGAGCTGGGTGATCGAGGTCACCACGTATCGCTCTGATGTCTACCCCGGGCACAGCCGCAAGCCCGAGGTCGCCTTTGGCGACACCCTTGAGGGCGATCTGCTCCGCCGGGACTTCACGATCAATGCGATGGCGCTGTCGATTCCGGACAAGAGATTCGTCGACCCGTACGGCGGGCTGGGCGATGTAGCCCGGCGGGTGATCCGGACACCAGCCACACCGGAGAGTTCCTTCAGCGATGATCCGTTGCGGATGATGCGTGCGGCCCGCTTCGTTGCTCAGCTGGGATTCGTACCGGCGCCCGAGGTCATTGCCGCCATGCGAGGCATGGCTGACCGGATCTCGATCATCTCCGCCGAACGAATCCGCGACGAGCTGAGCAAGCTGCTGCTGACCGATCGCCCACGTCCTGGTCTGGACTTGCTGGTGTCCACCGGACTAGCCGCCCGAGTGCTGCCCGAGTTGCCGGCCCTCCGGCTGGAGCGCGACGAACATCATCGTCACAAGGATGTCTATCAGCACAGTCTCACGGTGCTCGAGCAAGCGATCGGCCTAGAGGATCGGCTGCCGGAGCGGCCTGATTTGATCATCAGGCTGGCAGCGCTGCTGCACGACATCGGGAAGCCTGCGACTCGGCGGTTCGAGCCGGGCGGGAAGGTGTCGTTCCATCACCATGACGTGGTCGGCGCCAAGCTCGTCCGGAAACGGTTGACGGCGCTGCGGTTCAGCGGCGACGAGGTCAAAGCGGTCTCGGACCTTGTCGCCTTACATCTGCGGTTTCACGGGTACGCGGGCGATGGCCGGGTTAGTGGCGGGGTCTGGACCGACTCGGCGGTTCGTCGTTACGTGCGTGATGCTGGTGATCAGTTGGCCAGGTTGCATGTGCTGACCAGAGCGGACTGTACGACCCGCGATGTGGCGAAAGCGGAAAGGCTGCGGCGCGCGTACGACGACCTCGAACGCCGGATCGCTGAACTGGCCGCCCAGGAGGAGCTGAACGCGATGCGGCCAGACCTCAATGGAAGCCAGATCATGGAGATCCTGGGCATCCCGCAGGGTCGTGAGGTTGGTCGTGCATACGCCTACCTGCTGGAACGTCGGATTGAGGAAGGCCCCCTCGGCGAGGACCGCGCCCGCGAGGAACTGCGGGCCTGGTGGGCCGATCAGCAATCCTGAGCAGTCGGCTCGGGGTGGCTCACTTGAACCACCGTCCGAGCCGTGTCGCAATCTAGGAATACCCGGGTTCCCTAAGCTCTGCAGACCTTGCAGAACCCGTGCAAAGCGTTAGCAATCGGGGTCAACGTAGGTTTCTGTCGCCGAGAACCGGCGAGAAGTGATTTCTACATATTGCGGCGGCTCTCTGAGATCGCCAAGATAAAGATGGTGACGTAGGCCTCGGGAACTTATTGATCCCATTGGCAGGTCATATTTGGACGATTGTGGGTATAGCAACTCAGACGCCCCATCCACTGCACTCGGGAAGAAGGAACGACCGTGGCAACCAAGGTTTTGACCACTCTCCAAGACGACATCGACGGCTCAGCCGCGACCGAGACCGTCCACTTCGCTCTGGACGGTGTTGAGTGGGAGATCGATCTGTCGGAGCGCAACGCCAACCGGCTGCGAAACAATCTCAGCGTCTTCATCCAACACGGCCGCAAAGTAGGTGGGAAGAAGCGTAGGGCCGCATCCACCAATCACGTGGACACCAAGGCAGTGCGGAAGTGGGCTGAGGCGAATGGCATTGACGTCAATACCCGCGGTCGTGTCCCGACTGAAGTAGTGGAGCGCTATAAGGCTGCCGGCAATTAGGCCGCAGGTTCTTACCTCTCCTCACCGAAACCGGTCGATAACAACGCGAGATTTGCTCCGAGAGTGGTTGTTCATGACCACTTTCGCGGGTTAGGTCGTCTTATTGTTCCGGCATCTCAAGCCGAGACCGCAGCAGCTGCTGCTCGGCCGGGTTGCTCGTCAGGGCCAGTGCCCGCTCATTGGCGGCGCGGGCTCCTTCATGATCACCGAGTTCGCTGAGCAGTTGGGCCCGCGTGGCATGCCATAGGTGATAGCCGTTCAATCGATCGGCGAGTTGATCGATTTCGGAAAGGGCCGCCGCCGGGCCGCGGAGATGGCTTAGGGCGATGGCGTGATTCAGCCGGATTACGGGAGAAGCGTCGTGGCGTAGCAACAGGTCGTAAAGAGTCAGGATCTGCAGCCAGTCTGTCTCGGCCCACGAGGTGGCGGTGGCATGACAGCCGGCAATCGCCGCTTGGAGCTGGAACCGACCGGGCCGGTGCCGGGCTGCCGCGGTGGCCAGGTAACCGTCGGCGCGACTGATCGCGACCCCGTCCCACCTCCCACGATCTTGATCTTCGAGTAGTACGAGCCGACCTTGATCATCGAAGCGTGACTGGGTGCGGGAGGAGAGGAAGGTCAGCAGGGCGAGTAAGCCCCAGGCCTCTGCTTGATTCGGCAAGGCGCGGGCCACCAACTCGGCTAACCAGATGGCATCATCACTCAATTCCCGTCCGGACGCGGAAGGTTCCAAGTAGCCCGCGTTGTAGCTCAGGTAGATCACCGTCAATACGTCGTCCAGCCGCGGTGCAAGATCATCGGCGTCGGGAATGGTGAAGGGGATGCCGGCGCTGGTGATCTTGCGCTTGGCGCGTACCAGACGCTGTGCCATGGTCGCCTCGGGCACCAGGAAGGCGCTCGCGATCTGCTGCGTCGTCATGCCGACCACGGCTCGCAGTGTCAGCGCCAGCCGAGCCTCGACGCTGAGCGCCGGATGGCAGCAACCGAAGAGCATCGGCAATCGCTCGTCGCCCGTACGCTGCGTCGCGCTGGCCGCGGTCGTCAGGTCCGCATCCCACTCGTCCACGAGACTGACCTCGCGGGCGCGTTTCCGGAGTAGATCGATGGCCCGGCGCCGAGCCGCGAGCGACAGCCATCCTCCCGGATTGGCTGGCACCCCGTCGCGACGCCAGGTTCGCAATGCGACGATGATCGCTTCTTGGACTGCCTCTTCGGCGATGTCGAAGTTGCCCAGCCGACGCTGCAGCTGGGCAACGATCAGACCAGCCTCACGGCGGACGATGCGGGCGAGTGCCGCGTCCTCCGCCGAGGGCCGGGAGGTGCCGGAGGAGTGCCCTTCGACAGGCTCAGGGCTCATGGTTCGCAGGCTCAGGACGCATGGTTCGCAGCCTCAACGCACACACGGTTCACCAGATCAGAGCAGATGCTTGCCCCTGCGTGCATGCTCACATATCGCCACTGTGATCGACGATGGGCCGGATTTCGACTGCCACGCCGGGCAGCCCGAGCGATGGCCACTCCTTGACGATGGCGATGGCCGCATCCAGGTTGGGAACGTCGATGATGCTGAACCCCCCGACGTTCTCCTTGGCCTCGGAGAAGGGCCCATCGACGACCACTGGCGTGCCGCCGTTCGTGCCCGACTTCACAGACGTGGCGGTTTGTGGTCCTTGCAACTCAGCGCCGCCGTCGACCATCACCGCTCCATGCTTCTCGAACCAGCCAAAGATTGCCTGGTACACCTCGGCTTGACGCTCCTCGGGCACGGCGGCATCGAGATCGGGCTGGTTGGTGTACATGAGGACGTACTTCATGGTTGTGCTCCTTATCAGGATGAGAGTGTGGACACCTCTCCCACGTGCGAGCGCGGCCGTAATCGACAGTGTGCGAGCAAGATTCTTCGCAGAACGTCATGCTCTCGTACGGCGGTCGGCGATGGGGGTTGGTGGCGCTCGACCATGGCAGACTATTCATCCGTGGTCGCCCCGAAGATAAGTACGAGGCGAGTGAGACGACTTAGGTGAAGGTACGGGAGATCAGAAGCCATGGCCGACAGGAAGGTGGTGTCGCGATGACCGCGACCAGCCGTCCGCGACAGGCGGAGTTCGAGCCGATCTACCACCACTACGGACCCCATCGCGCGGGCTTGCCTCCGCTGATTCCCTACTTCCGCGAGGTGTGGCGCCGTCGGGCCTTCGCGGCCGAGATGAGCAAAGCCACTATGCGTGGCGCCAACACCTCGACGGTTTTTGGTCAGGCGTGGCTGGTACTCAACCCACTGCTCCTCGCGGCCGTCTACTACGTCCTCGTCACGATCATCCGTCGCCAGAGCGATCCAGCCTTCTTCGCCCATCTCACCTTGGGGATCTTCGCATTCCAGCTCGTAGGCCACTCGGTCACCAG
>DASVEX010000049.1:0-7489 GCA_036380335.1 Propionibacteriaceae bacterium | reverse complement strand
AGTCCCGGTCCGCGTCGCTCGAGGCTTCGGAACCGGGACTGCAAGGCTCGTCGTGTCAACGCGCCAGGTTCACCTGCAATGCCGGGCCTTCACCAACGGCCTGACCACCGGTTCCCGTGTTCACCTCGGAAGGCTTGTCGGACCCCGTCTTGCCGGTTTCCACAACGTGCACAGCGACGTTCATCGTCTTCTTTTCCGGGTCGCCCAGCGCATAGACGAGGTTGATGGCTCCACCCTTGACTGTCAAGCTGACCGGACCGAAGTAGACGGGCTTCTTCTTTCCGCTGGGCACGATCGCCACCTTGTACGTGGCAACCGGCACCGTCAGATCGAGTGACTCGCCATTGGCGATGTTGGCGAAAAGTACCTGACCGTTCACCTGAATATCGGCTGGTGGCACGGCAGCAGTGTGCGAAACTGCGAGGAACGCTTTGCCTTTAGGCACCTTGACGTCTTCGTACTTATAGACGGTCACTAGAGGATCACCCGATGAGGATGCCGGCAGATGGGCGACGACGTCGGCCTTGCCGCCGTCCTTGACGGAGAAGGTTCTCTTGAGCAGCTCATTGCCGTTTTCACTGAAGGTCACGGTGTTCTTGCCAGGCTTCACCTTGAACGGACCGGCCACGTCGGCCGTCTTGACGCCTGAAGCAACAGATTTACCGTCGATCTCGACGTCGAGATTCTTTCCCGGCAGGCCCTGCACGATATAGACCTCAGTGTCATTGGCGGCATAGCTCGGACTGATCGTTACTGCCGCCAGCGCCAACACTCCTGCGGCTAGCACCGCCAGCTTGGCCCATCGCGTGGTCCGCTTGGTGATCAAGACTTGTTCACCCACCCTTTGCTCGTTGTTCGCCCCCTGGGGATTCAAGATCCAAGGCGTAATATATGGCCCCGAAGAGCTGCGCCGTCGAACGTACCAAGAAAAGCTCAGCCGAGTGCAACGGGGGGATGCGGTGACTTGAGCAAATTGACCGTGACTGGTCATCCATGGGCGGCTGGGCTGCGGCGCGCCGTGGGCCTTGCCCTCATTGTCGGACTGCTGATCTCAGCTGTCGCCTTCTACCGTGTAGCGCCACAGCTGCCGCGAGCGACCCCCGTCGCTCCGAGTAGCACGACTTCACCAACAACCGCGGGGTCGGCCAGCCAGAGCCCTGCTGCATCACCATCGCCTACCGCGTCAGCGAAACGTATTCCTCCGCCAACACCGGCCGAACGCAAGTTGCCTCGTGGACCCGGCACAACCGAGCCCGGGATCTTGCTGATGGCAAGCCCGCTGCGCGACGGGAGCTTCGATGTCGCCGAGCTGGTGATTCTTCCATCGCAGGTCAATTCCGTACGCCTTGCTCCACCCAAGCTGGCGCCGGGGGGCAAGCCCTTTGCAGGGCTCAAGCCGGTTGCCTCTGACGTTCAGATGAGCGCCGACAATCAGCCGGTCATCGTGCCGAAGGGTCAAGTCGGTAGCCGTCTGGACATCGCTTTGGTCGAACCCGCGAATCGGATGGAGCTGCGCTACCAACTGCACGACGTCACCGCACGCAGCATCCCATCACGTGCAGGCCGTGCCCTCGCTGTGATCAGTCCGCTCGCAGCGGGTGATCCGAGACTGCATGTCGTGATGATGGTCAGCGGAGGCACGGTGCGCAATATCCAGTGCCCGATGCGACGAGGAATCAGCGGGCAGACGTGCGCTGCGGGCCGGTTGCCTCATCTTCGTGCCAAGGGAGAGCTGCCGCTCAGCCAAGCCGTGATTATCGTTCAATTCGACCTGCCGAGGACATAGTGAACCAAGATCTCCTTGACCTGGCCCTCGGTGCGAACCGGGTATTGACCTACGCCGGCTATGTGCTGCTGGCCGGCACCTTGACTTTCTGGAGCGTGGTGTGGCCTGACGGCCGGAGGAATGGCCGGCTTGTCGTGCTGGCGCTGGCCGGCACCGCCGCCATGATCATCGGGACGCTGGCCGGTCCAGCGATTCAGCTGATCTTCGCGGGCAGGCTGCTCGGTGACATCGTCACTCCGCTGGGTGGCGCCGCCCAATTAGCCAGACTGGCTGCCCTCGTGGCCGCGATGTTCTTTCTTCCCGACATCATCAGCGGTGCCGTGATCGGCTGGCGGCGAGTCCTCGCCCTCACTGTGGTGCTCGTGATCGCCGCCTCGATGGTGGCGCAGTCCGATGCCATTGGCGGGCCTTGGGAGGTCACCAAGATCGCTGCGACGGGGTTGCATGTGTTGGCAACCTGCGCGTGGCTGGGTGGACTCGTCGCTTTGGCGGCAGTTTTGATCCCGGGGGACAGGGTGGAGGAGCTTGACCAGCTCATCCCGCGTTTCTCCCGGGTGGCGATGCTCAGTGTGGCCACCCTCGTCGTGACCGGGATCATTCATGCCGTGGCTGTCGCGGGCGGGTTGTCTCCGCTGATCGGCTCTCGCTACGGGCTGGTTCTCGTCATCAAGGTCGCGATCTTCGGGTTCATGCTGCTGATGGGAAACCAGGGCCGCAAGTACGCGGCCCGTGCCGCATTTCGGCAGCGGCATCTCGTGCCGGACGTGCCCGGAAAGAATGTCGGCGTGTCCGGCCTCGCGGTGGCGATGGGAGCCGAGCTCTGCATCGCCTTTGTGATCTTGTCGACAACGTCGCTGCTGGTGATGGTGGCGCCACATCCATAGCCGCCACGTGCCAGGACGCGGTCGACGGAGATATGGTCTCCCCATGCGCGGCATTCGACGCCGCAGGCCTACACAGGCCATGGCAGCCGATCACCATGGGGTCAATGAGCAGGCCCCGATCGAGCAAGCCGACTCACCGGTGGATCCGCGAGCTGCTATGCGGCGCATCGCCGCCGAAGCCCTGATCCTGCAGGACGAGGCCGAGGCAGTCGTCCGTGGCGCTCGGGCTCGCGAGGGTCTTGGCTTTCTGGCCCCGCGAGGAGGACCTTTGGTACGCCGCTTTTTCAGCCTCCGAGATCTGTTACCGAAGTCCTGTCAGGACTCGGCTGACGACGAGTTACGCCGCCAGCTGGACGCGATCCTGCATCACCACGCCTTAGCCGTCTGGGTGGCGCTGGATCTGCTCGCCTACGAATGGCGGTCAGAAAAGATCGGCCGACAGCTCGATGCGTTGGACGGTCTCGGTGAGCCGGCGGCGCATCTGGATCAGCTCTATGCCGAGCTGGCAGAACGTCCGATCGCCGACTACGCCGCAAAGCTAGGCAATCAAACACGGAGCGTCATCAGCTGACCAGCCAGCTCACGGTACGCCGTAGCGCCCTTACTCGTCCGGGCGGTGCGAAGGACAGTCTGGCCCACTGCTGGCGCCTCGGCGAACCGGACGGACTTCGGTATCGGAGGCGACAGTACCGTGACGCCGTAGTCGTCACCGATCCGTTCGAGCACAGTGCGGCCATGAATGGTACGGCCGTCGAACAGCGTCGGGAGTACGCCAATCACGTCCAGTCCGCGGTTGGTGAATTTCTTGACGTCGTAGATCGTGTCGAGCAGCTGACCGACACCGCGGTGACTCAGCGTCTCGCATTGCAAAGGAATCAAGACGCCGTTCGCAGCGGTGAGGCCTACGGTGGTCAAGATGCCCAGCGTCGGAGGGCAGTCCAGGACGATGAAGTCGTAGCGGCTGAGTAGCGGCTTGAGCGAATCTTTCAAGAGTCGTTGCCGGCCCTGACGACTCGCCAGCAGCTGCTCGGCCATCGCCAGCTCGATGGTGGCAGGCAGCAGGTTCGGCCCTTCCTCGGTGCCCAATACGGCATCCTCCGCAGCCACCTGGCCGACCAACAGCTGGTGCACCGAGCAGCTAATCGACTCCGGGTCATAGCCCACGGAGAAGGTCAGACACGCCTGCGGATCAAGATCAACGATCAGCACCCGCTGGCCGAGCTGCGACCACGCAGCGCCCAGCGATGCGACCGTCGTGGTTTTGGCGACGCCGCCCTTCTGGTTCGCCACGGCAATCACGGTGGCCTCCGCAGCACGCCTTCGGTTCACGATAACCGTCGTTGGATCTCGGCGAAGACCTCCGGATCGGTGGTATTGCAGCCCAGCTCATGATCAAGCTTCCCAGTGCCGTGATAGTCGCTGGAGCCCGTGGCCAGCAGCCCAAGGCTGTCGGCCAAGATGCGCAGCCGCATCCGGATGTCGGCATCGTGATCTTGATGGTCTACCTCGATGCCATCCAGCTGGTGATCGCGAGTCAGCGCCGTCAGCACACCCTGCGGAAGCAGGTGCTCACGACCTCGACCCCAAGGGTGCGCAATCACCGCTAGCCCGCCCGCTTGGTGCACGAGGTCGATTCCGCGTTCCACGTCGATGGTGTAGCGCGCTACGTGAGCCGATCCGCCGTCGGCCAGGAAGCGATCGAACGCATCCTGCCGATCGCGCACGTGTCCTGCCTTGATCAGTGCGTCAGCGATGTGTGGACGACCAACCGAGGGACTGCTCCCCACCTGAGCCATCACCTCGGCCTCACTTACCGGAACGCCCAGTGCGGCCAACTTCTCCAAGACGCCTGCCAGCCGACCCAGCCGGCCGTCGCGGACTTTTGCCATCTCAGCGCTTAGCCCCGGACTGGCCGGATCCGCCCCGTACGCGAGGACATGCACGCTGCTGCCGCGCCGGGAGCAGGAGAGCTCCATCCCGCGCAATACGCCGACTCCGAGCCGCTCTCCCTCTGCAACTGCCTCATCGAGGCCGTCAAAGGTGTCGTGGTCGGTCAGCGCTACCACGTCGAGCCCGACCCTCTGAGCTTTGCGCACCAGCTCAGCCGGCGTGTCCGTCCCGTCCGAGATCAACGAGTGCGTATGCAGGTCAATCCGCATACCTCACAACTATCTGGAAAGCAGACGGCGGACAACTCGGAGACCGACCGACATCCGAGCCAGTTCGGCACGAGCGCTGGTGATCGAGCGGAGTGTCTTCACGGAGTCGATCACCGCTGCGTTCGACTTCTCCCAACCAAGGACCACGTCCTTTGCACTCTTGGTCAGGTTCCCGTTCGCGCCGAGCACCTCCGCGGTGAGCTGAGCATGCACCGCGTGCAGATCGTCGCGGAGCGCTGCCCGGGCCATCGTCTGCCACCGATCGTCGCGTGGGAGTTCGATGATGCGGCTCAAGAGCCGGTCAAGTCCGAGACGCTGACCGAGGGTGAAGTGCACATCGGCAACCTTCAAGACATCGATTCCGGACTGCGCGGCCGTCTGCTCGATGGTCAGTGCCGCATACGCCGCAGGCAGCACCGCGATCGCCGTCGCCAGCTCATCGGGTACGCCGGCGGCTTGATAACTCTTGAGCCGCTGCTCGAACGCCTCCTTCTCGCGTCCAGCCAGGGTTGTCAGCAAGGCGTGTTGGACGGCCCGGACCCCATCGGAGAACTGGGTAACGGTGCCACCGATATCGATCGGATGCCGCCGATTGTTGATCAGCCAACGGGTCGCGCGCTCCACCAGGGTGCGCACTTCCATCCGGAGCACGGTCTGCATCTGGGCACTGATTTGGTGATCAAGTGCGGCCACGGTCTTGTCAAGATCAATAGCCGCAAAGATCGCGCGCGCCGCGATCTGCGCCCGAATGACATCTGCCGCTCCCGCCCCGGTCTCCCCCGACAGTCGGTGGAAGCAGGTAATGCCGGACTCGTTGACGAACTCGTTGACGACAACTGTGGCAATGATCTCCCGGTGCAGCCGGTGTGTTCGCATCTGGTCGGCATAGCGCTGCCGCATCGCCGTTGGGAAGTACTCGATCAGGCGGTCCACCAGATAAGGATCATCGGGCATGTCAGATGCCAAGATCTCGTCCTCGAGAACGATCTTGGTGTACGCGAGCAGCGTCGCGAGCTCCGGCGAGGTCAAGCCCTTGTGGTTGCTGCGCCTCATCTCCATCGCCTCGGTGGAGGGCAAGAACTCAATCTCCCGATCGACCAACCCTTGGCTCTCCAGGCGCTCCATCCAGTCTTCGTGAACCCCGGCCATCGACGCCGACTGATATACAGCGTTGGCCAGGGCCAAGTTCTGGTCGTAGTCGTCCTTGAGTACGAGCTGGGCAACCTCGTCGGTCATCGACGCGAGAAGCTGATCACGGTCCTCAGGTGATAGCCGCCCGACGGCCACCTCCCCGGTGAGCAGGATCTTGATGTTGACCTCATGATCAGACGTGTCGACCCCGGCGGAATTATCTATGAAGTCAGTGTTGATCCGGCCGCCTTTCTCCGCATACTCCACCCGGCCGAGTTGAGTCAGGCCGAGGTTTCCGCCCTCACCGACACACTTGGCGCGCAACTCACAGCCGTCGACCCGCGACGCGTCATTGGCCTTGTCGCCAACCACGTCGTTGGTTTCGGTCAGCGCCTTGACGAAGGTCCCGATGCCACCGTTCCACAACAAGTCGACGGGAGCCCTCAGGCAGGCCTTGATCAACTCTGCAGGTGTCAGTGCTTCCACCGACTTGTCAATGCCGAGGGCACTGCGCATCTGTTTAGTGATCACGATGGACTTCAGGGTGCGGGGAAACACGCCGCCACCATCGGACAACAGGCTGGTGTCGTAGTCGGCCCAGCTGGAGCGCGGCAGTGCGAACAGCCGGGCACGCTCCTCCCAGCTGCGTGCCGGATCGGGCTGTGGGTCGATCATGATGTGCCGATGATCGAAGGCTGCCAGCAGCTTGAGATGCTTGCTCAGCAGCACTCCGTTGCCGAAGACGTCGCCGCTCATGTCGCCGATTCCGACACAGGTGAAATCCGTGGTCTCGGGGTTGAGATCCATCTCACGGAAGTGCCGGCACACCGACACCCAAGCGCCTCGAGCGGTAATGCCCATGGCCTTGTGGTCATAACCGGCCGAGCCGCCGGAGGCGAACGCGTCACCGAGCCAAAATCCCGCGTCGACCGAGATCTTGTTGGCGGCATCGGAGAACGTGGCGGTTCCCTTGTCGGCTGCAACGACGAGGTACGGATCGTCCCCGTCATAGCGAACGACATCAGCCGGGGGTACCACGACATCACCCACGATGTTGTCGGTGACATCCAGCAAGCTCGTCACGAAGAGCTGGTAGCACGCCAGACCTTCGGCGAGCCAGGCCTCCCGCTCGCGGGATTCCGGCAAACGCTTGCAGTAAAACCCGCCCTTGGCTCCGACCGGGACGATCACTGTGTTCTTCACCATCTGCGCCTTGACCAAGCCCAGTACCTCGGTCCGAAAATCCTCGGCGCGATCCGACCAGCGGATTCCGCCCCGGGCGACCGGCCCGTACCGCAGATGGACGCCCTCCATGCGGGGCGAATAAACGAAGATCTCGAACGCCGGACGAGGCTCAGGCAGATCCGGGATCTGTCTTGGTAACAACTTCAGTGCGATGGCTTCGCGATCGGCAACGTAGAAGTTCGTGCGCACCACAGCCTCGATCACCGCAAGGAAAGACCGCACGATTCGATCATGGTCAAGGCTGGCAACGTCGTTGAGTGCCCTCTTGATCTTGTCAACTAGCT
>DASVEX010000048.1:0-21950 GCA_036380335.1 Propionibacteriaceae bacterium | reverse complement strand
GCATCGACGTGCCTGATCACTCCCATGCCGGGATCATTGGTCAAGACCCGAGCCAGCTTCTGTGCGGCCAGCTCGGTGCCGTCGGCGAGCGAGACCTGGCCGGCGTGAATGGAGCGACCAATGCCCACCCCGCCGCCGTGGTGAATGGAAACCCAGGAAGCTCCCGAGGCGGTGTTGATCATGGCATTGAGCAGCGGCCAGTCCGCAATCGCATCCGAGCCGTCGAGCATGGACTCCGTCTCCCGATACGGACTGGCGACCGAGCCGCAATCTAGATGATCACGGCCGATCACGATAGGTGCGCTGATCTTGCCGGACGCGACCAGGTCATTGAAGGCCAGGCCCGCCTTGTCCCGCTCGCCATAGCCGAGCCAGCAGATTCGCGCCGGCAGCCCCTGGAAGCTGATCTTGTTGCGAGCACCACGCATCCATTTGTGCAGCCGATCATTGTCTGGGAAGAGATCCATCACAGCCTGGTCGGTGGCTTCGATGTCGGCTGGATCTCCGGACAACGCCACCCAGCGGAATGGGCCCTTGCCCTCACAGAACAGCGGCCGGATGTAGGCCGGCACGAAACCCGGAAACTCGAAAGCGCGCGCATAACCACCCAGTCGAGCCTCGTCACGAATTGAGTTGCCGTAGTCGAAGACCTCAGCGCCACCATCGGAGAACTCGACCATCGCCTGCACGTGACGCGCCATGCTGGCTCGTGCTCGGTCGGTGAACTCCTCAGGCTTCTGCTCTGCGTAGGTCGCCCAGTCCTCGAGGCTGATGCCTTCGGGCAGGTAGGACAGCGGATCGTGGGCGCTGGTCTGATCGGTGACAATGTCGATCGGCACGCCGCGCCGTAAAAGCTCAGGAAAGATCTCGGCACAGTTACCGACCACACCAATGGAGGTAGCCCGCCGCTCAGCCTTCGCGGCCACAGCGCGTGCCACCGCCTGATCAAGATCATCAGCAATCTCGTCGAGGTACCGATGATCAACGCGGCGCTGCAGCCGGGAACGGTCGACGTCAACGATCAGACAAACCCCGTCGTTCAATGTCACCGCGAGCGGCTGGGCGCCGCCCATCCCTCCGCAACCGCCGGTAAGCGTCAAGGTTCCGGCCAGTGTGCCGCCGAATCGTTTCTCCGCCACCGCGGCAAAGGTCTCGTAGGTGCCCTGGACGATGCCCTGAGTGCCGATGTAGATCCATGAGCCGGCAGTCATCTGGCCGTACATCGTGAGCCCGAGCTTCTCCAAGCGGCGGAACTCCGGCCAGGTAGCCCAGTCCGGGACCAGGTTGGAGTTGGCCAAGATCACTCGCGGCGCCCACTCGTGGGTTTGCATCACCCCAACTGGGCGGCCGGATTGCACCAGCATGGTCTCGTCGGGTCCCAGCGTGGTGAGGGTACGGACCATCGCATCGAAGGCCCGCCAGTCGCGGGCCGCGCGTCCGGTGCCGCCGTACACGACAAGATCATCGGGACGTTCCGCGTTCTCGGGATCGAGATTGTTCATCAGCATCCGCAGCGGGGCCTCGGTGGCCCAGGATCGCGCGGTCAGCGTGGTGCCGCGCGGTGCGCGTACGGGTCGGGCGCCTTCCATGGTGGGAGTCTCCTTTTCGTTGCTCAGGTGAGGGGGCCGGTCACCGACTCGACGACGGCGATGACCGCCCCGGTGGCGACCAGGTCGACGGCAATGTCGATCTCCGGCGCGAGCCAGCGATCGGTGTCGGGCGCGGGGGCGCCGGCCTGACGGAGGGCGGTGATCGCGGCCGCCGTGGCGGGTGCCGGAAGCAGTGGCGAGCGGAGCTCGATGCCACGCGCAGCTGTGAGCAGCTCAATCGCCAGCACTCGCGTCAGTCCGTCGATCGCTCGACGCAGCTTTCGCGCGGCTGACCAGCCCATCGACACGTGGTCCTCTTGCATGGCAGAGCTGGGAATCGAGTCGACCGAAGCAGGTGCTGCAAGCCGCTTGAGCTCGGAGACGATCGCCGCCTGGGTGTACTGCGCGATCATGTAGCCGGAGTCGACACCCGGGTCGGCCGCGAGAAACGCATTCAGACCGCCATTGCGGGCCCGGTCCAAGAACCGGTCGGTACGCCGTTCCGAGATGCTCGCCAGGTCTGCCACGGCGATGGCAAGGAAGTCCAGCACGTAGCCGAGCGGCGCACCGTGAAAGTTGCCATTGGACTCGACACGGCCGTCGAGGGTGATCACCGGATTGTCAATGGCAGACGCCAGTTCGATCAACGCAACCCGCTCCGCATGATCAACTGTGTCACGTACCGCGCCGGCCACCTGCGGCGCGCAGCGTAGCGAATAGGCGTCCTGAACTCTCGTGCATGCTTCGGTCCGGTGGCTTTCCCGAATCTCGCTGCCCGCCATGATCATGCGCAGATTGGTCGCGGACACGGCCTGGCCCAGGTGCGGCCGAAGGGCATGAAGATCATCAGCGAAGACGTCATCAGTGCCGAGTAAACCTTCGACACTCATCGCGGCCGTGATGTCAGCGATCTTGAGGAGCCGCCGCAGATCGGTGATCGCCAGCAGCAGCATGCCGAGCATCCCATCGGTGCCGTTGATCAGCGCCAAGCCTTCCTTTTCAGCCAACGTGACCGGAGCGATACCAGCTGTGGCGAATGCCTCGCTCGTCGGGGTCATCGTGCCATCCGCATCGCGGACCGTCCCCTCCCCCATCAGTGCCAGCGCGCAATGGGCTAGTGGAGCTAGGTCCCCGGAGCAGCCGAGGCTGCCGTACTCGTAGACCACCGGTGTGAGGCCAGCGTTGAGCATGGCGACATAGCTGCGCAGGGTCTCGTCACGGATTCCGGTACGGCCAGTGGCGAGAGTGGAGATCCGCAGCAGCATGAGAGCCCGCGCCACCTCCCGCTCGACCTCCGGTCCGGATCCGGCGGCGTGCGAGCGAACCAGGCTGCGCTGCAGCTGGGCCCGGAGTTCGACCGGGATGTGCCGGTTTGCCAGCGCTCCGAAGCCAGTGGACACCCCATAATGCGGCTCTTGATCATCGGCCAGTGCCTCGATGATTTCGCGGGATTTGCGAACCTCGGCCCAGGCCTCGTCGGCGATAACGACCTGCGCGTCGTATCGCGCTACTGCTATCACGTCTTCACGGGAGACCGGGCCGATGCCGACCGTGACGCTGCGCTCGTGCATGTCATCCATTGCAATCGACCCACCACCCTGTTGGGCAGAGCTGTGCGCCAAACTATGTCCCAAATCTGAGACATGAGGAGAACCTGATGTCGGCAGCACCGGCAGCTGATCACGTTTTGCGAATGCTTACGCTGCTCTCGCATCATCCCGAGCCGGTATCTGCAGGGATGGTCGCGGCGACCCTTCGGCTTCCGCGCTCCACCACCTACCGATTGCTCTCGGTGCTCCTCGACCACGGCTTTGTGCACTATCTGCCCGAGGAGCGGCGCTACGGGCTGAGCGTTGCGGCATACGAGCTTGGGTCCGCGTACGCACGTCAAGCACCCTTGCAGCGCATCGCGCGGCCTATCGTTCGGCAGCTGGTCGACCGGACGAAGCAGAACGCCCACCTTGCGGTGCTGCACGGACGCGACGTGCTCTATCTCATCGAGGAGCGAGCAGCGGGGCGCCCGATGTTGATCACCGATGTGGGGGTGCGGCTCCCTGCTGTGGTGACGGCCAGCGGACTGGCCATGCTGGCGCGACTGCCTTCGGCCCAGGTACGCGCCCTGTTTCCGAACGCAGCGGCCTTTGTAGAAACCGATCATGGACCGGCGACACCGAGCGCGCTGCGACAGCTGCTGAGCGACGTCCGGAATCAAGGACATGCCACCGAAGCGGGTACGGTGACCAGCGGTTTCTCATCAGTAGCACAGGCGGTGCTGGATCATGCGAGCCACCCCGCTGCCGCCATCGCGGTCACCTACGTTGCCGATGAGGTCAATCAAGAGGGCGAAACGCATCTGGTCAATGCGGTGAATGCCGGCGCCGCGCAGCTATCGCGCCGGCTCGGCTTCCGACCGACGCCACAAGCGTGATCGAGAGCTTCAGAACTCGTGTGCGACGCCGCCACGCATGTCCACTACGCGGGTCGTGGTCAGCTCATTTAGCCGGCTGAAAATGAGGTTGCGCCCTCGATCGCTGAGCAGCTCATCGTGGATCGGGAACCCTTCCAACGCGCCGACCGCCCGGACGAAGTCGACGGTCTCTTTCATCGCTGCCCAGGGTGCGTACTCCGGAACCGCAAGGATGTCGACGCCGTCCGGAATTGTGTCGATTTCATCGCCAGGATGGAAAAGCGTGGGCTGGCCTTCGGACGTCAGCAGATAGCCGACGTTGCCGATCCGTGGCAGGTCGCGATGGATGATCGCGTGCTGGCCACCAACCGCCGTGACGAGGACATCTCCGATCGTCGCCTGATGGTTCGGCGGCAAGGCGGTCGCGTTGGCACCGAGCGACGGCAGGTCGCCGGCGCTGATCAGATCCATGATCGACGGCTCGACCAGGATTCTGGCTGCTGCGTTTGCGTGCACCAGCGCTGGCATGTTCGCAGGATCAAGGTGATCGGGATGTTGGTGGGTCACCAACACTGCGTCAAGATCGGTCAAGCCGTGCCACGCGTCGCCGAGGTTCCCCGGGTCGATCAGAATTCGTGCATCGTCAGTTTCGGCCAGCACTGCCGAGTGGCCCAAGTGGGTGATCCGCATTTCCCAACCGTATGGGGTGAATATCGACCGGCTAAGCGCGGGCCTGGGCGGCGGCGGCTAACCGGTCAAGAGTTTGCCAATCACACGGCCGGCCGCCTCGCAGTCCTCGGCCGTCACGTCGAGATGGGTAACCGCTCTGATCATGAAGGGCCCCAGCGCGGAGACTTGGACTCCGCCCTCGGCAGCAGCGGCGGCGACCGGCGCTGCGGGCATCGCGCCGGTATTGATCACGACGACATTCGTCTCAACGTCGTCAGGCTCGACCGCAGTCGGCGCCTGACTGGCCACCTCCTCGGCGAAGATGCGTGCTGCCGCATGATCATCGATCAGTCGCTGCAGATGATGATCAAGGGCGTACAGGCACGCCGCAGCGAGTACGCCGGCCTGGCGCCAGCCACCACCAAGCCGCTTGCGCAGCACGCGGGCGCGCGCAATGTGTTCGGTGCTGCTCACCAGTACGGAGCCGACAGGGGCTCCGAGGCCTTTGGAGAAGCACACGCTGACCGTGTCGAACAGCCGCCCGTACTCCTGCAGTGGCACGCCGGTGGCAACGTGCGCATTCCAGAGCCGGGCCCCGTCCAGGTGATAGCCGATGCCGTGCTCGCGACACAGCTCGCCCACTGCCGCCAATTCATCGAAAGGCTGGATCGTCCCGCCGCCGAAGTTGTGCGTGTTCTCCACCGCGACCGCGGCTGTGGAGACCAGGTATGGACCGGCCGCAGGCGAGATGATCTTCGCCACCTCAACCAGTTGCACCTTGCCATGAGGGGACGGAAAGGTGCGCATCGTCGCGCCCTGCATCGCGGCGTGCGCGCCCATCTCGGCACGAGCGATGTGGGCCTGGACGTCGCAGATCACCTCCTGGCCGGGCTCGACCAGCAGCCGAACGCCGAGCATGTTGCACATCGACCCGCTGACGCAGAACAAACCGGCCTGATGCCCTAGCAGCCGCGCCACCCGCTGCTCCAGCTCGATCACCGTCGGGTCCTCGGCGTACACGTCATCGCCGACCGGCGCGACCAGCATCGCCCGCCGCATCCCTTCGGTCGGCTTGGTCACGGTGTCGGAGCGAAGATCGATCAAGAAGCTATCCTGCCTTCGCTGCTGCCTCTTCTTCGGCCACCTGTGGGTCTTCCAGGATGGCTGGACGAGCCTGGGAGTCCCACGCTCGGAACAGCACCGCGTTCGCGACGCCCATCGCCTTTCCCTGCATCGCGGTAAAGGCTGAAATGATCGTGCGAGGGGCGGGATGGCCAGGAATCGCCGCCAGGTACTCCGCATGCGCCTCCAAGGAGGCGATACCACGCTCGAGCGGTTCACCACTGACGTCCACGCCGTGCGTGCCATTCTCCAAGCCGTTGGTCAGCAGCCATCGCGTCGAATGCGGCTCGAGTCCTTCGGAGAGCAGCTCGGGGAACACCCAGCGGTTGCCCGCATCGCGCATCGCGTCTACGGCGGCCAGCCCGGCGACTCGGTGATCTGCCTGATTCAAGCCGATGGGAAACTCGACATCCCAAGGACTCACGACCAGCGCGTCGGGCCGGAACGACCGGATCGCCCGCGCGATATCACGGCGCATCGACAAGCTGTACTCGAGCACCCCGTCCGGATACTCCAGAAACTCCACACGAGTGACGCCGACCTCGTGCGAGCCTGTGATCTGCTCGCGTACCCGCAACTCCGCGGTGGCCTTCGGATCCATCGTGTCGATGCCGGCTTCGCCGCGGGTCAACAGCAGGTAAGCGACCTCGATTCCTTTCGAGGTCCAGGCCGCGACTGCCGACGACGTACCGTACTCAACGTCGTCGGGGTGGGCCACAGCGCAGAGCACTCGAGAGAACGCGTCATCGGGGAACGGCGCTAACGGTGGGCGTGCCATGCAGGGAGGGTATCGGGTGAGTGGAACTCAAAAAGTGAGCGGCACGTATGCCTGGACCGGGTTCGTCCTTTTGATGCCACCCCGGGTCAGTCGTTCCGCGACCAAGAACGCCAGCTCCAACGACTGGTTGCGGTTCAGCCGCGGGTCGCACAGCGTCTCATAACGGCTGACCAGATCAGCCTCGACCAGGTCGTCGCTGCCACCGACGCACTCTGTGACGTCATCGCCGGTCAGCTCAACATGCACCCCGCCAGGCCAGGTCCCTAGCTCCTCGTGAACGTCGAAGAAGCCATTGAGCTCGGCCATGACGTCGGAGAATGCCCGGGTCTTGTAGCCGTTGCGGGCCTCGAAGGTGTTGCCGTGCATCGGATCGCAGACCCAGGCCACCTGCCGGCCGCTGGCAGTCACCTTCGCCACGACGTCCGGCAGCACCTCCCGCACCTTGGCCGCACCCATCCGGGTGATGAACGTGATCCGTCCCGGTTCATGATCAGGGTCGAGGCGGTCAGCAAGTTCCAGCGCGTTGTCGGCAGTGCTGGTCGGGCCGAGTTTCACCCCGAGCGGGTTACGGACATGGCGAAGCAGTTCGACATGGGCACTATGCAGTTGGCGGGTCCGCTCGCCCACCCACAAGAAGTGCCCCGATGTGCCGTACGGCTGACCGGTCCGTGAGTCGATGCGAGTCAGCGCGTGCTCGTACTCCAAGATCAACGCCTCGTGGCTGGAGTAAAAGTCGACCGTCCGGAACACGTCGTCATCGATCCCACAGGCCACCATGAACGCCAGTGCGCGATCGATCTCGTTCGCCATGTTCTGGTACTGCACCCCGGCCGCGGAGTTCTTGACAAAGTCGGCGTTCCAGCTGTGCACGCTGCGCAAATGAGCGAATCCGCCGGTGACGAAAGCGCGGGTCAGATTCAGGGTCGCGGCTGAGGCGTTGTAGACCTCCAGGAGTCGATGCGGATCAGCCTTGCGCGCTTCATGCGTGAAATCGAACCCATTCACGGCGTCGCCGCGGTACGCGGGCAGCGCGACGCCGCTGCGGGTTTCGATGGCCGAACTGCGAGGCTTCGCGAACTGGCCTGCCATCCTGCCGACCTTGACGATCGGCACTTGGGCCGCGTACGTCAAGACGACCGCCATGGAAAGCAAGGTACGAAGCTTGCCTTGGATGTTCGCCGCCGTCACCTCGGCGAAGGTCTCCGCACAGTCGCCACCCTGCAGCACGAAGGCCTCACCGGCCGCCACGCTGGCCATCTTGGCGCGTAGCTTGTCGCACTCGGCGGCAAATACCAACGGCGGGAGGGTACGAAGCTTGCCGACCACGTCAGCGAGATCGGTGGC
The DNA here is from genome assembly GCA_036380335.1 of Propionibacteriaceae bacterium. Taxonomy (GTDB): domain Bacteria; phylum Actinomycetota; class Actinomycetes; order Propionibacteriales; family Propionibacteriaceae; genus Microlunatus. The sequence goes on along the minus strand of DASVEX010000048.1, from coordinate 14,041 downwards.
TGACGGGTACTCCGGCTGCTGCAGCGGGTCGAGCGCGTGCAGCGCTTTGAGGGAAGGAACCTGACTCGTCAGAGACACGCTGACACTGTAGACGCTGGCCCTCGCACGGGCAGCTGACTTATCGGCGGCTGGACTCGCACTCCAGAATGGCTTCCATGCGGCAGCGCAGCTTCGTCCTAGTTCCCGGCGCCGGCGGCAATGCCGGATATTGGCAACTCGTTGAGCCACTCATCCTTGATGCGGGTTCGCGCTGCGTCGCGGTGTCGCTGCCGAACTGGCCGGGCGCGACCTTCGCCGATCACTCCGACGCTATCGTCGCTGCGGCCGAGTCGGCCGAAGACGTCACCCTGGTCGCCCAGTCAATGGGTGCCTTCAGTGCACCTCTTGCCTGTGAGCGGTTGCCAGTCTCCGAACTCGTGCTGCTGAATGCAATGATCCCGAAGCCTGGTGAGACCGCAGGCGAGTGGTGGGCCAATACCGGTCAGGCCGAAGCCATGCGGGCGAATGACCTACGGGATGGCCGCGACCCTGATGAGGGATTCGATCCACAGACCCATTTCCTGCACGACCTGCCGCCTGATGTGCTGGCATTTCTGACGTCCTCCGGCGATGAGGAGCCGGCGGCTTCCTTGTTCGAGACAAGTTTCGCGTTGGAACGCTGGCCAGATGCCCCGACTACTGTCCTCGCGGGCCGTGACGATCGGTTCTTCCCCTACGAATTCCAGCGTCGGTTAGCTCGAGAGCGGCTTGACCTGGAAGTCGAACCGCTCCCTGGCGGTCATTTGCTTGCCCTGAGCCAGCCTGACGCGCTGGTCGCCCGACTGCTACGCGATCTTTAGTGCCCTGGGCACTAGGGATTGCTGAGCGAACTGGACTCGCTGATCTGATAGTTAGCCGTGAAGTGCTTCGCCGTAGTAATCCACTCTTCGCCTCTCGGTCCCCGGATGACCCAGTCGCCCTCCGAAGCTGTTTGCTGGCCCTCAAGCGAGTTGATCACCTCGCCGGCCACCGCAGGACGCGCCGTCGCGCGACCGGTGCGCCGCCACCTGTCACCAGCCACGTGCTCGTAGCTCCTGACAAAGATGCCTGGTGCCACCGACCATGATCGACCTGCGTCATTGGTGACCTGCCAATCGCCGGCTTCGGCCTGCATGGCCTCGCCTGACTCGTTCATCCAGTTCCACGGAACGTCGCGACGTACGGCAGTTACCTCGCCGCGCCGGATGACCTCGACCCACCCGCCTGCAGAGCCAGCATCTCCTCCCGCGCCGTCTGATGGGCGCAGCACCGTCGGGCGATAGCCGAGCCGGTTCAAGATCCTCAGCGCATTGGCCACACCCTCTCGCGTCTTCTCCTGGTCGGCCGGCGTGAGCTCGCTCCAAGGACGCAGTGATGGATGGATGCGCCGATGATCATCACGCGTGGCGCCGTAGCGCCAGCCGTTGTCCTGTAAGTGCTTCATCCACGACATATGCTCCATCTCTGCCATGGTGTCCAGTTCCGCGGCAGAAACCTCCGCTGAGGTCACCAGGCCGTCAGACCTCCCGCCACTGACGACTGGGCCCCAGGAGCGCCCCAGCGATTCAGCAGCTGCCAGCGCGGTGGTGACCTGGCGGATGTTGCTCTCTTTGAGGAATGGGTCCAGTTGCTCCCATGCCCGATGGGACGGTTTGCTGGGATCCAGCTGCCGGTGTTGCCGGGTGATCAACCGATACTGCTCGTGCACCACCCGCGCCGCTCGCTCCCAGTTGTCCACCGGAAGCGAGCTCGGCGCCTCCAAGGTGATTCCAAATGGGTAGAGCAGCTCCATGATCGGCTGATCCGCGACGCCGCTAGTCGTCGGACTCCAGTCGAAGATCGTCCATGTCGGATTGAGGGCGGCCAGATAGGTAGCCTGATGCGTACCGGTCACGGCGTGATCGTCGGCCAAGATCAGCACCGGATGTTGATCACGTCGCAAGGTTGCCCGCAGGTTCTCCGAGGTCGGCAGAGATCCGACGACCGAGAGCAGGCCAACATCGCTGCTATTCCCGAACCGCTCCTGACGGAGCCGATGTTGCTCTCGAAGTGTCTCGGCCTGCGGTCCATACAAGATCAAATCTGCAAGTCCTAGGTGTGGCGCAGCTAGCAGCGCATCACCCTCCCGCTCTCGCTGGGCCAGTTCCGCACAGACCGCAAGGGCCAACGCGGAACTTCCCACAATGACGAGACGATCAAAACCGCGGTTGGGATCGACGATTCGATCCAAGATCAATTCCGCGGTTACCTCGTAAACGCTGAGCGCGTCACTGATCCAACGGACCGATGATTCTGAACCCGGCGTCCGGTAGGCGTTAGTACGGCGCCAGTATTCGGCCTGCCACGGATCGTCGATCCGGACGATCATCCGCGGCGCCATATTCACCCGTGCCGACCTGCTGGAGTCGGCGACCTCTCGCAGCTGAGCAGCCCAGCGCAGGTTCTCTGCGACATCGGGTGCGACCGCGTAGCAGGATCGCACCTTGAACCTTCCCCGCGTAGTCAGCAGCGAGCGAAGGGCCCCAAGATTCGTTACGTCGCAGACCGCGACCCGAGCACCGAGATTGCGAACACTCTTGATCAAGCTGTTGCCCGGGTCGCTCACCAGCACGGCGAACGTTGTGTCTGCCTCGCGTTCAGTGCTGAGCCTGCGAACCAACGGCATGGCATCCTTGGTCAGCCCGACCAGCACCACAAGTGAGCGACTCAGTCGTACCAGGTTCCGGTCACTTTGCGCCCGAAAGATCGAGGCGACGATCCCGAACGCGGCAATGACCAACAGCAGTGGTCCGAGCAATCGTGGCAGTTGGAGCGCGAGCGGAGCAGGATGTGCCTCGGGCCCGACAGAGCATTCTTGAATGTTGCCGACGAGCAGATTCAGGGCGAAGGTGAGCGGCGTCCAAAATCTGCTTTCATCTGCAGTTGATGGGCAACCCCAGTAGGCCACCAGGCCGATCGAGACCACGGTCGCCGCGAGCACGCCAGTAACCAGCACCGAGAAGTTGCGGACGTCGCGCCGCCGCGGCCAGTAGTAGGTGAGGAACGCAGCGGCGCCGAGGGCGACTTGGACCAAGATCGGCCACCAAGCCCTCGGGTCGGCATACGCATCGAGACCCAACGCCTGGACAACTCCTTCATCGAGGACAGATACGGCAAAGACGATCAGGCTCAAGACGTAGAGGGCGAGCAGTATCCACGAGGCCACATTCCAGCGGCGGAGCGAGTCTGGATAGGTCGAGGTCGCGGACACGGTGCTAGTGCCAAGCATCCGAAGTCGCTTGACGTCTGCGCCGTCCAGCCGGCGCCCCGCTGCGTTCTCGTCGTCGCCCACAGAACACCGCTATGGGACTCCTCCTCGGCCTTGCGTGTCGACGCCGCGCGTCACCTTGCGACGACAGGCATCCACCTGGACGACGCCTACTGTCAAGAGACTTCGAATGCACGACACTAGGCCTGAGGGGAGACTTCGTCGATCTCTTGCGCTTTGGCTTCGCGCGCCGCAGCCTCCTTGGCGGCGGGCGCGTACATGTCCACGTACTCCTGACCGGAGAGCTCCATGATCGAATACATGATCTCGTCGGTGATCGACCGCAAGATAAAACGATCTTCACTCATGCCCTGATAACGCGAGAAATCCAGGGCCTGGCCGAACTTCACCGTGGGACTGACGATCTTGGCAATGATCTTGCCTGGAGGAGCGATGATGTCGGTGCCGATGATTGCCGATGGAATGACCGGCGCCCCAGATAGCAGGGCCAGCCGTGCGACCCCGGTACGTCCCTTGTAGAGCCGCCCGTCGTGGCTACGCGTTCCCTCGGGGTAGATGCCGAACAACTCACCCCGCTGCAGCACTTTGAGCCCAGCTCGGAGGGCCCCCTTGCTCGCCCGGCCCCCCGAACGATCGATCGGCACTTGCCCCGTGCCGGCGAAGAAGCGCTTCTGGGCCCAGCCCTTGATGCCGGCGCGGGTGAAGTAGTCCGACTTGGCGACGAAGGTGATGCGACGGTCCAGCGCGAGCGGCGTGAACAACCAGTCAGCAAAGGACAGATGGTTGCTGGCGATGATCGCCGCACCTTTGTCCGGTACGTTCTCGGCGCCCTCGTGGATCGGCCGAAAGATCTTGGCAACCGCGGGCCCGAGCAAGACGTTCTTCAACGTCCAGTACACAGCTCGGCCAGCACCGGAGCCTGATTCGATCGCGACCCTTCCGTCTCCATCGACTGAAACCAGGTCATCGCTCAGAGCTTGACGCCGGGAAGGGCGATCCACGGCCGGACTCTTACTCATGCGCTCACGTCCATATTGGATTGCTCCGCTCGCCACGGCTCGCTCCACGCGGATCGCGCCTGGCAGCCGCCTACTTCGTCGTCACTCGGGGACCAAAAACATGTCCCCTCTCTCCTCCTCAGCACAGCGGCGCGCGATCCGAGACCGGCGGAACATCGAAGCGGGGCACCGGAACAGGAACGGGTGGCACCGGCCGTCCGGCACCCGGACGGTGACCGGCGCTTGCCGGCAGAGCCTTGCCGGCCTCAAGAGCAGCCTTCGCGACGCTGCCATACACGTCCACGTATTCCTGGCCGGACAGCTCCATAACGGCGTTCATGATCTCGTCGGTGATCCAGCGCAAGACGTCGCGGTCATTGCCGGCCTGTGCGTAGGGACTGAAGTCCATCGGCTTACCGATCCTGATCTTGGGTCGGCGCATCGTGGGTATTCTGAAGAAGCGCGACGGGACGAGCTGAGTGTCGATCATGGCGACCGGAATGACCGGTACGCCAGCCTGCAATACGAGCCGTGCGACGCCGGTTTTGCCCTTGTAAAGGCGGCCGTCCGCGGACCGTGTGCCTTCGGGATAAATGCCCAGCAGATGCCCTTTACGCAAGACCCCGAGCACGTTTTCCATGCTGCTGGCGCTGGCCCGGCCACCCGAGCGATCCATCGGGCGTTGACCGACCATGGTGAGGAACCAACTCAGGAGCCGGCCCTTCAGGCCTCGGCCGTGAAACAGTTCGATCTTGGCCGGAAAGGTGACGCGTCGCCTGATCATTGATGGCAACAGGAAGGTGTCGCCTGCGGAGATGTGGTTGCTGACCAGGATTGCCGCACCTGAGGCCGGAATGTTCTTAGCTCCGCTCACCGAGGGTCTGAAGAGCAACCTGCACAGTGGCGCGAACGCCACATACTTGAAGACCCAATAGAGCAAGACCGACCTCCGCTTCGACCCCATCGTAGGGCGAAACAACACTAGCGGCGGCTGAGAGGATCTAGCTTTCGTGGTGCCGGGAGAACGTGCCACGATTCAGTCGTGGTCTCCCTCGCGGCACGCCCGTCCAGCTCGGCCAGCAGGCGGTGGAAAGGTCGCACACACTCAGCACCCGTCGCAGCGGTCGTGCAGCCAGACGCGCAACCGTACGCGGGCGGCGATGGTCCGACGGGCGTCTTGCTTTGCCACGGCTTCACCGGCTCTCCAAAGTCGATGATCGGTTGGGCAAAGCATCTCGAGGCCGCCGGGCTCCGCGTACTGCTACCTCGGCTGCCCGGCCACGGCACCACCTGGCAGGAGCTCAATGAGACGGCGTGGATGGATTGGTACGCCTGTGTCGATGACGCTTTCGCGGCTCTCCGCGCCCACTGCGATCAGGTGTTTATCGCTGGCTTGTCGATGGGCGGCGGGCTGGCGCTCCGGCTGGCCGAACGGCACGGCCATCTGGTCTCCGGCCTGGCGCTGGTCAATCCAGTGATCAACATCAGCGATCCGAGGATGCGCGTGTTGCCGATCTTGAGGCTAGCGGTGCCGTCACTTGCAGGCATCGTGAATGACATTGCCAAGCCCGGTCAGGACGAGTGCGGCTACGACAGACTGCCACTGCCGGCGCTCTACTCTCAGACCTTCCTCTGGGCCGACATACGCCGCAACCTCAATCGCGTGGATCAGCCGCTCCAGATTTATCGGTCACTTCACGATCATGTAGTCGATGGCTCCTCGGTGAACTTGATCAAGGCCGGCGTGAGATCCGAGGATCAGACCTACGTCGAGTTGCGGCGTAGTTACCATGTAGCCACCCTCGACTACGAAGCGGAGCAGATCTTCGAGGGAAGCCTCGGGTTCTTCCGCCGACTCACGAAGGAGGCCGATGGCACTGCCGAGTGAGGATGACCGGGACGCGATCGATCGCGCTTTTGCCGAGTTGGTCGCTGGCTATCACCTGACTGCGGATCAGCCCGATCCGCGTAGCACAGAGACCTCGGATGAGACCGCCGCACTCGCCGACGGCCTCACATCCTCCGCGCCGGATGCCGCCGACGGCGCAACGAGGTGGGCCGCTGATCATCCCCTCTTCGGCTTCCTCGATCGTCCGGTGGACCCTGCGCCCTCCCGCAACGAAGAGCCAACCGAGGAACGCTTCGTACCGGAGCCGCTGCCGCCAATCCAGCGGCCTGGCGTACCGGCACTTCTCGGCTGGTTGGGCATTGGCTACGCGATCATCATCGTCCTGGCAGCGACCTTCGGTTTGCGCTTTCCCGCCTGGGCCGGCTGGATCGCCGTCGGCAGCTTTGTCGGCGGATTTGGCATCTTGATGACCCGACTCCCCCGCGAGCGACCGCCTGGCTCAGGTGATGGAGCGGTGCTATAGCTCCATCGCAGCGGGTTGCGTTAGGACTGGGTGCGGCGCAACGACTCTCTGCGTTGCCGTGGTTTCCTCGTCCGCCGCTTGCGGCGCCGAGGCCAGAAGCCGAACTGCGCCGACTCGGGCGGCTCGATCATGGCGTGCCGTGCCAGATCGGCCGCGCCAATCAATCCCGCGTCGTTGCGAAAGTGGGCGAGCACCATCCGGGCCTCCTCGCGGAAGCCGCGCCCGGTCAACGTATGGCTGAAAGCCCGCTGCGCAGGCGACAGTAAAAGATCGCCCGCAGCGCTCACTCCCCCACCGATCACGACAACTTCTGGATCAAGCGCTGCCGCGATATCCGCGATCCCTCGACCAAGCCAGGTTCCGACATCGGCCAGTAGCTCCACGGAGGTGGGCTCGCCGTGAATCGCCGCGGCAGTCACATCCTCCCCGGTGATCTTGTCCGGATCGCCGCCCACGATCTCCAAGAGCCGCTGAGCAGTCGGTGAATTGGTGCGGGCGAGCGCCTGGGCGTCGCGAGCCAGGGCGTTCCCCGACGCATATTGCTCCCAGCAGCCGCGGTTCCCGCACTCGCACCAGTGACCGTGCGGCACCGAGATCATGTGGCCCCATTCCCCAGCCATGCCGTACGACCCGCGAAAAAGCCTGCCACCAATCACCAGACCGCCACCAATTCCGGTACCCAACGTGATGCAGACCATCACCGAAGAGCCGCGACCTGCCCCATAGCGGTATTCCGCCCAGGCGGCGGCGTTCGCGTCATTGTCGACGATCAGTGGCAGCTCGATGCGCCCGCTGAGCCGTGCCTTGAGGGGTTCGGATCGCCAGGCAAGATGCGGGGAGAACCGAACCACCGCTTGGTCGTTGTCCACCCAACCTGCGGCGCCAATGCCTACTGCCTCGACCTGATGCCGCTGACGCAGTTGCTGGACGGCCCGCACGATCGCATCCTCGGCAGCTTGCGGGCTATGTGATGGCGTCGGCTCCTGCCAGCGATCGAGGATGCGGCCGTCCTCGTCGACTACGCCTGCCGCCACCTTCGTGCCGCCGATATCGACGCCAATGGCCAGCGGCGGCGGCGCCATCCGGGCCATACTCCGACGGGTCGTCGTCCCTGGGGCGGTCAGCCTTCGACCCTATTCTTGAGGCCCTTGAGCGCACTGTCGATGATCGTCTTCTCAGCCCTGCGCTTGAACATCGAGATCATGGGCATGTTGATGTCGACGGTCAATGTGTAGGTCACCGTGGTCCAGGCGCCGTTGGGCTTCAGCACGTACGAACCGTTCATGGCTTTCAGCAGGTTCCCCTCGATGAGCGTCCAGCTCACCGCGCGCGGCTTCCAGTCATAAGCCAAGACATAGTCGTCCTTGACCAAGGTGTGATCAAGGATCATTCGGACAGTCTTCGGCTTCCCGGCTGCCGAAGTGAGCACCTCGGCGCTCTTCATCGAGTCGACCCACATCGGGTAATGATCGAAGTCGGCGATGACCGCCATCACCTCGTCGGGCTTTGCCGCGATGTTGATGCTGGCGCTCGTCTGATCCGCCACAAGCCTTAGCGTACGCGCGCGGCGGGAGGTCAGAGCTCAAGCGCGGAGCGCAGTGTCGCTCGAGCCACGTCGCTGCCGAAATGTTGCGTCACATGACTGCGGCCGCGTTTGCCCATGTCTCGCGCCAGGGCCCGATCGTCCAGAAGTTGATCGATTCGCGCCGCCAACAGCCGATGATCATGTGAGGGAACGAGGAAGCCAGTTTCGCCATCCCGGATCGTCTCGGCTGCACCGCCGGAGTCACCAATGATCACCGGCAATCCGCAAGCCGCTGCCTCGAGTGCCGCAAGGCATAGCCCCTCAGGATTGAGCCCCGCTAGGCGGGTACGCACTGGAAGGGCAAAGACGTCGGCCTGCTGCAGGTGAGTGATCACCTCAGCGCGTGGCACCGCTCCGACGATCCGTACCGAACCTGACAGCCGGAGCTTGTGTACGCTGCGCTCGAGCCGGCTCCGTAGCGGGCCATCACCAACGATGATCAGCTCGCGGGTAGCTCCGCTGCACCTTGCCCGATCGATCACGGTTCGCCAGGCCCGCAATAGTGTCGTCACCCCCTTCTGTGGAATCAGCCGAGCGACGCTGATGCAGCGCGCGCCCACTCGACCGTCGGCTCGCTGCGACGGTCTAAAACGCTCGATGTCAACGGGCGGTGCTAGCCGCAACAGCCGGCGCCGGGCGGCCGGGCTGAGAGCGCCACTGATGCGACGTTCGGTATAGGCCGAGATGGCCGTGAGGTGATCACAGCTGTCACCGATCCGGTGGAGCAGCTGGCGTGCTGCTGGCAGCATTGCCCACCAGGTCTCGTGGCCGTGAGTGAGACCGAGAATCTGGCGGGCGCCGGCGCGACGCAGTGACGGGGCCAGCAGACCAAGGGGCGCCGCGGCACCGAAGATCACCCGTGTCGCACCGGAGGCCCGGAGCAGGGCAACGGCTCGAGCCGCGACACGTGGCGTCGGCAGCAGCAACGGCCCGTCGCGGATGACCCGAAAAGGGCGGTCAAGGTCTGAGGCCGCCGCCCCGGCCGACCCCGATGCGTACACCACGACATCATGATCAAGAAGCGTGCAAACCTCGCTGACGAATGACTCGATGCCACCGATTCGTGGTGGGAAGTCATTCGTAATGATCAAGGTCGAAGGCATAAGTCAATAGCGCGCGAGCTGATCGAGATACTCTCGCCATTGGGTGGTCAGCGCGCTACCACTGAGTCCGAGGGTGGCTCGGCTCGCGTCGTCCAGGGTCCGTCCGTCGTCGAGTTGGGCGTAGAAACGGGCTAGCTGAGCTTCGGAATACCGGTCAGCGATAAAGCGGCATGCGAGCCAGGCTTCGGCGTAAGCCAAGTGGAGATTGCGGGCACCGGCACGGAATTCCCGGTCAGCGGGGAAAGAGGAGGGTGCCCCGTCGCTGCGCACTCGGATCAGCACCTCGTCGGTACCCTCGCTTCGCTGGCCCGGATGCGCTCGTAATGCCACCCACTCGGCCAGCCCTTCCTCCGCCCAGATCGGCGCAGGCGAATCCGGCGACCGGGTAGCCACGTGAACCATCTCGTGCTCCAGGACCGCCTGCAATGCGCCGGAGGTGAGCTGTGCCGCCTTCGGGTTGGCCACAATGCGGATCCCAGCACCCCCGGCGCCCGCGTGGTGCGTCACCGCGGCAATAGAGGTGTAATTACCAGCCGGCTTGCCCAGCACAGACTCGAAATCGCGCTGGGTCGCGGGCACCTCGATGACAACGCTGCCGTTCCACGGGATTCCGAGACCGGCCGGCAGTTGCTCACGCACGTTGCCGAGCGCAGCCGCGGCGAGGTTCGTCCAGCGATCAAGAGATTGGCCCGAGCCAGCCACTACGGTGACCCCGCCGCGCTCGCGGGCGGAGAGCGGGCCTAGCCACCAGCTCGGCTGCTGGTCGTTGCTGTTAGTGCCGGACGGTTGATCGTTCGTGCCGGCGAGCTTGACCTCTCCGCCAGCCCCGAGAAAGGTCAACCAGATCAGGTGCTCAACCTCTGTCCCATCACCAGGAAGTCGCCACGTCACCAGCCCGCGCTGAGCCCAAGCGCCCGCACCGAGGACCTTCTGTCGAGCATCGGTGAGCGCGAACTCGGTCGGTTCCAGACGTATCTGAAGCCTGGTCAAGGGCAAGGTGCTCAAGTTGTCGTAGAGCAGCCTGGCGCGATCATGAAAGGCTGGATCTTGATCACTGACCAGCCGATAGAAGCCAGCGCGGTCGCCGGCACGAGCCGTTTTGACCAGGGCATCAACGGTTGCCCTGGTCAGGCTAAGCCGGAAATTATTGGGCGCCGCAGATCCCGGAACTGGTGGCGCAGGAACGGGCTCGACAGCTGAGGCGGAGCAGCCGAACAGCGCCAGCATCACTGCCATCGCAGCCAACCGTCGCACAGTTATGCGGCTGCGGGTGGCTGACACAGAAGGCAGCGTATGCGGGCTCAGCTTGGAACGTCGGGAAATCGCCACGCCGCCGCTATGGCAGCTTCTCCAATCAGCCGGGTCGACGTGCTCCTTGGTAGGGCATGTAGGAGATCTTTATGTACTCCACCGACTTGCCGGGATGTGGTGCATGAATGACACGGCCGCCGCCCGCGTAGATGCCCACATGGTCGATGCCGGGGTAGAAGAAGACCAGATCACCGAGTTGCAAATCAGCTCTGGCTACCGGCCTGCCCCTGTTGTACTGCTGTCCGGACGAATGCGGCAGGCTGACCCCCACAGATCCCCACGCCCCCATCGTCAGGCCGGAGCAGTCCCAGGAGCTCGGCCCGTCGGCGTTGCGTACGTACGGCTCTCCGAGCTGTGCCTTCGCAAATGCCAGCGCTCTGACGCCCTTGCTGCTGCCGCTGATTGGGCCGCGGGCGGCGTCTCGGGAGGCCGCCGCTCCGGCTGCATTGGCCCGAGCCGCCGCTCTCCTCTGCCCATCGGAAAGCCGTTGCCGCTGGGTCGCGCTGAGCCTGTTCAGCACCTTCCTGGCCTCGGCAATCTTCTTGTCCGAGGCGTCCTTGAGGGACTTGAGCTGCTTTTCCTTCTCGGCGAGAGTGGCGAGGTCGGTCTCGGAGGAATGCTCGAGTGCTGCGAGGTTGGCCTGCGCCTGTTGGTAGTCCTGCAGGATCGAGTTCTGATTCTCACTGACCTTCTGAACGGTCGAGATCTGGCTTAAAAACCCATCGGTGTCCGGGGTCACGATGAGCTGGGCGGCGGTGTCGAGGCTGCGGTTTTGGAACTGAGCGAGTGCGACCTGGCCGACCTGAAGCCTCATCCGGGCCACTTTGTCGGTCTGGGCTTGGACGTCGGCCTGCTTGAGGCGGAGTTGGGCGCGACCCTGCTTGATTTGCTCAACAACGCCTGAGTACTGCTGGTCGATCGCACCGGCGTCAGTCTGCAACTGGGCGACCAACGCTTTCGCCTCCGCCACCGTCACTGGTGGCGTCGCCGCGGCGGGGACACTGGTGGGAATCAGGAATAGTGCCGTCAGAGCCACCGAGACCAGCCCCAGCGCGGCAACGCGTGCCCGACGGAGTATCTGTGCTTGACGAAAGATGGATGTAGCGCGGTTGGCTTTCAGTGCGCGTGAGATCACGCGCGCAGTAACATTCACAGTTCCCCGACTCCTGCGTTCCCCGATCCTGCGCGCAGCTCCCCGAAGGTGCCGACTCAGGCCTCCCCAGGCCTGAGTGCAGCTGAGAGCTGTGATGGACGTGCCCACTGCGCGGCGGATGACCCGTTCGTGTTTGATGTGCCATCGTGCTCACCGAGCAGTCGTTGACACATTAGGTCACGATTAGATCACTGGCAATTAGGATCGCCGATATTGGTCGACGAGATTTTGTCAACGATACGAGTCAGCGAGTCGTCACGCGTAGTCCTGCCAGTCCAGCCGCGGCTGGACGATGTGAACCGGCCTGGCCCCTTGGATAAGCCGCAGCGGCGGCACTAGGCCCGAATCCGCCAGCGCCTCGAGTGCCGCCTGCTCGTCCTGGTCCAGATCTACGACACCACCAGACGCCCCGAGGAGCACCGTCACGACGCAGTCGTTGCAGGCTGCGCCTCTGGCGATGCAGGTGCCGCAATCTACGTGCAACACATCCATCCTGATTCCTTCCGCATCAACCTGCATTCGGTGCTGATTGGGTGCTCCTTAGTGCTGTCGCCGTGCTGCTGTTGTAGAGCTAACTGCTTCGTGCTGGCGCGGTGCCCGGGGGTTTTGGATCGCCGATACGGACCCCGGTAGTCGTAGCCTTTCGCGCAGCACTGACACTTTCTTGGTGCCAAACCCTTCTCGCGAGGTGTACTCACACGGTCACCACGACTCAGTCCTGCGATCGCACGGCTGGCGGACCGCGGAGAATTCCGCGGCGTACCTCCTCCCTTGGCTGAAACCGGGCGACAGGGTGCTGGACGTCGGCGTCGGTCCGGGAACCATCACGGTTGATCTCGCCAAACGGCTGGCCAACGGCCCGGTGGTCGGCATTGACTCCGCGCCGGCTGCGGTCGCGGCGACGCAGATGCTGGCGGCTGAGCATGGGGTCGACAACCTCCGGGTCTCGCTTGGCGATGTCTACGCGATGGAGTTTCCGGATAAATCGTTCGACGTCGTTCACGCCCATCAAGTTCTGCAGCATCTCAGCGATCCGATCGCGGCGCTCCGCGAGATGCGCCGAGTCTGCGCGCCGGGTGGTTTGGTTGCCGTACGAGATGCCGATTACGCAGCAATGACCTGGTATCCGCCGAGTGCGACGCTGACTCGCTGGCTCGAGCTCTATCGCCTAGTGACAACAAGTAACGGGGGCGAACCAGACGCCGGCCGTCGACTGCTCAGCTGGGCGTCTGCGGTGGGTTTCGGTGATGTCGCGGCCTCGGCCAGCGCCTGGTGCTTCGCGACGTCGGCAGATCTCGCCTGGTGGTCGGAGACCTGGGCCGAGCGGCTGCGCCAGTCCGATCTGGGTCGGCAGGCCGAGGCAGGCGGGCTCTCCGACGCCACGGAATTGGCCCGAATAGCTCAGGGCTGGCTCGATTGGGGACGGCTGCCTAACGCCTGGTTTGCCGTTCTGCACGGAGAGATACTGTGCCGCCGCTGACCGTCTCGCCGGGCAACTCTCCATTCGCTCCAGGGAACAACTTCAAGTAAGTTAGGGACCCTAGGGGACTCTCTTGGGGGAAATGTGGTACAGGCACGACGGGCGAAAGTCCGGCCAGCGCGCGTCATCATTCCGTTGGCAGTGGCTGCAGCACTCCTGGTGGGCGGGTCATTCGCAGCATGGAAGTTCTGGCCCACAGCGACAACTGCGGATCCACAAGCTCAAACCAGCACGACGGCAGCTGAGTCGCAAGGTTCAAGCACAGCAGTGTCCACTCCTTCGTCGTCTACGGACGCATCCAGCTCTGCCCAGCCCGCCAGCGCAGCGTCCAAAAAGGCCCTCAAGACCTGTCAGCAGAAGGTCAGCGCAGCAGATCACGTGCTGAAAGAAGGAAGTATCGGCGTACGGCACTGGGCCGCTCACGTCCAAGCTCAAGCCGACAAGCTCGACGGCAAGATATCAATCACGGATATGAAGGGCCAGTTCAAGAAGACCAGGCTCAAGGGCCCCGGTGATATCAAGCGCTACAACGACGCTCTAGCGACCTACGATGACATCAAAGGCTCGTGCGCGAAGGTCAACGACGCGGACAGCGGCGTGGCAGCCTCATTGGCAAAGTGTCAGAAGCGGAGCAAGGCTCAAAAGCCCGTCATGGCGGCCACCGCCGGCGGTATGCGGGACTGGACGAATCACCAAAAGCTGATGCAGGCGAACAAAGATCATCAGGCGGGCAGCCCGTCGCAGGCGCAGACT
>DASVEX010000047.1:0-6970 GCA_036380335.1 Propionibacteriaceae bacterium | reverse complement strand
ATAGCGCTGCAGCTCGGCATTGATGACCGCTGGGAATGCACCGAAATCCTCGAGCACATGGAGAAAGGTCTCAAACAAGCCGTCGAGAGCGAAGAAGGCGTCCGGAAGCGCGACGCGGCGCACCACGGAGCACGACACGTCGCCCTCGTTCCACTGATCACCCGCCAGCTCGCCGATCATCGAGAGGTAGCCCCTGATGATCACGGCCAAGCCGTTGACCCGTTCGCAGGAACGCGTGTTCATCTTGTGCGGCATGGCGCTGGAACCAACTTGACCAGGTTGGAAACCCTCCGTCACCAGCTCATGGCCTGCCATCAGCCGGATGGATGTCGCCAGGCTGGACGGACCCGCCGCGACCTGCAGCAACGCGCTGATCACCTCGAAATCCAAAGAGCGCGGGTACACCTGGCCGGTGCTCACCAAGACCTCCACGAAACCCAGATGATCAGCAATCCGCTGCTCCAGCTCCGCCAGCTTGCCCGTGTCGCCACCCAGCAGATCGAGCATGTCCTGACTGGTTCCGACGGGGCCTTTGATGCCACGCAAGGGATAGCGGTCGAGCAGCTCCGCGATCCGCTGGTACGCCACGAGGAGCTCGTTCGCGGCCGTGGCAAAGCGCTTTCCCAAGGTGGTGACCTGAGCGGGAACATTATGGGTGCGCCCGGCCATGGCGAGATCGGCGTATCCGGTGGCCAGTTGGGCGAGCTGCGCCAATGTCGCGACCGTCCGATCGCGGATGATCTTCAGAGCCGAGACGATCTGCAGTTGCTCCACGTTCTCCGTGAGATCGCGGGACGTCATGCCCTTGTGGATGTGCTGGAAGCCGGCCAGCGCGTTGAACTCCTCGATCCGTGCCTTGACGTCGTGTCGCGTGATTTTCTCTCGGTCGGCGATGCTCGCCAGGTCGACCTGCTCGACGACCCCTTCGTAGGCCTTGATCACTACAGCGGGGTCGTCGCCGCCGAAATCCACACCAAGATCACGTTGTGCAGCCAGCACCGCGAGCCACAGCCGGCGCTCGGAAATGATCTTTCCTTCCGGCGACCAGACCTCGCGCATTGCCGCAGAGGCATAGCGATTGGCCAAGACATTGCCGATGGGCACTGCTCAGCTCACCACCAACTGCGCGGCAGCTGCCGCGATGTCGCGACGATAGAAGGATCCGTCCAGCCGTATCTCGGCAATCGAGGAGTACGCACGATCGCGGGCCTCCGCAATGTCCTCACCAAGCCCGACGACTGCAAGCACCCGACCCCCGGCGCTGATCAGGTTGCCTTGCGGATCAATGGATGTCCCGGCGTGGATGATCATGCTGCCGTTCCTGGTCGCTTCCTCGAGCCCGGTGATCACGCCGCCGGTCCTAGGAGTGCCAGGGTAACCGGCAGCGGCCAGCACCACTCCTACAGCGGCACCACTGCCCCACTCCAGTGCAGGATGCGCAGCAAGATCATCAGTGGCCGCGGCGTAGAGCAGCCCGCCGAGCGGCGTCGCCAGCCGAGCCAGCAGCGGCTGAGTTTCCGGATCTCCGAACCTGGCGTTGAACTCCACTACCCGTACGCCGTCCGTGGTCAGCGCCAGGCCGGCGTACAGCAGTCCGCTAAACGGAGTGCCGCGTCGCGCCATCTCCTCGATAGTGGGTTGCAGCACCGTACGGGTGATCTCCTCGGCAAGATCATCCGGTGCCCACGGCAGCGGTGTGTACGCGCCCATGCCGCCGGTATTCGGGCCGCTGTCTCCATCCCCAACACGCTTGAAGTCCTGCGCGGGCTGCAGTGCGCGTACGGTACGTCCGTCGGTGATACCGAACAAACTCACCTCCGGTCCGTCGAGGAACTCCTCGATCACCACCCGGCGGCACTTCATAGCATGATCAACAGCAAGCTGCCGGTCTCCGGTCACCACAACGCCCTTGCCGGCTGCCAGTCCATCATCTTTCACCACATACGGCGGCCCGAACCTATCCAGGGCTTGATCAACTTGGCCACGAGTGACGCATTCCCGGGAGCCCGCAGTGGGCACCCTGGCTGCGGCCATGACCTGCTTGGCGAACGCTTTGCTGCCTTCGAGCTGGGCCGCGGCAGCAGACGGGCCGAAGCAGGGCACGCCATTCGCGCGTACCGCATCGGCAACTCCAGCCACCAGCGGCGCTTCGGGCCCGACAACGACCAGATTGACGCCGAGTCGGATCGCCAGATCTGCGACCGCACGCCCGTCCAAGGGGTCAACAGGATGGTTGGTACCGAGCATGGCGGTCCCGGGGTTTCCAGGCGCAGCGTGTAACTCGATCACCGCGGGATCGCGGCTCAGCGCAAGGCTGAGAGCATGCTCCCGTCCACCAGAGCCGATCACCAGCACCCACAGCTGACTCACCACGTGCCAAGAGCCTACCCAAGCGTCGCTTGCAGCAGGCTCGTCGACGGATCCCGTCATCGGGTAGCGGCTGGGCCACAGGGCCCCGGCTGTGAACGCCGCAGGCGCGCCACCGAGTCCCGAGGTGCGGGCGAGCAGCTGAAGGTGAGCTGCTTGATCGACTCCTCGTTGTCCTCCTCGAAGCCCTGCAGTGTCATCGTCACGGCCTGCTCGGCCATGGCCCGATCCGGACGCTCGATTGTTGTCAGCCGGGGAACCAACTGTGACGCCAATTGCTCGCCATCATCCAGGCTGACCACCGACAGGTCGCCTGGAATGCGGATCCCGAGGCTTCCGGCAGCCAGGACGGCGCCGACCGCGAGCCGTTCGTGAGCGCAGATCAACGCGGTTGGACGCTCTGCGGCGCTGAGCAGCGTACGGGCCGACG
This sequence comes from Propionibacteriaceae bacterium, assembly GCA_036380335.1. GTDB lineage: Bacteria > Actinomycetota > Actinomycetes > Propionibacteriales > Propionibacteriaceae > Microlunatus. Next base: position 4,173 of record DASVEX010000047.1, on the reverse strand, counting down.
AAAAACCTGAGGTGATGTCGCGGTTGGCGCCGATCTCGACCGAGAGAGCGACGTGTTGGGCCGCTGTTGCAGTTTCTTCGATGCCGGCCAGCCGCAGCCGACTTTGCATCGCGTCTCGCGGCCCGGCGATGACGCCAACTCTGCTATGTCCGCCCTCGAGGAGAAGCCGCGCGGCGTCGCGGCCGGCGCCGCGCTCGTCGGCGACGATGCTGGTCAGGCCAGCATTCGGGTCGACACAGTTGACCAAGATCGTCGGGATGGTTGCCATCACCTCCACCGGGGAATAGCTGATCAGATCGGGAGCCATGACCAGCAGGGCATCCACCTGACGATCATGGAGTGTCGCCAGCGCCCGACTTTGATGATCATGATCGTTAGCGGTATCCATGAAGATCAACAGGTAGCCCGAGGCCGTCGCGCTCTCCAGCGTCGCATGCAACATGCGCACCGAGAAGCCGCCGGCGCCGGGCCAGGTCAGTACCCCGATGGTGCGGGTACGCCGGCTGCGCAGGCTGAGCGCGACTGCATTCGGGGTGTAGTTGAGCCGGCGGGCTGCCTCGATGATCGCCTGCTGCTTGTGACGGGCGATGTGGCCCTGCGCGCGACCGTTGAGAACGAGTGAGACGGCACTCCGCGATACACCAGCGAGATCAGCCACATCCTGCGCGGTCGCCTTGCGTGCCACGTGACCCCCTCGCTGCCAGCCTGAAACAACTGTATGCAGGCTCGCCGAATGCGCCCTGACCTTGTCGACGGGCAAGTGAGCCAACTGTATGCAGGGCCGCCGAATGCGCCCTGAGCTTGTCGAAGGGGGCCAGGGCGAGCGCTTCGACACGCTCAGCGCACCGACTCAGGTGGCAGCGTCAGCTTGAGCCCGCCGAGCGGCGTCGAAGGGCGCGCGGTCGAAGATGAAGCGGCTGTAGGTGATCTTGCCGTCTCGTACGGTGACGCACTCGGCGGCGGGCGCGCTCTTGACGGGCACGGTCTCGGTGTCGTACACCAACACTGCTTGCTGATCATCGCCAAAGGCGGCAAGGAGCTCCGAGTTGGTCAGGATCTGAACGAACGGCCCCATGAATCCGCGATACGCGGCAGCGCCTGCTAGCCGACCGGCCGGCGCATCGCAGACGACGTCGTCAGCGATGTACTCCATGGCTTTGTCAAATTCGTGGCCCGTCCAGGCGTGAAAGTAGGCAAGTGCAATCTCAAGTGCGGGGCTGGTGGATTCGGTCATCACGATCTCCTTCGTGTTATCGGACCTGCGGGTGACCTAACGCCCCCTGTTATCTAGATAGACACCGCAGCCGCCGCAAACGGAACGCGGCCGGAAGAGCGTCGGTACACGATGGCATGCTGACAAACGTGGAGCAGGCCATCGTGGAGCGAGCTCGAGTCGGCGACGAACAGGCGTTTCGCGAGCTCACCGGCCCGTACCGGCGTGAGCTCCTGGCTCACTGCTATCGGATGCTCGGTTCGCTGACGGATGCCGAGGACATGCTGCAAGAGACGCTGCTGGCGGCTTGGCGCGGACTCCCGCGTTTCCAAGGCCGATCCTCGCTGCGGTCGTGGCTGTACCGCATCGCCACCAACACCTGTCTGAATGCGATGCGCTCAACTTCCCGGCGGGTTCCGACCGCACCGAAACCGCCCTTCCAGCCGCCGGATCCAACCCGGCGCGACGAGATCACCTGGCTGCAGCCCTACCCCGACACCCTGCTGGACGGAATCGCGGACGCGGCCCCCGGCCCGGAAGCCCGCTACAGCCAGATTGAGGCGATAGAGCTCGCGTTCGTCGCTGGGCTGCAACGGATGCCGCCTCGCCAGGCTGCGACGGTTCTGCTGCGCGACGTCCTCGGCTTCGGTACCGACGAAGTGGCGGCGATGCTGAATACCAGCCAGACAGCGGTGAAGGGAACTCTGCAGCGGGGTCGCGCAGCGCTGGAAACCGCGCGTGACACGCGCGACCGTCCGCCGCGGCCGAGGTCGGCCGAGGAGCGCGATCTCGCGAGGCGCTTCGCCGACGCGTACGTTTCCGCTGACCTTGACGGCGTACTGACACTGCTCACCGATGACGCCTGGCTTTCGATGCCGCCGGCTCCGCATCACTACCACGGACCGCCGGCGATCCGGTCGTTCCTGGAGGCCAGCTTCGATTTCCGGGGGAAGCGGAAGACGTACCTCATCCCCTGTCGTGCGAACAATCAGCCGTCGTTTGGCAGCTATCTAAGTGATCGGGATCAATCCATCGCGCGACCGGCCGGAGTGTTGGTCCTCGGCCTCTCGGGCGACCGCATTGCGGCCGTCACCCGCTTCCATCTGGATGATCTTTATCCGCGGCTCTTGCTCCCCGCCTCGCTGCCGCTGCCGAACATGCAGTAACTGCCTACTCTGTCGCGGCGACGCGACGGTGGCCAGTTACTGCACGCTCGCGGAGCACGCGAACTGGCGATTAGAGCAAGTCGTTGATCACGATGGACTGCTCACGTGACGGACCGACACCGATACCGGAGATCCGCGCCCCGCAAAGCTCCTCGATCCGGCTCACGTAGATCTGGGTGTTCTTCGGCAGATCATCGAAATCCCGACAACCGCTGATGTCCTCGGTCCAGCCATCCAGCTCCTCATAAATCGGAACGGCGTGGTGAAACTCCGACTGGGTGAGCGGCATCGTGTCGTACCGGACGCCGTTGACCTGGTAGCCGACACAGACCGGGATCTTCTCCCAGCCGGTGAGAATGTCGAGCTTGGTCAGGAACAGATCCGTGAACGCGTTCGCACGTGCCGCCGTCTGCACGACGAGCGCGTCGAACCAGCCACATCTCCGCTTACGTCCCGTGGTCGTGCCGAATTCGGCGCCGATCTGCGCAAGCTTCTCACCGTCGTCGTCATGCAACTCGGTGGGCATCGGGCCCCCGCCGACCCGCGTCGTGTACGCCTTGGCGATCCCGACCACTCGATCAATACGGGTCGGGCCAACTCCGGTGCCGACGCAAGCCCCACCAGCAACCGGATTCGAGGATGTCACGTACGGATAAGTTCCATGATCAACATCGAGATGGTGCGCTTGGGCGCCCTCGAAGAGCACCACGTCCCCGGCATCCAGCGCGTCGTTGAGCAGCCGGCTGACGTCCACAACATGCGGACTGATTCGCTCGGCATAGGACAGCAGGTGTTCGGTCACCTCTTCCGGATCGATGGCGCGGCGGTTGTAGACCTTGACCAGCAGATGATTCTTCTGCTCCAGCGCTGCCTCCACCTTCCTGCGCAGTATCGACTCATCGAAAAGATCTTGGATGCGCACACCGATCCGGTTGACCTTGTCGGAGTACGCCGGGCCGACTCCGCGTCCCGTGGTGCCGATCCTGGCCTTGCCGAGGAAACGCTCGGTCACCTTGTCGATCACCTGATGGTAGGAGGTGATGATGTGCGCGCTGGCAGAGATGACCATGTGGGAGGCGTCCACCCCCCGCGCCGCTAGTCCCTCGATCTCGGCGAACAACACATCGAGGTCGACCACCACACCGTTGCCGATCACCGGTACGCAGCGCGGGTTCAAAATCCCCGACGGCAGCAGGTGCAGGGCATAGCGCTCACCGTCAACGACGATCGTGTGACCTGCGTTGTTGCCGCCTGAATAGCGCACGCAATAGTCGACACGATTGCCGAGCTGATCGGTCGCCTTACCCTTTCCCTCGTCGCCCCATTGGGCTCCCATCACCACAATCGCCGGCATGTGATCGCCGTCCCTTCTCGCTCGCTAAGGCCCAGAGAAAGACCGAAGTCCCTGGGCGCAATCGCCACAGGGACTCTTGCGACGTAACCTTACCCACCCATGCCGGCAGCGCGCGAGAGGAGGTTAGAGCCAGTCCTTGGCGCGAAAGACGAAGTAGAGCACCACGCTCGCCGTAACCATGAGCAGCAGATAGACCCAGAAGCCGGTAAGGCTGCCCACCAAAGGGAAATGCACGTTCATGCCGACAAAGCTGGTCACCAGCGTTGGAACGGCGAGTATTGCCGCCCACGCCGTGAGCTTCTTCATGATCTGGTTCAGCCGTACGTCGGCCAGTGCGAGGCTTGTGTCGAAGATTGATGACAAGGCCTCGCGTAGTGCATCGGCAGCATTGGCTACCCGGGCGTGCTGCTCCGACAAGAGCACCCAGTGACGCCCGATAG
>DASVEX010000046.1:0-4476 GCA_036380335.1 Propionibacteriaceae bacterium | reverse complement strand
GTCGGTGTCCGAGGTACCGACCTTGATGCCGGCATCGATGCCTTGCTTGATCAACGGCGCCATCGAGTCAGGATCGTTCGGAGCGATGAACAGCGTGTTCACCTTCTGCTGGATGTAGCTGTTGACGATGTCCGCCTGCGCCGCCGCGTCCGCGCTGGTGGGGCCCTGATAGAGCCACTCCACGTTGCCGAGCTTGCTGGCGGCCTCCTTACCCCCTGCATTCATCGCTTCGAAGTAAGGAATGCCCTGCAACTTGGGAACGAACGCCACCTTGACGGTCCCGGTGGCGGCGGAACCGCTGGCAGCCGGAGCTGCCGTCTGGTTCTTCTTCGTGCAGCCCCCGAGAGCAACGGTCGTCGCTAGCGCGGCAATGATCGCCACCGCGATCTTTAGTTTCGCTTGCATGCCTGCTCCCTATAGTTCGTCGATGAATGTTCCGGTGTTTTGGACACAGCGATGGGAACTCGGACGATCACGCAGCCATGACTGCACCCGCTCTTCTCTTGGTATCCTCTCGTCCCCTGTTGGCGCTGGCAAGAGTTCCCTGGGGAGCGAGACGATGATCACTTCAGCCTCTGGCCTGCATGCTCTGTGGCTGATACTCCACTGGCGGAAAGGTCCGGGCGACCAGCGCGCGCAGTTCGCGGAGCTCTCCCTCCACGAGGCCGGCTGCCCGTCCCTGGATCAGCACGTTGCCTACCGCAGTGGCCTCCACCGGACCTGCCAATACGCGCCGACCCGTACGGTTCGCCGTCAGCTGGCAGAGCAGCGTGTTCTGGCTTCCGCCACCAACAACGTGGACAGTGTTGATCTCTGATCCGCTGAGTCGCTCGGCGTCGTCGATTGCCGTCGCGTATGCCTCGGCGAGGCTCTCCATGATGCTCCTGGCGAACTCCGCCGGCGAATGAGGCACAGCGTCCCCTGCTTCGGCGCACAGTGCGGCAATGCGCTTGGGCATGTCGCCGGGTGGGAGCAGGCTGGGATGGTTGGCGTCGAAGATCGGCACCGGCGTACTGATCCCGGCAGCCTGGTTGAGCAGCGCGGTCAGCTCGACCGATTGACCTGCGCGCTCCCAGGTGCGGATCGACTCGCTGAGTAGCCACATGCCCATCACATTGCGCAGATAACGGATCTTGCCGTCGACCCCGCCTTCATTGGTGAAGTTGGCCTCCCGGCTCTCCTCGGTGAGCACCGGCCGATCAAGCTCTACGCCGACCAGCGACCAGGTGCCAGACGACACGTACGCGGCGCCCCGCTCGGTCATAGGCACACCGACCACAGCCGATGCGGTGTCGTGCGACCCAACAGCGATCACATCCAATTCGGCCGACGCATTGATCTCAGCTGCCACCTCTTTGCGCAACGAGCCAATCCGCGACCCGGGATCGACCAATGACGGGAACAACGACCGCGGCAGGCTGAGCTTGTCGATCAAGGTCGTGTTCCAGCTCCCGGTGCCGATGTCGAGCAGCCCGGTGGTCGACGCGTTGCTGCGCTCCACCACCTGCTCACCGGTGAGCCAGAACCCCAGCAGATCGGGGATCATCAGCATCCGAGTCTGGTCATCGATGACTCCAGCCTCATGATCGACAGCTAGCTGGTAGATCGAATTGAACGGCTGGAACTGCAGTCCGTTCGTCGCATAGAGACTGCCATGATCAGCGATCTTGTGGACCAGCTCCACACCTTTCGCGGTCCGTTCGTCGCGGTAGTGGAACGGATTGTTGATCAAGCGATCACTGCTGATCAACCCATAATCGACAGCCCAGGAGTCGATGCCGATACCGGCCACATCCGGTTGCGCATCGATTGCCTTGCGCAATCCGATCAGCAGATTCCGATAGAGGTCGAGGATGTTCCAGTGCAGGCCATCTGCGACGCGTACGGGGTCGTTGGGGAAGCGATGCACCGCCTCAACGCTCAGCTGGTCTGGGCCGAGGTGGCCGAGCATCACCCGGCCGCTGGTGGCGCCAAGATCAACCGCGGCCACCCAGCCACCGGATGTCATCGCAAGAACGCCGCAGCCACGCCAGCATCGACGGGAATGTGCAAGCCGGTGGTATGACTCAAGTCAGCCGAGCAGAGCACGAAGACCGCGTTGGCGACGTTCTCCGGCAACACCTCGCGCTTCAGCAGCGTGCGGGATGCGTAGTACTTGCCCAACTCCTCCTCAGGCACGCCATAGACCGCGGCGCGCTTGGCGCCCCAGCCTCCCGCGAAGATGCCGGAGCCACGCACCACGCCGTCAGGATTGATCCCGTTCACCTTGACCCCGTGCTCCCCGAGTTCGGCCGCCAATAGGCGCACCTGGTGAGCCTGGTCGGCCTTGGTCGCGGAATAGGCGATGTTGTTCGGGCCAGCGAACAGGGAGTTCTTGCTGGAGATGTAGACGATGTCACCGCCAAGCCTCTGCTCGATCAATGCCTTGGCAGCGGACCGCGAGACCAGGAACGAGCCCTTCGCCATGACGTTGTGCTGCAGATCCCAATCAGCAACCGTTGTGTCAAGCAAGGCCTTGGACAGCGAGAGGCCAGCGTTGTTGATCACAATGTCAATACCGCCGAACGCGAGCAGCGTGGCGTCCACAGCAGCCTGAACAGCAGCCTCATCGGTGACATTGGCTACGATGCCGACCGCAACGTCGCTATTGCCTATCTCCTTCGCGGCGGCCTGAGCGTTCTCGGCATCAAGATCGGCAATCACGACGCAGGCGCCCTCAGCGGCAAGTCGGACTGCGATCGCCTTGCCAATACCCGACGCCGCGCCGGTCACCAGAGCAATGCGGGTGGCGAGCGGCTTCGGCTTTGGCATGCGTTGCAGCTTCGCCTCCTCCAGCGCCCAGTATTCGATCCTGAACTTCTCGCTCTCGTCGATCGGCGCGTACGTCGACAGGCCCTCAGCTCCGCGCATCACATTGATCGCATTGAGGTAGAACTCACCCGCTACCCGAGCGGTCTGCTTGTCCTTGCCGTAGGAAAACATGCCGACTCCAGGCACGAGAATGATCAATGGGTCGGCGCCGCGAATCGCCGGTGAGTCCGGCGTCGCGTGGCGTTCGTAGTAGGCCTGGTAGTCGGCGCGGTAGATCTCGTGGAGCTCACGGAGCCGGGAAATGCAGTCCTCGACCGAAGCATCCGCCGGAAGATCAAGGACCAGCGGCTTGACCTTGGTTCGCAGGAAGTGGTCGGGGCAGCTGGTGCCAAGTTCGGCCAGTCGCGGATGTTCGCTGTGGGACAGGAACTCCAGCACCCGCTCGTCATCGGTGAAGTGACCCACCATCGGCTTGTCGAATGACGCGATGGACCGCAACGTGGGTGCGAGAGCAGCGGCCTTGGCGCGCCGCTCATCGTCCGGCAGTGTGGAATGCCCGTCGAGCAGAGCGCCGAACGGCTCTGGCTTGGAGTGCTCGGCAATGTAGGCCTCTGCGGTGCGGATGATCTCCAACGAGTTGGCCTCGGACTCCGCCGACGTATCGCCCCACGCAGTAATGCCGTGGCCCCCGAGAACGCAGCCGATTGCCTGTGGATTGTCGGCCTTGATCTTGGCAATGTCCAGGCCGAGCTGGAAGCCGGGCCGGCGCCACGGCACCCAGACCACTCGGTCGCCAAAGATCTTGGCTGTCAGCTCTTCACCGTCGACGGAGGTAGCTACCGCGATTCCCGAATCGGGATGCAGGTGATCAACATGCGCCGCATCGACGAGACCGTGCATCGCCGTGTCGATCGATGGCGCCGCACCGCCCTTGCCGTGCAGGCAGTAGTCGAAGGCCGCGACCATCTCGTCTTCGCGCTCGACTCCGGGATAGACGTCCACCAGCCGGCGCATTCGATCAAGGCGGAGTACCGCGAGGCCGGACTCAGTCAGGGTGCCCAGATCGCCGCCGGAACCCTTAACCCAGACCAGCTCGACCGGCTCACCAGTGACGGGATCGGTCTCGGCACCTTTGGCCGATGTATTGCCCCCGGCGTAGTTCGTGTTCTTGGGATCCGAGCCCAGCCTGTTGGACCGGGAGATCAGCTCTGCAACTGCCTGATTCGTCATGATCACTCATGCTCCCCAGCCGGCTTGGGTGCCGCCGGCGCGTTCGGATTCGATCTTGGCCTGATGTCCGGACTCGGCGTACGCCGTCATCGGATCGGCGGGCAGGCCGCGGGACTCGCGCCACTCAGCGAGCGCGGGGCGTACGTCGGTGTAGAAGGCATCCATCAAGATCCCATTGGCGCCGAGTACGTCGTTGCCTTCCTGGGCGGCCGCCAGAGCCTCCCGATCAACGAGCAACGCTCGGGCGGTCATCTCCTGCACGTTCAGCACGGAACGAATCTGTCCAGGAATCTTGGGCTCGATGTTGTGACACTGATCCAACATGAAGGCGACCTCGGAGTCCGGACCGTACCCGCCGCCGCGTACGACCTCGTACAAGATCCTGAATAGCTGGAACGGATCGGCGGATCCGACGATGAGATCGTCGTCGGCGTA
>DASVEX010000045.1:0-4791 GCA_036380335.1 Propionibacteriaceae bacterium | reverse complement strand
GAGGTGATCAACGCCTGCCGGACGGCTCCTTTGCGACAGCCAGTCAAGATCATCCAATTGTCGCCGGACTGCGCAGCCAGCTCCTCGATCACATAGCGGGGGCGGCCTTTTTCATCACCTCTCAGCTGAGCTTCGGTGATGGCCCCGGCGAGCCGGTGATATCCCTCGACGCCTCTGGCGAGCACCAGAAGATGCTGACCCTCGGGGTCTGCTACTCCGTTCTGGGGCGTGGTCAATCCAAGCGACAGCTCGGCGCCGTAGATCGTGCGCAGGTCATACGCGAGCGCCGCCTCAGCGAAGCGTGAAGCCGCGTAAAAGCCGTCATGGTCGGTGATCGCCAACGCGTCAAGTCCCAGCCGAACACTCTCCTCGATCAGTTCCTCGGGATCGCTTACCCCGTCCAGAAAGCTGAAGTTGCTGTGACAGTGCAACTCCGCATACGGCACTACGGGACCGGTTGGACGTCTGACGCGCTGCTCGTCCGGCTGGTACGCGGGCCGCTTGTGCGAGTATCCAGGGGCATTGTCGCCGTCTGGATTGTCCTCGGAGTTGTCCGGCATAGGCCTGCCAGACATCCGACGTTCCAGCTCTCGCCACGAAATCGGCGGATTGTTCCAGCCCACCCTTATTGGCCCTTCTGCTCGCGCATCGCGCTCTGACCCCGCCTACTTCGTCGTCGCTCGCAGACGGAAAAGCATGTCCGCTCGCTCCTCCTCAGCACGTCGGCGCGCGATACCGACGCTCGCAGAATGCGGCTGGCGGCTGAAAACTCAGTCATAGCGGGCTTCTGTCCACCACTGGTCGTTCTCTATGATCAACAACCAGGCGCTGCCGTTAAGGTCGGCGACCTGAAACCTCGCAATCTGTCGTGCCTGATCCGGTTCCCACCACAGTTCGTCAATGGGCCAGGGGCCTGCCCAAGCATCGATCGGCATCAGTTCCGATTCCTCGCCGATGCTGACAAAGGCGGGGGCGGCGGTCATCAGTCCACGGCCGGTGACTCTTACCGGCCTGTGGTTTTCGCTCAGCACGACCGATGGCAGCGGCGTAGCAAAGACTCTTGACGGTGCCGGCGGTGGAATGCTGCTAGGCCAGGGCAGCTGAGGATTGCGCTCAGCGGGTCGTCGTTCACCCCAGGGGCTGAGCAGCTGGCGGTCTCGTGGGCTGCGGCCCCCTTGAAGCGAGGGAGCCAGGACCTCCTCGGGGCCGAGCATGCCCTGAAGTCGGGCGATGCCTCGCTCCACATGCTCGTTGAGCGCACTGCCCCACAGACCCTCACCATGATCAGCCAGCGATTCGACCGACTCAGGAAGCAGCCGCAACTCACAGACCGGCTCTGGAGCTGGATCACCTTGCAGCTGCCAGTAGATCCGATCAATCAAGTCGCTGGCCGCGAACCAGCGCGAGTGTGCCCAGACCCTCGATCCGGTCCAGCCGCCTTCGGTCACGACTTCGATGCGAATCTCGGTACAGACCAGGCCATGATGAGCTAGCTCGGCAACCAGTCTTCCGGCGGTCTGCCGAGCGCTGAACACGATCGGTTCGACCGTCTCCAGAGCTGGCGCGAACGACACGTGTTGGTCCAAATCCAGAGGCGGCCGGCGGGAGACGACCGGGCGATTGTCCAATCCACGCGCTCGTCGGTGAAATAAGGCGCCTTCCTGACCGAAGCGGGTGAGGACATCGCGGGAGGCCAAAGCGGCAAAGTCTCCGAGACTGCGGATACCCAGGCGGCGCAGCAATGTGACCAGTTCGGCGTTCTCCAAGACGCCGATCGATAAGCCTGCGAGGAATACCGCAGAGCCACCATGCGGAATGATCCAGCAGTCCTGAGGTGCGGCGCGACGCGCTGCATGCTCGGCGGCGAAGATGCCATCAGCGATCCCCATTCTGAAATCCCAGACCCCGGCACCGACCAGATGCTCAGCCACCACGGCCGCTGCCTCTGGTTCGCCACCGTAGAAGCGGCTCGGCACTCGGAGCGCGCACAGCCCGGGTCGTACCGATGCCACGCCTGCCGAGATCTCTTCGATCGCTGCCAGCACATTCTCGAAAATCCGGATCTCGCCCGCTTCATTGCGATCCAGGACGATCAACTCCGGACAGCGTGCGGACGCGTCGCGGCGTCGCATGCCGCGCCTGACACCCTCGACTCTGGCCATCGCTGAGCAGGCGAACACTTCACCGCGTTCGAAGACGGCGAGAGGCAGCTCAGAACTCAAGCCCTGGTGAGCTCCAGCCGCGACCACAGGCCAGTCGGGGCACCACACAGCCAGTTGTCGCTCCACTCGCGCACCGCGCTGGAACCCCCCACCGTCGTTTTTCCGCATAGAGCCACGAATCGGCGTTGCATCATGCGATTCGGCCGATTTTTGTGGCCTTGTGCGGAGAAACGCTTCTGAGGAGGTCTCCACAATGGTCATGTGTCTCACCCCGCCTGAGCCACGGCGATGGGCGATTCTTCGTGATCACGCTCGGCTATGCGTTGGTCGACGCCCGGTAGCCACAGCGGGATGTGCCGCACCGGCCCACCACTTTGGCGAACCGAGACAACGACGCGCCGAGCCGTCAGTCGGCCGTGACCGCGGCCCAGCCCGATCCAGGAGGATTCGGCAATGGTCAGAGTCGCATCGCACCGTGGCCACTCCCCACAGCACACCAGAGCCGCATCCTTGATTCGCAACCGTGACTTGAGCCGCTCAGCTTGCTGAGCACTGACTGGCACAGGAGGCTTCACGACCACAACAGCGGCCACATCAAGAAGACCAGCGGTAACGCTCAGCCAGAGCTCACCAGGACGCGGCACCACCACGGTTCGATCGAGATCGATTCCGAACTGTGCTGCTGCCTCTAGGCCGAGATCAGCTACTCCAACAAAGGCGACCCACTCCCCCGCCTGCGACGGCCCTGCAACGAGCGCAGTCGCCAGGCTCGGACTATCCACCGCGTACGCCTCACCCGTCTTGAGCTGAATGACTCCCGACAGGCCTGGTAACGACTCCAAGGTGCGCGAAACCGCAAGCCCCTGCATCCGCTGGACACGCTGCTGCAGGTCCTGGATATGGCTTCGCGTAGTGTGCGGCGACACCCCTTTATAATCGAACATGCATTCGAGCATAGTCAAGACGACTGACACACTCCGCTGCGCTAGTGCTCTGTTTCTAATTGCACTCTGAGGGCTGCCCGCGGATTCGCCTCCTTCGTCGCTCGCCAACAAGCGCTACTCCTGGCGCAAACCACCCGACGAGCTCCTGCAGTCGGCGAAACGTGCTGCCCGTCATAGTGCAAGTGCTTGACCGGACCCGCCATAATCCCAATGACGGCGTCATTAGCTTGTGTGCACTCTTGGGCGCAACCTATGCAGGCGGAAGGAGGTGTGAGATGTCAGCGGTGATCGTTCTCAATACCGACAACACGGCCCTGCACACGGTTTCGGTCCAGCACGCTATCCGGATGCTGGTCCGCGAAGTCGCGATCGTCGAGGAAGCCCGCGACGGACATCGCATCGGTCCCTATCCGTGGCCTCTGGTCTTGCGCCTGATCCGCTACGTCAAGACCACCTTCCTCTACGCTCGTACCCCGGCCTGGTCCAAGCGGGGGGTGCTGCGTCGTGATCATCATCGCTGCGCCTACTGTCAGGGTCCGGCGGACACCGTTGATCATCTGCTACCTCAGTCCCGTGGCGGAACGAACAGCTGGAAGAACACCGTCGCTGCCTGCACTCGCTGCAACAACCGCAAGGCCAATCGCACCCCCTCCGAGGCTGGCATGTCTCTCGCCTGGAAGCCCAGCGTCCCAACCTGGCGTGAGGCCTACCATCGTCGAAACTGATGCCCCTCTGGGATCCCGTCACTTATCTGGAGTTCGCCGACGAGCGCTCCCGGCCGTTCCTCGATCTGCTGAGCAGGGTCAACACCGCTCATCCTCGGCTCGTCGTCGACTTGGGCTGCGGACCGGGCCAACTCACCGCCTCCCTGGCTGATCGTTGGCCCGACGCACAGATTCTCGGGCTCGACTCCTCACCAGAGATGATCAAGCAAGCGGCAGAGTTTGCGAACCGGCGGGTGTCTTTCCAGGTCCAGGATCTGCGTGACTGGCGGCCCGAAGCACCGGTGGATGTGATCATCAGCAACGCCACACTGCAGTGGGTTCCTGGGCACCGCGGTCTGCTGCCGGCCCTGGTCAACGTGCTCAGCCCAGACGGATGGCTCGCATTCCAGGTGCCGGGGAACTTCGGGGAGCCCAGTCATCAGCTCCTTCGTCAGTTGGCCGCCGACCCGCGATACGCCCCCTTGCTGACCGAGGTCGCCTGGCCTTCTTCAGCCGATGCGGCGTCGTACTTGGCTGATCTTGCTGGGCTGGGGTGCTCGGTCGATGCTTGGGAGACCACCTACCTGCACGTACTGACTGGGCCGAATCCGGTATTTCGCTGGATATCCGGGACCGGAGCGCGACCTGTCCTGCAGGCGCTGCCTGATGATCTTCGGGCGCAATTCATCGCCGAATACCAGGAGCTTCTCAACGCGGCCTACCCAGCCCGGGCGCATGGCACCGTGCTGCCGTTCCGCCGCATTTTTGTCGTAACTCAGCGCGGTCACGACCCGGAGCCGCGCTAGACCGCGACCTGCTGTTGATCACTGACCCACAGGTCGATGAGGCCGCGGAAGTGGCCCATGAACCACTCCCGCTCGTGCTCGGGATAGGTCTGAACGATCGTCCCAGTCAGCATCCGGTCGAAGTCGGCCGATGTCACCCACTCCAGCACCATGTCGTCGATGTCGGGAAGTGCCG
>DASVEX010000044.1:0-3633 GCA_036380335.1 Propionibacteriaceae bacterium | reverse complement strand
GTTCTTCCCCTGCCTTCCCCTAAGCAGTAGACCGAAAGGGCTCCCAGGTGTCTCCTCGCACCGCGGAGGTTGTGGCGCGCGCCCCCGCCTCGCCGCACCAGCCACAGCACCGAAGCCAGCGCATCAGGCGGCGCCGGGCGTGGACGCTGTTGATCATGACGCTCGTCTTGCCCGGTTCTGCCCAGCTGGTGGCCGGAAACCGTCGGGTCGGCCGGATGGCGCTGCGCATCTGGGCAGCGCTGTGGCTGCTGGCGGTGCTCGCAGTGCTCCTGACGTTGCTTCTTCCGCAGGCCGCTTTTTCCATGATCACATCGGCACCGGCGCTCGCCGTGATCAAGATTGCGCTGATCATCTTCGGACTCGGCTGGGTCAGCCTGCTTGCCGATGCCTGGCGGCTCGCCAATCCGTGGGAGCTCGGCCGTCACAGTCACATCGGCTTCTCGGTGATCACAGTGGCGCTGGCATTCACGATCTTCGGCGGCTCTATCGCCGTGGCATCGATCGCATCGGCGCAACATCAGCTGACGACGGCAGTCTTCTCGGGCGGTGGTGATCAGGTCGCACAGCACGGTCGACTCAATATTTTGCTGATGGGCGGCGACGCGGGGCCCGATCGCGTAGGGCTCCGGCCGGACAGCTTGACTGTGGCGAGCGTTGATACCGAAACGGGCCGTACGGTGTTGATCAGCTTGCCGCGCAACCTGCGGGCCGCTGCATTTCCTGACTCGTCTCCGCTGCACACTCGAGTCCCACACGGCTTTCGCTGCTCCGATGGATCGTGCATGTTGAACGCGGTCTACACCTATGCGTCCGAACATCGCGATCTCTATCCGGACGTTCAAAACCCCGGTGCGCAAGCCACCAAGGAGGCCGTCGAAGGTTCGACCGGGCTCAAGATCAACTACTGGGTGCTGATTGATCTCAAGGGCTTTGAGTCGCTGGTGAACTCCGTTGGTGGCATCACGATGGATGTCTACCGGCGGGTGCCGATTGGCGGTGGCAGTAGCAAGATCTACGGCTATGTGCGGGCTGGGAAAAACCGGCATCTCGATGGACGTGAGGCGCTGTGGTTCGCTCGGTCGCGGTCAGATTCTTCCGACTACGACCGGATCTTGCGACAGAAGTGTGTGATGCGCGCCATGCTCAATCAGCTGGATCCCATTACCGTGCTGACCAGGTTCAACAAGATCGCTGAGGCCGGGCGTGAAGTGGTCGCAACCGATATCCCGCCATCGGAGATCGGCACGATGATGGATCTCGCGCTCAAAGCCAAGAGTCTGCCCGTTTCGAGCGCTGCGATGGTGCCGCCGCTGATCAATCCGAACGCGCCTGACTTCGCGGTAATCCACAGCACCGTCCAGAAGGCCATCGACGACTCAGAGGCCATCGACAATCGGACGCAAGAGCCAGTGCAAGCGGGCACGCAGATTGTCCCGAGTGCTACTCCTAAGCCAACATCGAGGGCGACGCCGTCGAGAACCAGCCAGACCGATGATCTGGGCAAGGTCTGTTCGGCCTAGCCGGGACCGTCTTGACGCCTGTGCTGCGAAACGTACCTGCGATGTGACACCAGCCACCGGCCAGAAACGGTCCCTGACAAGATGATCCGGTGACCTCCGTCGAGCAACTCAGCACGCGGTGGCCGGGTGTCTCGGTGGTGATGCCCGCTCTCAACGAGGAACGCCATCTCGAGGCTGCTATCCGTCGGGTGCTCGACCAGGAGTATCCAGGCGAACTCGAAGTGATCGTCGCGGTCGGGCCGAGCGACGACCGTACCCGGGAGATAGCCGATGCACTGGCCGCAGCGGATCAGCGGATCCATGTCGTCGACAATCCCGCGGCGCGTACGCCGTCTGCGCTCAACCTCGGAATTGCCGCATCCAGCCACACGATCATCGTGCGAGTGGACGGACATGGCGAGCTGACCGACGGCTACATCAGGCGAGCCGTCGAACTGCTCGAGGAAACGGGCGCGGCCAATGTCGGCGGTGTCATGGACGCGCAGGGGACGACACCGTTCGAAGTGGCGGTCGCCACGGCGTACACCACGCGACTGGGATTGGGCGGCTCAGCGTTTCACCTGGCTGAGTCTCCGGCGGCCGAGGCTGAGACCGTGTTTCTTGGCGTGTTCCGCAAGGATGCGCTCGTCGCGGTCGGCGGCTTCGACGAGACCATGCACCGTGCGCAGGACTGGGAGCTCAACTATCGGCTGCGGACCAACGGCCACAAGATCTGGTTTTCGCCGGAGCTGCGAGTCACGTACCGCCCACGTTCCACACTTCGCGCATTGGTGAAGCAGATGTATGAGACGGGGAAGTGGCGTCGCGAGCTCGTCAGGCGTCATCCTGAGACCGCGAATCCCCGCTATCTGGCACCACCGCTCGCAGTGTTGGGAGTGGTGGGTGGATCAGGGCTAGGGCTTTTGGGTGTGCTGATCGATTCGCGGCTGCTGCGGCTGGGTTTCGCCGCGCCGGCCGGATATCTGGCGCTGATCATCGCCGGCTCGATTGCCACCGGACGTCAGATGTCGCCAGCCGCTCGGCTTCGGTTACCGCTGGTGTTGGCGGCGACCCATCTCTCCTGGGGTGCCGGCTTCCTGATGGGTCGAACGATGCCTCGATGACAATTTGACATTATGTCTTTACAAAGTGAGAATTAAGCATGCCACTTGTTCGGATCGATGTCGAGAAAGGCCGCACATCCGAAGAGCTCCGCAAGCTGGCCGACACCGTTCAAGATGTCATGCTCAATGTCTTCGCCGCTCCGCCGCGTGATCGCTACCAGATCATCACCGAGCACGACAAGGGTCACATCATCGCCGAAGACACTGGCCTTGGATTACAGCGCTCAGCCGGAATAGTGATCATTCAGATCTTCCAGCAGGGCAGGTCGAACGAGCAGAAGGTCGCGGCGTACGCCGAGCTGGCAAAGCGGCTGGAGGCCGAGTGCGGCGTTCGGCCCGAGGACTTGATCGTTTCGGTGATGGCCAACAGGCATGCCGATTGGTCGTTCGGCCTGGGCAGGGCGCAGTTCCTCGACGGCACACTGCATCCGCCAATCTAGAACCCAATATGACCATTTGTCCTTACAAAGAATTGACACCAGATAGCCAGGCACATACGGTGCATCGTGAGCCACAATGCGGCCCGATCTTGATCTCAAACTCAAAGGAGAGCCATGAGTAGCGATCCTGACGATCGTTCGGATTCACAGATCGAGCCGCTGGAGGTTCTGACCTTCGGACGCAGCGGTGTCGACATCTACCCATTGCAGATTGGCGTTGGCCTCGAGGACGTTCAAACCTTCGGCAAATATCTCGGTGGCACCACGGCAAATGTCGCAGTCGCCGCAGCACGTTTGGGACGCAAGGCAGCGATCATCACAGGCGTCGGTGATGATCCGTTCGGACGCTACGTCCGCAAGGCACTCCGCGAGCTGAACGTCGATGATCAATATGTCGTCACGAACACCCAGTACGCCACGCCCGTGACGTTCTGCGAGATCTTTCCACCTGACGATTTTCCGCTCTGGTTCTATCGCAAACCCACGGCCCCAGATCTGCAGGTCAAGCCGTCGGACATCGATTTCGATGCGGTACGCGGCACCCGGCTGATGTGGTTGTCGGTCACCGGC
>DASVEX010000043.1:0-9680 GCA_036380335.1 Propionibacteriaceae bacterium | reverse complement strand
CTCCGCCACCAGCATCGGGCCCGCATCTCCTTCGGCAAACTGCAGTTGCCAACCTGGCTCTGGAAAGGCCTCATCGAAGACACGACGAATTCCTCTCCGGTACGGCGCGCTGACTTCCTCCTCCGGCAACCGGCCATCGTCGTCAAGCTCTGCCGAGCCGAAGGCTTCGATCCCGATCGGCCAGTCGATCACATGCACCGCGCGTACGGTGCCGCCCGTCAGGCGGGCCTGCCGAGCTGCCCAACGCAGCGCTGCGCGAGACGTTGGAGTGTCGTCGAGCCCAACCACGATCCGTTGCGGCTCCCCCCGATCGATCGGCCGAACGGCCAGCCAGCGGTCACCGCGTGGCGAGACGGTCGATGCGCTCATCATCGCCCTCTTTCTGAGCTGCTGCCCGTGGATTGAGGGGCCGGTGGGCGCGTGTGATGATCAAGCCCACCGGCTTCCTATCCACTGTGGCGATCTGAGACGTTGATGAGCAGAGGCGAAAGTCCCCCAATCGCGTCCGCGCGCGCCGTCGAGTCTGGCCCGTGGTGGCGCTCGTACCAGCGCGAATGGCTGTCGCGTGACCTTCTCGCTGGGGTGACGGTGGCGGCCTACATGGTGCCGCAGGTGATGGGGTACGCCGCGATCGCCGGCCTGCCGCCAATCACCGGACTCTGGGCCAGCCTGCTGCCGCTTGTCGTGTACGCGCTGCTGGGCTCTTCGCGGCAGCTCTCGGTCGGACCGGAGTCGACGACTGCATTGATGACCGCGACCACCCTGGCCGCCCTCACCGGCGGGAATCCCAGCCAGCTCGCCGCGGTCGCCGCCGCGCTGGCCATTGCGACCGGGCTGGTCTGCCTGGCGGCCCGGCTGCTACGAGCCGGATACCTGTCCACCCTGCTGTCCCGGCCGATTCTGAGCGGCTATCTGCTCGGCATCGCGGTACTCATGATCGCGAGCCAGCTCGGACATCTCACCGGCCTGCCGGTACCTCATGGCTCGGTGCTGGCAGAGCTCGGCTACGTCTTCGCGCACCTTCCCGAGATCAATCTGACGACGGTGATCATGGCCGCGGCCCTGCTCGTGCTGCTCTTCGTCGGCACCCGGTTGCTGCCGCGGCTGCCTTGGACCTTGATCGCGATGTTGCTGGCTGCAGCCGTCGCAAGCTTTGGGCACCTGGAGCGCTACGGTCTTCAGCTCGTCGGCCCGATTCCTGCCGGCTGGCCCAGGTTGTCACTGCCTGACGTGAGCTGGACCGAGGCTGCCTCTCTGCTGCCGGCCTGGCGGTAGTCGCGTACTCAGACACTGTGCTGACCGGTCACGGCTTCGCCACCAAGATGGGTCATAAGATCAACCCCAATCGCGAGCTCGTGGCGCTAGGCGTCGCCAATGTGGCGGCCGGGCTTAGTCAGGGCTTTCCGGTCAGCAGCAGCGCCAGCCGGACCGCGATTGCTCACAGTCTGTCCGCTCGAACCCAGCTCTACTCGCTGGTCATGGCCGGTGTCATAGCGCTGACGATGGCCTTCGGACGGCCAATCCTTGCGGCGTTTCCGTGGGCTGGCTTGGGTGCTGTCGTGGTGTACGCCGCCACCAGGATGATCGACATCGGCGAGCTGCGCCGGATGGCCCGGTTTCGCCGTAGCGAGCTTGCGC
This sequence comes from Propionibacteriaceae bacterium, assembly GCA_036380335.1. Taxonomy (GTDB): domain Bacteria; phylum Actinomycetota; class Actinomycetes; order Propionibacteriales; family Propionibacteriaceae; genus Microlunatus. The sequence continues at coordinate 8,042 of DASVEX010000043.1, read as the reverse complement.
TGGCCCTGGCGACCGCGGTGGCCGTCATCGCCCTCGGGGTGCTGTGGGGCATCGTTGCCGCGATCGCTTTGTCGTTTGCCGATCTCCTGCGGCGCATTGCGCGGCCCCACGACGCCCTATTGGGCTACCTGCCAGGCCAGCCTGGAATGCACAACATCCGCGATCGCCTTGACGGACGACAAGTGCCTGGCCTGGTGATCTATCGCTACGACTCCCCGCTGTTCTTCGCCAACGCGACAGATCTGGTCGATCGGGCGTTACGTGCCGTTGATCACGCGGAGCCGTCGGCGCGCTGGTTCGTGCTCGACGCCGAGGCCAATATCAACCTCGACCTCACCGCCGCCGATGCTCTCGAGGAGCTCCGCGCGCGCCTGGCCGACCGCGGCATCATCTTCGCCACCACCCATCTGCGCAGCGAGCTGCGAGCCGCTCTGACTAGGACCGGCTGGGTCGATCGGGTAGGTGCCGATCATCTGTTCGCAACACTGCCTACGGCCGTGGCGGCGTACGAGCAGTGGCTCCATGATCACCCCGGCTCAGCGACCTCTGAGTGATCATGAGCGTCCTGTGTTGGGGTGATCAGGACAGGGCAGGGTGCATGATCAATGAGGTGACGGGTCAGCGCACCCAACCCGATCGAGGCCAGCTGCGCGTCGCGGTGCCGCTCGACGACCAGCAGCTCCGCGTGCTCGCATTCTTGCAGCAGCGCGTTCTCGACGACGCCTTTGACGCTGAGAGCGCGGATCTCCACGTCGTGATGATCTTTCACGACGGCGGCCACGGCTCGAGCCAGGACGAGGTCGGCCCACCTGGTCGCCTCGGCGAGCTCTTCGTCATCCGGGTCGATCGAGCCGCCGAACGTCGGCGAGAACTGCAGATCCCACACATACACGGCCGTCAGTGGACAGCTTCGAGCTGCCGCCTCCGCGATGCCGACCTCAAGCGCTCTCAGACCTGACTCAGGGGCCACCCCGACCACCACACCGCTCTTGGCATCAGTTCCCAAATGATCTTGCCTGACCACGATCACCGGGCACGCCGCTTGGGCCGCCACGGTATGTGAGGTCGAGGCGCCGTAGACACGACGGATCGACGAGCCATCGCGGCGCTGCACGATCACGGCGGCTGCCTGATTCGACTCCTGGAGGAGCGCGTCGATGCCGGTCTGCGGCACGGTAGTGAGAGTGATCAGAGTGGGCTGATCAACCATCGGCGACAGCACAAGCTCCGCTTCCTCGAGTATTTGCCGACCGCGTACCAGATGGCGTTCCGCAGCCCCGCTGGTGGGCGTAATCGAGAATCGCGGAGTGCAGCCGTGGACCAGGTCCAGCACGGCTGGACGATGCTGCAGCATCCCGGCAGCGACTGCCAGCGCGGCCTCATAATGCTCGGGACCACTGTCGCCGATCCCGACAACGATGCGACTGGTCGCAACGGCATCCGCCAACTCAGCTGGGGCTGCCGAATCGCCCGGACTGACATCCCGCTCCGAAGGCGAGTCGTCGGCCATCCGACCACCATCCCCTCGCCGCCCGATGATCTTGAGGCCACCATCTTAAGGCCACCGCTGGCTGAATTATGTCAGGCTAAGGATTCCCGCAAACCCACCCGCGTAAGGTTTCGTGGGCGGCACGTACGGGAAAGATCAGTTTCGAATGTTCCTTCCGGAAGGGTGCTACCCATGCTCAAAGCCGATCAGACGCGGCTATCCGCGCTCTGCGATGAATTCGTGGCATGAGCTCGACCGGCGATCGAGCCAGAGGCGCGCTCTACGGCCTGGCCATCGGCGACGCACTCGGCATGCCAACGCAGTTCATGTCGTATGAGGAGGTTGGTGCCAGCTTCGGAGTCATCGACGGCTTCCGTGAGGCGCCTTTCGACCATCCCATAGCTGCGGGGCTGCCGGCCGGGTCGATCACGGACGACACCGAACAGGCGATGCTGCTCGCCGACGTGCTGCTGGATGGCGCCGGGCACGTCGATGGCGACGATCTCGCCCGCCGGCTACTGGCCTGGGCGGAGCGTGCTCGGGAACGCGGATCAACCGATCTGCTGGGCCCCTCGAGCAGCGCAGCGATAGCGGCTTTGGTCTCCGGCGGCCCATTGGACGAGGTGAGCCGGTTCGGCACGACCAACGGCGCGGCAATGCGGATCGCACCAATCGGCTTGATCATCCCAACCGATGATCTTGATGCGCTTGTTGATCTTGTTGTTGAGGCTTCGCAGGTAACCCATAACACCGGCATAGCAATCGCGGGCGCGGCGGCTGTCGCTGCGGCTGTCAGCGGCGGCATCAGCGGGGCGTCCGTCACCGAGGCAGCGACGTTAGGCATCAGGGCGGCAGAACTGGGCCAACGCAGGTGTGATTGGGCGCCCGGGCCATCCGTCGCCCGCCGGATCGCCTGGGGCATCGAGCTGATTGATACTGATGATCATGAACGTTCGGTACGCGACGTTGTCGAGCTGGTAGGCACCAGCCTTGCGGCGCAGGAATCAGTCCCCGCCGCCTTTGCCATCCTCGCGCTGCATCCAGACGATCCCTGGCAGGCATGTCTGACTGCTGCCTCGCTCGGCGGCGACAGCGACACGATTGCTGCAATGACAGGTGCGATCGCAGGAGCGTGTCACGGCATGGACCGCTGGCCCCGCGCTGCCGTAGAGACGGTGCGCGAAATCAACAATCTGGATCTGGAGACGATTGCCGAGAAGCTCCTGGCGTTGCGTGCTAGTTGATGATCACCGCGTCTTGATCACCGACTTGTCGGTGTCGTCACCAGCTATTGAGGTGGAGCATGTCGTCAAGCGGCTGACGCGGCGCTGGCCGGAAGGTGTCGCCGGTGTAGTAGGCGGTGGGGATGAGGGCGCCTTGCCGGATGTCGGCCGGAACGCCGAGAAGCTCGGAGATTTCCTCCTCGTAGCGCAGATGCAGTGTCGTCCAGGCAGTGCCCAGTCCACGCGCGCGAGCGGCAAGCATGTAACTCCACGCCGCCGGCAGCAGTGAACCCCACAGGCCAGCCTGGCTACCAGCACTCAGCCGGGGCGCACGGATGCAGGGAATGACCAGGACCGGCACGTCACCCATGTGCTCACCGAGATAGGCCACGCTCTCTCCAATCCGGCGCTGCACCGCGCTGCGCTCTTGATCATCAGAGAACAGCGCCGCGGCAGAGCCCGATGACTTGAGGTAAGACGCCACGGCCTGGCGATAATAGTTGCCGATCACCCGCCGGCTGTTCTCGCCGGTGATCACCATCCAATGCCAGCCTTGCCGGTTGGATCCCGATGGCGCTTGCAGCGCCACTTCGAGACATTCGCGTACAAGATCAATTGGCACGTCACGCGTGAGGTCGAGTCGCTTACGAACCGACCGAGTCGTGGTCAGCAGTTCATCAGGGGTCAGCGGCAACGTCGGCATAACGCTCATGATCTCGCATGCTCATCTGAGAGCATGTCTCCGTGAAGATCATGTTCGCCTCGCTCGGCGCGTACGGGCACGTGTACCCGATGATGCCGCTTGCGCTCGCCTGCGCCGATGCCGGTCATGAGGTAGTCATTGCCACCGGGAAACCATTTCTCGACAGGCTGCCGCTACCGACGGTCCCTGGATACCCGACAAACCTCGAGCTCGAATGGGCGATCCAGGAGGCCAAGCGACGGCATCCCGAACTGCACGGCGTGGAATTCAGCATGGCGATGTTCGCCGACGTGACTGCCGAGCAGGTCGCTCCGACCATGATCGAACAATGTGAGCGGATGCGCCCAGACCTCGTGATCTTCGAAGGAATGAATACCGGCGCCGGCGTCGCGGCGAGTGTCTTGGGGATTCCGGCGGCCACGTACGCGATCGCGTTGACGAGTGCTGTCTACGCCGTGCTGCATCCAGCCACCGTTGGTTATCAGCGTGATCTGTGGCTGCAACGGGACCGCATCCCGCCTGAGGCGAACGGCCTGCTTGCCGCGGCGTTGATCAATCCGGCGCCGCCGCCGCTGCAGGGCCCGGACGGCACAGGAGCTCCGTCGATTCCGATTCGGTCGGTCGCCTACAACGAATCCAGGGCCGAGGTACCCGCATGGCTCAGCCAGCAACGTACGCGGCCCCTGGTCTATCTCACGCTCGGAACGGTGTCGTTCGGAGCAGTCGAGGTACTCAGTCGTGCGATTGCTGAGATCGCGCCGCTTGGTCTGGACATCCTGGCGACCGTTGGGCCGGACGGCGAGCCGGCTGCGCTTGGCGAGGTGCCGGAGAACGTGCGTGTCGAGCGGTTCGTGGCCCAATCTGCGGTGCTGCCGCTCGTCGACGTCATCGTGCACCACGGTGGCACCGGCACGGTGCTGGGCGCGCTCGAGGCAGGACTGCCGCAACTTGTGCTGCCACAAGGAGCTGATCAATTCATCAACGCCGAGATCTTGGCGGCCGGAGGAATCGGCCGGGCACTGCCGAACGACGCCCAGCAACCTGGCGCGATCGGAGCAGCGGTGCAGGCGCTCCTCGGCGACTCGCCTGAGCGCCAGGCCGCTGGACGAATGCGAGATGAGATCGCCGCAATGCCGTCCCCCAGCGACGTCGTTCCAGCCCTGGTTGAGCTGGCGAAGCCTGCTGACTAGGCCGGCTTGTGATCCTCCATCCGGAACCCGATTTTCAGCGTCACCTGGAAGTGCTCGATCTCGCCATCGACGAGATGCCCGCGGATGTTGGTGACCTCGAACCAATCAAGACCGCGAAGCGTGCTGGCCGCGCGCCGTACTCCCACGCGGATGGCGTCGTCGACCCCCTCGTGGGACGTGCCGACGATCTCAGACAGCCCGTACACGTTGCTGCTCATGGATTCCTCCTTTGGCTCGGGTGCCCGGGGTCATGTGGTCCGTTCGATGCGCCTTGGGCAAGCATGGGCACCTGCCTTCCAATTATCGAAATGATGGTCTAGGTATGAACATCATGTGGCTGATGCACGCAAACACCGACATACTCGCGCCCCGATGAGCGCCCGGACCATGCGCGCGTACGTCTTGACTGCGCCGGAAGAGGGTTCGGTGCAGGACCTGCCGGCACCGGTAGCCGGCCTTGGGGAGGTCGTCGTCGACGTCGAACGGGTTGGAATCTGCGGCACCGACGTCGAGTTCTTCACCGGCGAGATGGCCTATCTCCACTCCGGGCATGCGTCCTATCCGATGCGCCTCGGTCATGAGTGGATGGGCACGGTCACCTCCATCGGCGAGGGCGTGGACGCCACGTGGATCGGCCGCCGCGTCATGGGCGACGTGATGGTGGGCGATGGCACCTGCCGCCGGTGCCAGCGGGGGCATCAGCACATGTGCGACCACCGTGATGAAGTCGGGGTCCGCGACGGGCGACCGGGTGCGCTGGCCGAGCAGATTGCCGTCTTCGCTCGGTCGCTGCACGCGCTGCCCGACACGCTGGACCCCGTCCTCGGCGCCCTGGTGGAGCCGGGCGGCAACTCCTTACGCGCGGCGCAGGCCGCCGCCTTGGCCCCCGGAGACCGAGCCCTGGTGCTCGGACCGGGGACAATCGGGCTCCTAGCTGCGATGTTCGCCCGCGCCGCTGGCGCGGAGGTGCACGTGCTGGGTCGCAGTCAGGAATCTTTGGCATTCGCTGAGTCCCTAGGTTTCACGCACGCCTGGACCGAGGACACCCTCCCGGACCTGCCCTTCGATGCGGTTATTGACGCTTCCAACGCCGCGCACTTGCCGGCGCTGGCCCTTGAGCTGGTTGAGCCGGCCGGACGCGTCGTCTACATCGGTCTTGCCGGCAGGCCGAGCATGATCGACACCCGAACGTTGGCGCTGAAGGACGTCACTGCCATCGGAATCCTGTCCGCGTCTCCCGGCCTCGACGACACCATTGCGTCCTATGCCAGTGGTGCCGTCGATCCACGACCGCTCGTCGCCGCCACCGTCGGCCTCCAACAGGTCGGTGCCGTGCTCGCCGGCGAACGTCCCCAAGGCGCAGGCCCCGGCCCGAAAATCCACGTCGATCCGCGTCTCGGCAGCTGAGCAATGATCTGGGACGACAAGATCGGCTTCGGTGCGGCCTACTACGCCGAATATCACCTGCAACCCCGGCTGGACGAAGACCTCGATCTGATGGCGTCGGGCGGGTTCAACGTGATCCGGGTCGGAGAGTCGGTGTGGTCGACCTGGGAGCCGCGGGAAGGCGAGTTTCACCTCGACTGGCTGCAGCCGATCTTGGACGGGGCCCAGGCCCGTGGTATCGACGTGATCATCGGAACCCCGACGTACGCCGTCCCGCCGTGGCTGCGCACCGCCTATCCGGAGACCGCGCTGCACGTGGCAACCGGGACCCCCAAGCCGTACGGAATGCGACAGGACGTCAACTACGCACATCCGAGGTTTCGGGAACTCGCGGAGCGGATCATCCGGAAAATCGTGGAGCGGTACGCCGAGCACCCCGCTGTGGTGGGCTGGCAGGTGGACAACGAGCCCGGGTTGTCTTTGATCTACAACCCGGACGTCTTCGCTGGCTTCGTCCGTTGGTGTCAGGACAGGTACGGCAGCGTCGATGCCCTCAACGAGCGCTGGGGGTTGACTTACTGGTCGCACCGGCTCGCCAGCTGGAACGAGCTCTGGGTACCGGAGGGAAACTCGACCCCCTCCTACGATCTGGCCTGGCGCCGATACCAGGCCAAGATCACTCACGAGATGATCCGCTGGCAGGCCGACCTGGTGCGGTCGCTGGTCCCGAAGCATCACCTGATCACCACCTGCATTGCCGCCAACCAACCGGGCCAAGACGTCACCGTGATCGGCGAACCGCTCGACGTCATCGGCGCCAACGTCTACTACGCCTCCCAGTCCGGGCTGGAGCTGCCCAGCGCAGACGAGCTCGACCCGCAGGGCGCGCCGATCTGGATCGGTTGGTCGGGGCCGGCGTACGTCGAGCTGCTCGTTGACATCGCCCGCGGCATGAAGCAGGCTCCATTCCTGGTAACCGAGACGAACGCCACCACGATCGGCTCGTCCGCCGATGAGCTCGTCCCATGGCCCGGTCAGCTGCGCCAGGTGGTGTATCTGCTGCTCGCCCGCGGTGCCCGGCTCATCGAGTACTGGCACTGGCACACCAACCGCTTCGGAGCCGAGACGTGGTGGGAGGGCATCCTCGGTCACAACCTGCAGCCGGGCCGTACCTATCGGGAGCTCAGCGCAGTAGGACACGAGCTCGCTGAACACCGCGACATCCTCGCCGGACTGGAACCCCTCAGCCAGGTCGGGCTGATCGTGTCCGCCGAGTCCCGGTGGGGGGTTGAAGCCCAGCCGCCGTTCCATGGTGGAAGCGAGACCACGCGCGACACTGGGGGCGACAAGCTGGCGTACGAGAAGAGCCTGGCGACGGTTTACCGCGGCCTGTTTGACGCGGGTCTGGCGAGCGACATCCTCTCCCCCGCCCAGCTGCGAAAGGCCAGCGGCGGTGACCCGGCGAGGCTCGTCACCCGTTGGCCGATACTCATCGGTATCTCCTTGTACGTCATCAGCGACGCCGACCTCGCCTTCCTTCGCCAGTACGTGGAGGCCGGCGGGCACCTGGTGTGGACGCCGCGGAGCGGTATGGCCGACGAGGAAGGCATTGTTCGCGCCGATGTCATGCCCGGCGCTCTGCGGGATGCCGCCGGCGTGCGTTACGAGGAGTCGACGAGCCTGCTGCAGCCGGTAGAGGTGACCGGCTTGGGCGGCCACGCCCAGTGGTACGCGGACTGCCTCATCCCCGAAGGCGCCGAGGTGATCGCCGGATACGACCACCCGTTCCTGGCTGACTATGCAGCCGTGACGACCCACCGGTACGGCAAGGGACAGCTCACCGTCCTGGGGTGTTTTGCGGACCGCACCCTGTCTGGTGCTCTGGCTCGATGGGTAGCAGCCGAGAGTTTGCCAGTCGACCCCTGGCGTGCTGCCCTACGAGCGACCCAGTCACACGTCGCGTGCCGAACCGCCGACGGCCGTACGCTGCATCTGATCCACAACTGGTCCTGGCAGCCTTCCCGTTACATCCTTCCCGCTTCGGTCACCGC
>DASVEX010000042.1:0-12751 GCA_036380335.1 Propionibacteriaceae bacterium | reverse complement strand
AGCTGCTGGCTCGCCATGGCCACGGGCGGCGACCGTTCGCCGACCTGATCTTGCCGTCGCTCGGAATCGCGTGCCGACCGCGATCGGCCCGTTCGTGATCTTCTCCGACTGCAGCATTCGTGGGTTGTAGATCGGTTCATTGCGTTGGTCGGCGACAAAAGTCGAAGACCTCCTCGACCGGTCGCTCGATCAGGATTTCGCCGCTCACTCTCGCCATCTCAGGTTGCCGCCTTCGGCTAGAACGACGCGATGATCGAGTCGAGCTCGCTTTGCAACCGGCGCGCCAAGTCATCCAAATCTGGACCGTGATCCGGGTCGACGATCATCGCAATGGTGAGCACGCCGGCGTACGACAGGACCTCGAAGTATGCAGTCATGTTTCCGCCCTCACCCACCCCTATCGGGATAGCTGCATCGACTTGGTGCCCGCCGAGGGTTACCGGATCCACGGGACCGCGGACATGTGTCACGAGCGTGTGGAATCGGTGCTGGTGGTTCATGTAGAAGCGGTAGCCGCCGAGTCTTGCGAGCAGCCGGAACAACCCACCGAGAATGGCGATGGGCGGCGGACCGGTCGCTGCCGCTCTGTGGGCTTGCACTGCCGCCTCAACTTGCGCGAGGCGTTCAGCCAGGTCCCCGCTGGTCGGGATATTGACGAGCATCGGGCTCACGAGATTTCCCACTGCCGACCCGCCGCCTGGTCGGCGGGCGGAGACCGGCACGGTGATGGCTATGGGGTCGATTGACTCTCCTCTGCTGAGCAAATACTGATGCAGCGCGCCACCCACGGCGACGAGGATCGCATCATTCGTCGTAGCCCCATAGCGATGTGCTGCTGCTCTCAGCGCAGCGCGATCCACCGTGACGACTGCCATCATGCGACGCGGCCCCGTCCGTTGCACGAGCGAGCAAGGTAAGGCGCGAGTTGGGTGAAAGCCGCCGCCGGCGAACATTGCTCGGCGCAGCGATCGCCAGGAACCGGCCACCCGGCGTAAGCCCTGGAGCCGCGTCCGCATCGCATCTCGAGCGAGACTCGTTCGTGTCGGCGAAGCCCGTGGGAAGGGCACGTGGGCGGATGGCAGTCCCGGGTCGAGGAGTGCCGCGAGTACGTTGAGCCCGCCAAGTCCGTCTGCGAGGGCGTGGTGCAACACGACCACCACCGCGGCTCCGCCATCGGCAAGATCAGGGATCAGAGCGACCGACCAGAGCGGAGCCTCGCGCGGCAACGGAGTCATGATCACTGAGAGCGCAGTCTCCAGCAGCGCCCGCTGATCTCCTGGCGATCGGCAGGACACCGCCTGAACATGATGATCAATATGGAAGTCTCCATCGTCCACCCACACTGGCCGTCCGCAGCCCGGCGGCACCTTGATCAACTTCTGACGCAAGCGCGGAAGAGCAACGATGCGGTGTGCGGTCAACTGCCGCAGGTGAGACAGGCTGAAATCGCCGGGCCGTTCCAAGATCAAGATGACCGCGAACTGCTGCGGAGCCTGGCCGGTATCCATCGCCAGAAACGCCAAGTCAGCGGAACTGGCACGCTCGATTGCCGGCCCGTCCCCGGTCGTCATCTCCGCTGGCGTAACGTCCCGCGTCGTCACATACCTATCCGATACGGTCACTGAACAGTACTGAAGAGTCGAAGGTCACGGATGCACATGTCACAGTCCTCCTCACGCCGACAGTGGCGACTCGTCCAACCCCTAGTCCGCGATCGGGATCGAGAGTGCTGTTGCGGTATGACGGCGATTAGACATGTCACTTGATCAAGTACCGCGCGCGAGACTGAGCGGATCCAGCTCCTGCTCTGCGGAGGCAAGCTCGGCCAGCGACGCAGAGTGCACCACCAGCACCGGCACCCGGCGCTGGGCTTCGTGCGCATCAGCTTCCTCGTGGCTCATTCCGTGCAGCTCATGGCGATATGTCAGCCGCATGAGTCCTTGTCGACAAGCTCGGATCCGACCTGGCTGGGCTCGTACCACCGACCAGGACAATGCAGTTCTGATCGCGGAAAGCGCGTCACGAGCCGACCTCGTGATCACGTTGGCTGAGGAGTGACTCGATGAACCCGACTGGCATCACGGCGAACCTCTCGGTCGCTGATCAAGCTCAAGCTCGCGACTTCTACGTGGGCTTTCTCGGTCTCAGCGTTGAAGGATTCAACCTGGGCTGGGTCGTCAACCTTCAGTCTCCAGACGGCCGCGCGGTCGTCCAGTTGGTTACTCGTGATGCAACGTCACCGGTCGACTCTGTGATTTCTGTTCATGTGGGCGACGAGGTCGAGGCGGCGTATGAGGAGGCGCAGCGACGTGGCTTCGAGATCGTTCATCCGCTGACCACGGAGCCGTGGGGAGTGCGTAGGTTCTTAGTCCGTGCGCCAGACGGCAATGTCGTCAACATCGTCAGCCACAAGGACGAAGACGGCTAACGTCGCGCTCAGCTCATCAGAACCAGTAAATTTCGAACCCGTCGCATGGAGTCATGCCTGTTCGGCAAGCCTTGTCGCCTGAGCGAGCACGTCCTCGACGTCCCACTGCAGCCGAGTAAAAGCCACGGCCACCCGGCACCGCTGGTCCAGCAGGAACAGCTCGATCCGGTGCCGGTTGACCAGGGTCCCGCCGAAGCTGACACCGAGCTCGAAGTAGCCCTCCAGTGCCGCCAGCTCTCCCCGGGTTCGGAAAAGGCGGTCGGAGGGACTGAAGACGACCCCTCGATTCTCGCCGTAGGCCCTCAACCGGGCTGGGAGGTCGAACTCAGGGTCGTAGGTGATCGCAGCAGTCCGGATCCGGCCGTCCAGGCCGACGTCTGCAAGCCGCCCTTGGAGCCGTCCCAGCTTGGTGATCGTGAGGGAGCACTTGTTGGGGTTATCGCAGCGCGTGTAGAAGAACGCGACTACCGAGGGCTTGCCGGTGAAGAACTCCCCGAATGTCACCCGAGCGCCGTCCTGGTCTTCCAGCCCGACGTCGGCGAGCGCGTCGGTTTGAGGTCGGATGTCGTGAATGACAGGGCGGGCGTTTTCCGGGGCGTGTGCGCAGCAAGTGGAAGGCTTCGGGACGGCGCGCCACGATCCACCAGCCGAGAGCTCTGAGACCGCCGATTCCAGCTTGATGCGGGCCGCGTCCGACAGCACTCCCGGTTGCTCGAGCAGGCTTCGCAGTGCCGGCAGGGCGACCGTCGCCTCGCTTCCGAGACAGGCGACGGTCGCGCAAATCTCCTGCAATGCCGTGGTGTGTCCGGATAGCGGCCAGCTGGGCCGGTAGCTGTCAAACGACACCGCGTCGTCCGCGTAGGTGATGTTCGCTATTGCCTTCAGCAGGAACGGTACGGCGTCGGAGCTGCGTGATTTCCGGCCTCGAAGAGCCCTCGCAGCGGCGGCAACAAGATAAGCATTCCGTCCGCTTTCGAGCTCCTCAAGAACGTAGGGCAGCGCTCCTTCGGGCAGCCCGGCCTCCTCGAACGCCGCAAGCAGGTACCCGCGCATGCGGGTGACCGTGTTCGTTGACCGGCCCTCGTACACGGGGATCCGTTCGGGCAGGAGTTCCAGGAGCAGTTGCCTGTCCAACTCGCGCCTGGCGCGGTCTATGAGCGCGGCGAATTCTTCCTCGCTGGTCTCGTGGTCGAGCCGGCCGGCGTCGGTGCTCTTGCTGGCGGCCATCAGGTGCTGCTATCCGCCGCGCTTAGCCAGGTAGTCAGCGGCCGCCTTCTTCATCGAGCGGGATCGCGACTGGGAATTCAGACCTTCGACTCTGCGTGCCAGCTCGTCGTCCTCGGCGCGCACGGCTGGGTTGCCGAAGTAGGTGAGGGCATTGAGCGCCAGCGCCCGTAGCTGATCGTCCTCGTCGTCGTCGAGCACGATCCGCCTGGCTTGTCGCTCAAACTCCCCAGGATCGAGCGACTGCAGTGCGACCGCGGCCGCCATCTTGACCTCGGGCTTCTCGTTGCGACCTGCCAGGATTCTGACCAGCAGATCCTTCGCCGACGGGTCAGCGGCCAGCAGGCGCAGCGCCTCAACCTTCGCCCCTTTGTTCGGAGGGTCCGCAACGATCCGCTTGGCTAGCGGGAAGTACTCGGAGTGGACGTCGTAGGCGAGGAACTGGATGGCCTTGGCCGTCGGAACAAGCGGCTTGGATTTGCCCTCAAGCCCATCAACCAGCCGGCGCTGGACATAGTCGTCCTTCTCGCGGGCGAGGATGCCGATTGCCACTCGCCTCAGCTGGGAGTCGGGGTCCTCGATGATCGATCGCAGCACCGCCAGGTACTCCGGGCGTTTGGCTGGGAACCCCACCATGCGAAAGCTGATTTCCTGCAGCAGGTTCAATACGGCGAGGCGCCGGTCGGCCGGCTTGGCGGCGTCGCCTAGGTATTCGAGCAGGGTATCCATGAGCTCCGAGTGATCGTCGACCTCGAGGCTCATGGCCTGCAGCGCGGCGGTGAACTGCTCGCTGGGGGCGTCGGAGTCCACAAGCACTCCCAGCGCGATGGACAGGTCGTCGCCTTCCGTCGCGGTAGTGGTCGGGGATGCCCCGCCGCCCGCTCGCCCGGCTGGACCGGCCTTCCTCAGCGCCCTCTTGAATGCCGGCTCGCTCCGGGCAGCTGCCTCGGCCTCCGCCTCCATTTGTCGGCGATACTCTGAGACGCCCATCTCTTCCTAACCTTGTCAGTTGGAGGGAAACTCGAACGGCACGTCGTCGTAGTCGAACCCTAAACGGCTGGCCGCTGCGAGCACCCCCTGGTAGTCGATCATCGATCGCACCGTGGGGCGGAGTCCGGGAGCGGCAGTGAGCGGCGATGGGGCCATCGTTCCGCCAGGAGCGGTCGACGGCCGCGGCGCGCTCGTTATCTCGTTCCAGGGCCACATCGTATCGTCCGAGTTGTGCCCAATCCGGGTGGTCCCTGGGCTTCCGGCGGCGCCTAGTGGCTCGTACGAGCTGGCCTCGTTGACATCGAATCGCCGGTTGAGCCACTGCCATTTCGCCCAAAGCCGGTCCACGTTGGCGTGCAGCAGAAAGAACAGCGGGTCCTTGGCCGCGGTGGGAATCTGCGAGATGGAACCGGTGAAGCTTACGTGGGCAGCCCCGTGCGGGTTGCCTTCGTAACGGCGGAATCGGCTGTAGCGATGCACCGGCGTACTGGTTGCGGTAAGCCCCAGCTGGAATGTCTCCAGTTCGGTGAGTACCGGCCCCAACAGAGAGGTCGCCTGTTGCGTCTGCGTGTTGAACCGGGGTCGGCGGACGATACCGATCACCCCATCGGTCGTCCAGAACTGAAGCGGGTTGGTGGCACTGAAGAGAACTCTGCCGGTGCTGACGTCGGCAACGCCCATGAAGTCTCGGGTGAAAAGATTGGGTGCCGGCTCGTCGAAACGCCAGTAGGGGAGAGCGACGCTCGGGTCGATACGCTGCAGCTCCCGCTCCAGATCCAGCAGGTAGGCCCGATGCCACGGAGGGAAACCGGCGTTCTGGTGCGCCTCCGGATCCCCGGCACTGCTGTGCACGTTGCGAAAATCCGCGAAGCGGCCCATCCCTGCGTTGTTCAGAGTCGCGAAAGCCGCGAGCAGGCGATTGCGCTCGGCCGTGCTAAGCGTGTTGGCGTTCTTGCGGACCCGCACCATCAAGGACGCGGTGCCGATGGCCTGGTTGTTCGCGGAGTTGACGATCTGTACGTTCACGTCGCGATCGGCAATGCTGGGCCGCTGGAACCGGCCGGCGAGAAAGAACTGCACCGGCGTGCCTGCAAGCGGCAGGGTCACGGCGAGATCGTCCTGGGCGGTGCCCGGAATGGCGGAGAAGAAGACGACTTGCCCGCCCTGAGTGATGCTCTGATTTTGCAGGCGCACGGTCACCGGACTGCTGGCATCGGTTGGATCCGACAGCCGGACTTGGGCCGGCACGGGCGCCCAGCCGACATAGCGGGAGGCCGCCGTGCCGTCGCCGTTGAAGGTGATCTCCGCTCTCACAGCCCTCCGCCACGTCCGTTGTCTCGGAATCGCCGGTGTCCGACCATTCTCGATCGAGCGCTCTGGAGGTGCAATGGGCGGGCCGGCGGGTGAGTCAGGCACAATGTCGCGATGGTTCTTTGGCCGCGGTTGCCTGCCGACACTCAGACTCCGTGTTTGATGGTGGACCGCGATGTGCTGGAGCAGAACCTGGTGGCGATGGCTGATCACGCTCGTGGCCACGGCGTCGTTCTCCGCCCGCACGCCAAGACCCACAAGTGCTTCGAGATCGCCCGCCGTCAGCTGGCGCTTGGCGCGATCGGCCTGACCGTTGCGACTGTGGGTGAGGCGGAGGTTTTCGCAGCAGCAGGCTGCAATGACCTGTTCATCGCCTACCCGGTGTGGGCTGCGGGCGCGCGTGCTGCCAGGTTGCGCGCGCTGGCGGAGCGGGTCGCGTTGCGGGTTGGTGTCGACTCCAGAGGCGGCGTAGAAGTCATGGCGCGCGCGCTTGCCGGAACCGAGGCGGAAGTCGTCGTCGAAGTCGACAGCGGCCACCATCGCAGCGGCGTCGCACCCGAGCGCGCGGGCCAACTCGCGGCGACAGCGCAGCGCCACGGGCTGCGCGTGGCTGGCGTTTTCACCTTTCCGGGGCACGGCTACGACCCCAGCGGAAGGAAGCAGGCGGCAGTGGATGAGGCGCGTGCCCTGCAGGAGGCCGACGCGGCGCTGCGCCAGGCGGGCGTAGGCGCGGGTCTATGCAGCGGTGGATCGACACCGACTGCGGCGCTGCTGACTCAGGGAGCGCTAAACGAGATGCGACCCGGTGTGTACGTCTTCAACGACGCCCAACAGGTCGAGCTCGGGGCAGCCGACTGGGACGCCGTCGCCCTGACTGCAGCCGCCACAGTCGTCAGCCGGCACGGCCGCGACCTCATTTTCGATGCCGGGAGCAAGGTGCTGGGCGCCGATCGACCTGCCTGGGCCACCGGGTTTGGCCGATTGCCTGATCATCCGCGTGCCCGGATCGGCGCCCTGTCCGAGCACCATGCCACGGTCAGCTTCCCCGAAGGCGCGGCGCTGCCAGAGCTTGGGTCGCTCGTTCGGGTCGCACCTAACCATGTCTGCGCTGCAGTCAACCTCGCCGATGTACTCCTGGTCACTGCTGGCGGAGCGGTCGTGGACCAATGGCGGGTTGCGGCCCGCGGCAAGAACGCCTAGGTTGCGGGCTGCGTAGGCCGATCGGCGTACGCGGAGGACAGGCTCGGCCAGTAGTCGTTGAAGTCCGGCATGGGATTGCCGTCCATGGCAGCGGCGAGCGCGTCGAGGTAGTACTCCCAGCCGGGGCCGACCTCCTCGGACTTGGCCTCTTCGTCGAGGTGGTGCACGAAGCGCAGACGGGTGTGGTTCGAGTCGATCGGGGTCAGGGTTGACTCAAGCAGCCAGGCACCGGTGCTCACGGCCAGGTGGGTCGGCGGCTCGCAGGCAAGGATCTCCGCCTGGAAGGTGGCATCGCCCTCCTCGGCGACCAGCGTCAGTTCCAGGGTGGCTCCGACTCGTGGTTCGCCGGTCCAGGTGCAGAACCAGCGGGCGAGCCGATCCGATTCAGTGATGCTTGCCCAGGCGTCATCGATGGACCCTGGCAGTACGCGCTCGAGCACAAGATCTCGGCCGGTTGCTGTGGGAATCACCTGACCGGTCGGGGTGGGGGTCATGCGGTCTCCTTTTGTGTTTGTCGTGACGTGGTGCGTCGTTCGCGACGGGTACGGCGTACTTCGGTCTCCAACGCATCGAGTCGACCTGACCAATCACCGGACTGGGAAGCAGGACTGCTGGTCAGGGTGGTCAGCCAATCCGTGACCGCAGCCAGCCCGTCCACGTCGAGGCGGTAGACCCGGCGCCGCCCGACGAGTTCGTCGCGGACCAAGCCGGCCTCCCGGAGGACCCGGAGGTGGCGGCTGACGGCCGGCCGGGAGATGGGAAAGCGCGCTGCAACCTGGCCGGCGCTGAGATCGCCGCGCGCTAGAGCGGACAGGATCTCCCGGCGGGCCGGATCGGCCACCACCGCGAACACGTCCATGACCGGAAGCGTAACAGCACAGTTACATGTTTGACGAGTGATGACGATCCGCCGACTCTTCCAGTTGTGTCCGGTCAGATCTAACGCACGTTCAAGATCACAATCGTCTTGCGAAGGCGATGCGACTCCACAACGAAACTGCCTGGCCCACGCAGCCTGAACCCAGCTGTCGTCGTTTGGCCGCCCCAAACCCTGAGCACATAGCCGTCGAGGCCCACGTGGGCGTGCAACTCCTCATCGATATCGCTCTTCACGTTCAAGATCACCCCTTGACCGACCGAGGCTTGGATCTGCTCTCCGCTTGGGTCAACGTTCCCGTCGGCAATGGTGATGTTGATGGTGAGCGTTGACGACGTGGTAGACGCCGGTTTCGCTTCGGCTCCTCCACTGATCGGGGATCCCGCGCGTCCGCTGAAGATCAGCCAGAGCACAAGCACGCCCGCCAGGAACGCCGCGGCAACGAGCTTCTGCCGAAACCTAACGGACATTCAAGATCACAATGATCTTCTCCAGGTGATGCGACTCCACCTCAAAACTGCCTGGACTCGGCAAGGTGAAGGTTCCAGTGGTTGGTTCGTTCGCCTTCACCTCCATTTCGTAACCAGCGCCGCCAGTGTGTGCGTGTATCTCATCGTCCATGTCGCTGGTCACCTGCAAGATCACCTCCTGACCGACTGAAGCGTCGATCTTTTTCCCATTGGGATCGACCTTGCCGTTGGCGATCCTGATGTTGATCGTGAGCGCCGCCGGCGTAGCGACCGATGAGCCGGACGCCGGGGCGCTGCTGATGGCCGCAGATGATGGGGCGGTCGCCTCACCCGCAGGTGATGTGGCGCACGCGCCCAAGGCCAAGCACAACCCAACCGCGACTGCTAGGAGAGCGGCCGCGCGATCGTGAAATCTCACCTTCGGGCTCCAGTCTTCGAGTGTCTGCGATCAGATCTAGGCGTCAGCAGGGCAGGTTACCCTTCAGTTTCATCTCCCGCACGGTGGGAATCTGAGATCGCGGGTGCTGCATTGGGGGGCCGGCGATGGGGGAGGCATGAGTGACATCCGGATCGGGACGTCCGGATGGAGCTACGACCATTGGGACAGCGTCTTGTACGGGCCCTCGCTTGCACCCACCCACCGGCTCCGCCGGTACACCGAGGAGTTCGACACCGTCGAGCTGAACGCGAGCTTCTACCGGTGGCCGCGGCAGCAGACGTTTCGAGGATGGAGCCATCGGCTGCCGTCAGGATTCCGGATGAGTGTGAAGGCGCCCCGCGGTCTCAGCCACGGCCGGCGTCTGTACGGACCTGAGACCTGGACCCCTCGGCTGGTGGACTGTTGGCACGAACTGGGGGAGCGACGCGGAGTGTTGCTGGTCCAGCTGCCACCCGATCAGGAACGTGATGACGACCGGCTCGACTACTTCCTGCGTGGCCTGCCGGAGTGGATGCGTGTCGCTGTCGAGCTCCGCCACCACAGCTGGGCTGTCGATCCCGTCTTCGACCTGTTGAGCCGCCACCAGGCAACCTACGTGGTGATGAGTGGCGCCGGCCTGCCTTGTGTGCTGCGAGCCACCTCGACAACGGTCTACGCGCGGCTCCACGGCCCTGATCATGATCACCTCTACGCCGGCTCGTACGGCGAAGCCGATCTGCATTGGTGGGCCGACCGCATCCGCGAGTGGCAGCGACAACACCACAGCGTCGTCGTCTACTTCAACAACGACGGATACGGGCACGCGGTGACCAATGCGCGTCAGCTGCGCGCGCTGACGAACTCCTAGGCCGGAGAGGTCCGAGCTGGCTCAGCAGTTGACCGTCGCAAAGTGCCTTTTGACCAGGGGTATTGCTGGTGGGCGATAGACCCTCATCATGTGGTCGAGCGGTTCTCGCCAAGCTGAGGCTGCCTGCATAGAGTCGGCATCCGGATTTCACCAGCGGCTGCTGCAGCGACCTGGCCACCGGCGATTGCCGACCGTGACGGGGCTCTGCTTTCCGGCACGGGCAGACGCGCCGGGTGAGTCTCTGGATACGTCCACACGGACGACCTCGTTACTGCTTTTCATTGTCTATACCGGCGAGCACCCCCACCACTCTTTCGGGCTACAGTCAGTTGCCCGATCGGCACATGTCAGCAGCAGACCAAAGCAGGTGGGAAATAGTGGCCCAAAGTTCCTCGACAAAAAATCAGTCCCACAACTTGCGAGCTGTGCTCGCACCCCTGGCGCTCGCTCAGTTCATCTGTAGCTTTGCCGGCTCGAACATGAACGTGATGATCACCGACATGAGTGAGGACCTGGACACCACTGTTCAGGGCATTCAGATCGCAATCACGATCTTCCTGCTAGTGATGGCGGCATTGATGATCCCGGGGGGCAAGCTGACTGACCGCTATGGCCGCAAGCGGCTCTTCATGCTTGGACTGATCGTCTACGGCATCGGTGCGGTGCTGAGCGCTCTCTCGCCCGGTTTGGGAGTGCTGATCATCGGCAACTCCATTCTGGAGGGGGTTGGCACGGCGATGCTCATCCCGCCGGTCTACATCCTCACCACGCTGCTGTTCACCGAGCTGACGTCCCGGGCTCGTGCGTTTGGGGTGATCAGCGCGCTGGGAGGCATCGGCGCCGCAGCCGGTCCGCTGATCGGTGGTCTTATCACCTCGGCCATCAGCTGGCGGGCAGCCTTCATCTTCCAAGCCCTGGTCATTGCTGTGATCGTTTTGTTGAGTCGAAAGATCATCGACCCAGTGCCACCCGACCCGACCCGACCGTTCGACACCACGGGCGCCGTCCTCTCAGCCGTCGGTCTCGTGCTCGTCGTCACGGGCATCCTGGCAGCAGACAACAACCTCTGGCTGATGCTGATCTTGATCCTCGCCGGTGTCCTTGTTCTTGCGCTGTTCTTCATATCGGTGCGCGCAAAGGAGCGGGCGGGCAAGGAACCCCTGCTGTCGACGAGTCTCTTCCACAACCGAACCTCTAATCTCGGTCTCGTGACCCAGAACACCCAGTGGGTACTGCTCCTGGGCACATCATTTGTGGTCTCGGCCTACCTGCAGGTGGTTCGCGGCTACGACGCGATCCAGACCGGCGTCATCTTCACCGCCGCAACGGTGGGGTTACTGGCCTCCTCGCTCGCCGCGGAGCGTCTCGCTAGGCGGTATGCACAGCGGACCCTCATCCTCGCCGGATTCGTTCTCACGATCGCTGGCGTTGCTGTCCTGCTCTTGATAGTGAGAGTTTCCCCGACCGCCTGGGCATTCGCCCCAGGTCTGCTCCTCATAGGCCTAGGTCTCGGCCTGATGCTTACGCCATCGGTCAATGTCGTGCAGTCGAGTTTCCCGGACCACCTGCAGGGTGAGATCTCCGGCCTGTCCCGGAGCGTGTCCAACCTCGGCTCCAGCCTCGGAACCGCTATCGCCGGCACCATCCTTGTTGCTGGCATCACCGCTACACCTGAGCGCGCCTACGGACTCGCGATGGCGGCTCTTGCGGTGGTCGGCCTGATGGGCCTCATTGCTGCTGTGATGCTGCCGAGGAAGATCGCTGCTGTGTCTACTCAGAACGCAACACAACACGAATCGTGAGCCGGCTCAGGGCTATCGCTGCGGGAGCGTTAGGACACCGTGTCTCGGCTGTCCTGCGGCGCCGTAGGCACGGGTTGACGCAGGTAGGACACGAGCGCCCAGATGATGAGGATGTCGACGACGATAACCATAATTGCCCACAACGGCGCGTACGGCAGCCAGACAAAGTTGAGGATGGCCGCGACCGCGGCGACGATTATGCCTGCGATGCGGGCCCATGTCTGGCCCCGTAGCAGGGCGATGCCGATCGCCAGCAACGCTAGGCCGACGAGAAGGTGGATCACGCCCCAGACGGTGACGTCAAAAGCGTAAATCGTAGAGGGTGCGACGACGAGGTACTTGTCGTGCACGATGCCCGAGAGGCCCTCGAGGGCCTGGAAAGCCCCGCCGATGATCATCACGACGCCGGCAAAGACGGCGATGCCGTGGGCCAAGGGGCTGACAGTTTGGGTGCTTGCCATTGGTGTCTTGCCTCAATTCTGTTGGGTCTGACTCGACTGCAGATGAACGGTATGTGGCACCGGGCGTTGGTAATCACACCCGTTGCGGGTGACTGATGTGTGCACGTTAGCGGCAAAAATGCGCAGCCGAAGCGATCGAGGAGAATCACCCGGCGATCCCAGGTCCGAGATTGAATGCGAAGCTTCAATGACCGAGGACGAGCATCGCGCGCCACCGAGGAATCGCGCATGAACCGACCGCTAGCCACGCTGCGGCGACGTTTGTGGTCGTGGTCGACACGTCGATCATGAATGTGTTAGCCCACTGAAATGCTGATCACCCCGACGCGTCGAGTTGGTCACGCCCAACGCGATGCGGTGACATCATCGTCTTCAAATCGCGAGGAAGCTGTCGATGCAGTTCATTGCAGTGGCGGGTGAAGATGGCCGACGATGGCTGCCTGGTCCTTGCGACAAAAAGGGGGCACGGCCGTGAGTGAGGAGCTGAGAGAACGCACTGACGGTACGGGTTCAGGCCGGTTGGGCCCAAGGCTGGTACCCATCCTCGGGTGGCTTCGGTCGTACGACCGGCGGTGGCTGCGTGGAGATCTGATCGCAGGAATGACCGTAGCTGCCCTGATCGTCCCCAAGAATCTGGGCTATGCGGAAATTGCCGGAATCCCGGTGCAAAACGGCCTTTACGCAGCAGCAGCCGGTGCCATC
>DASVEX010000041.1:0-3205 GCA_036380335.1 Propionibacteriaceae bacterium | reverse complement strand
GTGTCCAGCGCCGAACGAGTTCGTCATCGCATGCCACTCGGCGGTGACCGGCAGCTCAACCACGCCCTGCACATCGTCGCTGTGAACCAGATACGCATGCGTGGGAGTGCCGGACGGGCCTACTACGACACCAAGATCGCCACCGGCAAAACCGAGAAGGAGGCCAGGCGCTGCCTGAAACGTCGCCTGGCTGATCATATTTGGCGGCTCATGATCCGTGATGGACGACAAGACGCGGGTCCGAGAGGACAACAGGGGGCGACTCTGCAATCCAGCGCGGCTGGCTCAACCCCTACCGCCAGCTCTTCGGACAAGTCACTTCCCGAACCCGCCATGTCCGACTCTACGACCGGCCAAACAGCAGCTTGACAAACACAGAGGAACCTACTTCGTCGTCGCTCGCAGACGATAAAGCGTGTCTGCTCGCTCGCAGACGATAAAGCGTGTCTGCTCGCTCCTCCTCAGCACGGCGGGCGCGCGATTCCCGACGCTCGCAGCTGTCGGAGAACCCCGACACTTGTCGAAATTGATACAACAGAAGACAAATTATGAGCCGATTTCCGCAGCATCAGGTCGACGAGGCGCTCGCAAAGGTGCGTAGGGCGTGCCTGATCTTGCCTGAGACGTCCGAACGGCTGAGTCATGGCGGGCCCGCCTTCTTCATTCGGGGGAAGAAGTGCTTTGTGATGTTTCTCGACGACCATCATGACGACGGCCGGCTCGCGATCTGGTGTGCTGCACCCGATGGCGTTCAGGCCGAAATGGTCGACACCGAGCCGGCGCGTTTCTTCCGGCCGCCCTATGTAGGGCATCTCGGCTGGCTCGGTGTTCAGCTGCCGGCAACTGATCAGGCCGAGCTGGACGCGATCTGTCGGGAGGCATTTATCGCCGTCGCGCCGTCGACTTTGCTCAAAGATCTCAAAACGGACTAGGCGCAAGGCAGAGCTGTCGCCTTCAGCCTCGAATGGCCACTCCGGCTGCGGCGAGCTCGGCCGATACCTCGGCCACTCGCTCCGGGGCGACAGCGGCAGTCAGATCCAGCAGCACCGTGGTGTCGAAGCCCTCGCGTACGGCGTCCAGCGCCGTCGCGCGTACGCAGTAGTCGGTAGCAATGCCGCAGATGTCGATCTGATCAACTTTTCGCTCCCGCAACCAGGCCGACAGTCTCTCGCCGTTTGCTGTGGCGCCTTCGAAGGCGGAGTAGGCGGGCGCGTAGTGGCCCTTGTAGAAGACGGCAGCGAAGTCACGGTAGGTGAGGTTTTCATGGAACTCAGCTCCCGTTGAGCCGACCAAACAGTGTGGTGGCCAGGAGTCCACGAAGTCCGGCTCGGCGGCAAAGTGACCGCCCGGATCGATGTGATGATCACGGCTGGCGATCACCTGGGCGTAGCCATGATCACCATTGAGCAGCCGGTCGATGCGGCTCACGGCAGCAGCGCCGCCGGCCACGCCCAGTGAGCCACCCTCGCAGAAGTCACGCTGCGGATCGGCGATGATCAAGGCACGTGTCATGCCCTCAACTCCCTAGTGGGCTCAGCATGAGTACTCGAATAGATCGTGTCTATCACCGGCTCACCCCGAGACATCTTGAGCGCCTCGAGGGGCAGCTCGGCGCGGGCACTTCTGTGTCGCTCTCGACTGATGTCGAGAGATTCCTCTCCGATGATCTTGCCGCCATCCACCAGCTGGACGAGCAGCGGGCGATCGTTGGAGTCGCCACTCGGGGGCGCGCCAATGCCGATGATCTCCGCCTCGGCCGTACCTTGCTCGGACAGCCGCCGCAGCGCGTATTTGCGACCTCCCATAGAGATCTTGTTGATGCTCTTCTTGGCCACGGCGACCATCGGTGCGGCCAGCTCGTCAGATTCGGTTCGTGCCACCAGCTTGTAGACGAATTCGCTCGTGGGGTGACCGCTGCCGGTCACCAATGCGGTGCCGACTCCGTAGCCGTCGACCGGAGCACCATCCAGGGCCGCGAGAGTGAACTCATCGAGGTCGCTCGTCACAATGATCTTGGTGCGGAACGCGCCCAGGGAGTCGAGCAGCTCGCGGACCTGGGCGGCCAGTAGACCAAGATCGCCTGAGTCGAGTCGGACCGCACCCAATTGCCCGTTGGTGAGTTCCACCCCTGTTTTCACCGCCTCGAAGACGTCGTAGGTGTCCACTAACAATGTGGTCTCGGTTCCCAACTCGGCGATTTGGGCCGCGAAGGCCTCGCGCTCACTGCTATGCAGCAAGGTGAACGAGTGCGCTGCCGTACCTCGGGTTGGTACGCCGTACCGGCGACCCGCCTCCAGGTTGGAGGTCGAATCGAAGCCAGCGATGTACGCGGCCCGTGCGGCTGCCACCGCGGCAAGCTCATGGGTGCGCCGGGAGCCCATTTCGATGCATGGCCGATCGCCGGCCATGGCGGTCATCCGAGAAGCGGCGGAGGCAATGGCTGAGTCGTGGTTGTAGATGCTGAGCAGCAGCGTTTCCAGCACCACGGCCTCGCCGAAGGTGCTTTCCACGATCACGATCGGCGAGCCAGGGAAGTAGATCTCGCCCTCCGGATAGCCCCAGATGTCACCGGAAAATTGGTAGTCGGCCAACCAGTCCGCCATGACATGATCAACGATCTTGCGGTCGCGCAGGAATCGCAACGATTCGTCGTCGAACCGGAACTGTCGGAGGGCGCGTAAGAATCTGCCGACGCCGGCCACCACGCCGTAGCGACGACCCTCGGGCAGGCGACGTGCGAAAAGCTCGAAAACACAGCGGCGATGTGCCGTTCCGGCTCGCAGTGCCGCGCGTACCATCGTCAACTCGTAGTGGTCGGTCAACAACGCGGTAGTCGGAACCTCGCGCGGGCCCCAAGCCGCTGCCAGGCCTGGCCCCGGATCCGTCGCGGTCACGGCGTCAGCCTAGTCAGCTGGTGTCGATCTGCTTCATGAGCGCTGTGCCGGAACGGCAGGGACATTGCAAGAATGGTCCCTATGCCTGATTCCGACGGGGAGAGCCTGACACCCGCAGGCGGGACCGCTGTTGCGGAGCGACCCGTCGAGGAAGTCCTGGCGCAAACTCCGTGGGTCACCATCGTCTGGGACGACCCAGTCAATCTCATGTCGTACGTGACACACGTATTCGTGAGTTACTTTCACTACACCAAATCCAAGGCCGAGAAACTGATGTTGCAGGTGCACACCACAGGCAAGGCGATCGTCTC
>DASVEX010000040.1:0-5214 GCA_036380335.1 Propionibacteriaceae bacterium | reverse complement strand
CGCATGTTCGACGCCGGCGAGCAGGCGTGGCCGGAGGAGGCGCCGTTCCACACGCCGGTCTTCGTCGTGACGCACGAGAAGCGTGACCCCTGGGAGCGGCCCGGCGGGACCACCTTCCACTTCGTCAACGACGGCATCGAGCCTGCGCTCGACCAGGCCCGCGAGGCTGCCGGCGACCGCGACGTCCGCATCGCGGGCGGCGGTGCGACGATCCTGGAGTACGTGAACGCCGGCCTGATCGACGAGTTCTCGATCGCGCTGTCGCCCGTGCTGTTCGGCTCCGGAATCCGCCTGTTCGAGGGCGTGGACGCTGGCCGCGTGGCCCTCGAGCCGGTCCGCGCGGAGCCCTCCCCGAGGGTGACGCACCTGACCTACGCCGTCCGGGAGCGGTAGGCGCACGGCGGACGACACACGGCGGACGGCGGACGCGAAGGAACACCCACGCGGTTGGCACGCAGACGGTTCTCCTGCCGGGATGACCAGCCCACCTGCTGGATGGCCAAGAAGGAGCCGGGAGGATCCGGTGGCACCGGGCCGCTCGGCGCCCATGGGGGGACGATTCGCCAGGTGGAATGGCCAGGAACGGGCCCCGAATCGTGAGCCGAGTCAGGGATCAACTGACGAGGTTTGCGCACTAGCCTGAGCCGAGTCAGGTTAGTTGATACGTGACCGGCTTCAGTATGACCTCAACGAGGCGCTCGGCTGACGAGGACGCTGGTTACCAAACTGCTTACCAATCCCCTTGCACAATCGCGGTCAACGGCGAACTCGGGTGACCATTCGCCAGCCTCAGGGCGGTCCATCCCACCGGCCGACTGTCGATGGTATGGAAGAGGTCAGGGTTTGAGTCCCCTAAGCTGCACTCACTATTCCCTGGTCAGGCGCGAAGCGCATCGGTCATTTCAGCGCTCTGTTTGGTTCTCATTGAACGCGGGGGCAGATTGGGGGGCTCGCTGGCCTCTTGGTGCGCCTTGAAGAGGTCATCCATCGCCTTCGCGCCATGCTGAACAGCGCCTGCTGGAAGACGACCGCCATGCGCGCCTTTACCCTCGCCTGGACTCAAGACGGCGGCCATGTGCTCGGCCTCGCCCCGTCCGCGGCTGGCGAGCACGTTGACTGCTTCTTCGGCGGACCACCAAGACCGGCCCACAGTGACATCGCACCAACCTGCGCATAGAGCAATCCGCGTGTGCCGGACACATGCGCTTTCAGGCGGCTGGGATCCGGGTCAGCGCCTCGACCACGAGCTCCGCCACAAGGGCGGGTTCCTCGCATTGTGTGAAGAAACTCGCGCCGGGGATGGTGACGATCCTGATCTGGGAACAGGCGGCGAGCGTTTCGCGCTCTGACTCGCTGACTTTGCCGTCACCACTCTCGCCATGTACGACCCAGGCTGGAAGCCCTGTCGCAACTAGCCGCGGGGCGACCGAGCGGTAAGTATCCAGATATTGCAGATAGCGGTGAATGCCTTGCCGGAGGAATGTGGGATCGTTCTTGCGGAGCTCGGCGAGCAGCGCGGCCACTCGTTGGGGTGGCAGCCGACTTCCGTCAACCACGCCGCCGATCATCTTCAGCATGGCGACGTATGGCAGCCGCCCCAGCACCCGCGCGAGGTGGTCCAGGGCGCGGAGGAATACCGCCTCGTCCTGTCGAGAGAAAACCGGTGCAAGCAGCACAACGGGTCCGTGGAACCCGCCTGAGGCGGCCATTTCGAGCGCGACGTTGGCGCCTATGCTGTGACCGACGACGACATCGCATCTAAGGTCCGCCGCGAGCTCCGACATGAGCCGGGCGTAGTTCTCCATGCTGACGTCCGCTGGCGCTGGCGTTCCCCCGTGGCCGGGCAGGGTTACCGCAACCGAGTGAACATCAGCCAGTCTCGGCTCCGCCATCAGCTCCTCGTAGAACATCGCGGTGCACATGCCGCCGGGCAGCATCAGTACCGTGCGCAAAGCGTCTGCCGGACCGGATTCTCGGATGTCCCAAGTCGTCATGTTGGTTCCCTTGCTCCGAAGTTGGCGTCTGGAAACCACGCTAGGTAATGGAGAGGGATCCGACATGAGGCATTTGCCTCACCGGCTGGTCTTAGCCTCGTAGCTCCCGACGAGACCCTGCTGGGTCGCGAACAGCGTCGCTGCGGCGCGACTGGTGACGCCGAGCTTGGTGTAGATGTGCTCCACATGATTGGACGCGGTCTTCGGAGCCACGAACAGTTGGCGCGCGATCTCTTTAGTGGAGTGACCGCGGGCCAGCAGCTGGAGTACTTCAACCTCTCGCGCGGTGAGCCCGTTCGGCCATTCCCGGCGAGCCGGGGCGCGGTGCCCGGCCGCCTTGAGGACGGCGTTCACGGCTTCCCCGTCCAGCCGACCCGCTCTGGCCTCGAGGCGTAAATTCACCGCCGCGGCCTCGGCGACCAGGGGCGGTCGGTATGGGCGCGGCTCGGTCATCGCGTGATAGGCATCGGCGGCTGCGAGCAGCCGATCGGGCGCTGTCAGTGAAACGGCGGTCAGGCCACGGGGGTACCCGGATCCGTCGAGGCGCTCATGATGGCGGCTCGCGATCTCGCGACTTCGATCGAGTGCGGAGATCTTGCTCAGCATTCGCTCCGTCAGATAGGGATGCTGACGGACCCGTTCCAGCTCGGTGTCGGTGAGCGGTCCCGGCTTGTCCCAGATCGCGTTGGAGACGCCCAAGCGTCCAAGGTCGTGTACCAGACCGGCGCGCCGGATGGTCGTGACCTCG
Source organism: Propionibacteriaceae bacterium (assembly GCA_036380335.1). GTDB lineage: Bacteria > Actinomycetota > Actinomycetes > Propionibacteriales > Propionibacteriaceae > Microlunatus. The sequence goes on along the minus strand of DASVEX010000040.1, from coordinate 2,472 downwards.
CTGATTGGGAGACCGGAGAAGCGCGCTGCTTCAGCGGCCAGATTGGCCACCCCGCGCGAGTGGCCGGCTACATACGGCGACTTCAGATCGACGAGGTCGGCGATCGCCTCCAGGACCTGATCGAGCTCAGGCCCGCTGACCGTGCGCGAGAGCCGGGGCTCCAACGCGAGAATGGAGCTCCAGTTGGCCGCTTCGTCCAGGCCGTCGAGCACCTCCGCCGCGTGCAGGTCGAACAGGTCGGCAACAACCGGATCGAACTGCGTCCCGCGACGGCGCCGCACGATGCGCAGCGCCGCTTCAGGACCGTGGCGGCGGCTGAAGATCTCGACCGGTCCGGCCAGCTGGACCAGCCGAGCCGGCAGGCAGATCTCCTCCGCCCGCAGCTGACGCGGAGCGCCGCTGCCGTCCCAGAGCTCGTACGCCTGCCGGATCGCCTCACAGCTGGCCGCGTCCAGGCCGATCTGCTCCGCGAATTGGCCGCCCAGGCTGGTGTGGGTGGCCATGAAGGCGGTCATTTCTTGATACCCGCTGAAGGGGAAGGCGGCGAGTCGCTTGACCCGCTGTAGCCCGCTCCCGTGGGACCCGACTCGCCGCAGCAGGAAGGAGATCGTCTGGGCCGTATTCATGTCGATGATGTCCTGGCCATCAGCCTTCATGCTGATGTCGTCGCCGAACCAGCGGGCCTGCTCGGTGGCGTCGGCATGGCAGTAGGCGTTCATCATCAGCCCGAGGTAGTACGTCGCCTCGCGATCCTGGGCGCGGGCGCCGATGAGGTCGGCCAGGCGGAGCGCGATGACGGTCTTGCGCATGCAGTGCGCCATCGGTTGACCGAGCCCTAGGTCCGCCGCGTACGAGAGGGTGGCGACCAGTTCTGCGATTCGACCGCTGCCCGCCGTGGGCGAGCCTGCCATGAGGCCAGCCTACGACCGCACCGATGGCGGCCAGCCTGCGCAAGCGAGGTCGGAGTCGCGGTTGGTCCGCGCAAGATGAGGCAAACACCTCATGATCAAAAACTCATCTCGGACCTAGCGTCTTAGACACGCGACCACGAGAGAGGGACACCATGCCGAAGATCTCCAAGGAGAGCGCTCCGAACCTTCAGGACGCGGGTCCGGCCTTTGACGCCAGCGGCGACCTGGACGACTACACCGTCGAGTTCGTCTCGATCAAGCAGGGTCATTCCTTGGTCGAGCTGCTCAAGGGCTTGCCCGGCGATCGCTGCCCGTGCCCGCACTGGGGTTATCTGTTCACCGGCAAGATCACGGTCAACTACGCCGACCACGACGAGGTCTACGAGGGCGGCGACGCCTACTACATGAGTCCGGGCCACGTACCGGCGGCGGAGACCGGCAGCGAGTTCCTTCAGTTCAGCCCGCGGGAACAGGTGGCCGAAATCCATGCGCACATCCAGGCCAACGCTGAGCGTCTCATGCGGCAGCATTGAGCTGGTACAGCCGTGACCGAAGCAGCGCGCTGATCATCGCCTCGCCGAGAAAAGCCCGTATCTGGGCAGGTCCCAGCTGCTGCGCAGCACGAGCAACTCGTACAACTCCGGTGAGCTGAACGTCCACAGGATGTCGGTTGCGTGTTCGAGGGGTCACTCCGGTCCGCAGGTGCCCCCGGCGATGTCTGCGAGGACCCCGAGATCGGCCCCGGTCCGCAACCAGCGTTCGGTCGGCTGGAACTCGCCCCACCACCAGCCGGCGACGTCGTCGGCTGGTGGTGAAATGACGCCGGAGGGTCCGGGCGATGGTCCACTGCGTGCTTGAATTCATGGGCCAAGCTGAAACGTTGCCGGACCAGCGGTTCGGCGCCGTTCAGCACGATCAGCGTGCTGAAGCCCGACCCCGCATCCGCGATTTCCCAGCCCTGCCGTCCCCAGCCACAATGAGACATTAGTTGAGGAGCAATGACAATCTTCGCCCAAACAGAAGAACCCCGGGGCGCGCCGGCTTTGAGCGCATTTGACCGGCTGCCATATTTCAAAAAAGGCACAGAAGTGAAGCAGGTATCCTCATATCGCCGGGATAACGGCAATCCCGACGACAGCGCATTCAACTACTATAGGAACCCTTCTACAGGCGGATACGTCGTCCTGGAAGAATATGCGCCGGGAACCATCTACAGGATTTGGGCTACCGAGTTGCACGGCGGAAATATCAGAATTTATTTTGATGGTGAGTCATCGCCGCGTTTCAATAAATCAGTTACCAGCTTCTTCTCCGGCACATCTTCGCCTTTCCTTGCGCCTTTAGTCGGTAATGACCAGGTTTCCTCCGGCGGGTTTTATTCGTACTATCCCATATCATTCCGGCAAAGCGTCAGAGTCGAGTTCACTTCCGTCCCTTCCTATTACAATATTACGTACCATACCTATAACAGTTCAAATGGTGTGACGACTTATACAGGCTCAGAGAATCTGACAGCGGCATACAGCGCCTGGAATAATCCTCTGACAGATCCCAAGCCCAC
>DASVEX010000039.1:0-6456 GCA_036380335.1 Propionibacteriaceae bacterium | reverse complement strand
CCGGGAACAGGCTCGCCGTGTTGTTCTGGGTGGTCGGCAGCCAACCCAATCGCCGGTTCAACCTCATCGCCGAGTCCAGCCACTCCGGACGGTCCGGGGAGGGGGGCAACGCCGGGACCGACGCCAGCCCGTCCTCGATGACCTTGCCCGCATACTGCTGCTCCGCGCGCCGCTTCTTCGGCACGAACGGGCTACCGAGCAGCAAGAAGACGACTAACCCGAAAACCGGGACCAGCAAGATCAGCAACAGCCAGGCCATCGCCGACGACGGCTTGCGTCCCTCAGGCACCAGCCCGAGTACTACCAGATTGATCACGAGGATGAAGATCGCGCCAAGGATCGTCACGAGTTCGGTCATGGGGCGTCTCCTGCCGATGAGCACCAGGTCGGGCATGCCTGGCGATCGACCGACATCACCGTGCGTTTGGGGATGGATGTGAACCGTCCAGGATCTTCCTGACGGGCAAGTCTTTGACGGGCAACTGAAAGGAGCATGCATCCCTGCGGCGGATAAGTCCAGGAAAGTGATTGAGGACGGCCGCCGGGTGATCCTTTCAGACATCGCTCAAGGTCCGGCGACGGAGATCACCACGATGAACCGCGCTGTGGCTGAGTATCAGGCCGGGGCCGCGGCGTGCCACTGTCGAGGCCACCCAGCCAAGGAGGGCGCCCACGATCGCACCCACGGAAACGTCGCTTGGATAGTGCACGCCCGTGTGGGCTCGGCTCGTCGGTGCGCCTGTCTCCTGGATAGGGGGTCTGGGTGATCGTGTGCCGTCGTCATGCAAACGCGGCAGGGCTCACCAATGCGTGTGCTCGGGCAGGCACTAGCAGGCTTTGTAGGCGTCCCATGTCCCGGATTGATCACTCTGGAAGGAATCACCTAAATCGGGTGATGCCAGATCCTCGGGCAACGGTGAGGCTTACGGCAGGACGCTCTGGCCGCTCCAAGGAAAGGGATGCTCGTGGCAAACAAGGTCGTTGTGTTGGCAATCTTCAAGGACGAAGCCGCGGCGGAAAGCTTGGCGGACTGGCAAAGTGGGTCAGGTCGGGCCTCCGGCCGAGAACTGAAAGAGGGCATTTGACATGGCAGATCGGAACTACACACTTCTGGTGGCGGGATACGGCGACGACACCTCGGCTGCGGCGGAAGACTTCGAGGTGATAAAGGGTCTGGGCGACACGGCCGTGGTAGCTGCGGTGGTCCTCTCGCGCGACTCTTCGGGCGAGGTGGAGGTCAAGGAGCATGGCGGCGGGCTGGTCGCCGGCGGGACTGCCCTTGGCGCGGTTGGCGGGCTCGTCGTCGGGCTGTTCGCACCGCCGCTGCTGTTGGCGACCGCGGTTGGCGCAGGGATCGGTGCCGGCGCTGGAGCCATCGCGAAGCGCCATGAGGAGAAGGAGATCGGGGTCGACGCGGAGGAGTGGCTGCCCGCCGGCTCCTCGGCGATCGTTGCCGTGGTCGACGACCTGTACCTCGACCGAGTCGACAAGGCCGTCGAAAAGGCGGCCAAGAAGGTGAGCAAGGCCGTCGACAAGGATGACTACGACGCCGTCGTCAAGGCCGTGAACGAGGGTGACGAGAAGATCATCGATGCCGCAGAATCCTGACCTGCCGACCGAGAACCGAGGTCTTAAGGTCGACGCCAGCAAGCCTCGTTCTTCGCGTTCCAGCGGGCGCTGAGGCTAAGCGGGGGCACGGCTCAGGGGGTCCCAACTGTGTAGGTTTCGGGGGCTTGGACCTTGCTTGGCAATGAGCGCAGGGTGCGAGCCGCCATGCATAGTCGGCGGCTTCACTGAAGAGCTCGTGATCTGTACTCCCGGACCTTCTTGCCGAGCCGGCGCTTCCATCCTGGCCGGCTCCTCCCACCGCGGCTGGACCGCCGCCGCCCGACTCACCGCCGCATACCCGAACGCGATCATGACCCACACCCCCGTCCACGCGTCCTGGCTGAACCAGATCGAGATCTACTTCTCCGTCGTCCAACGCAAGATCCTCACCCCCGACGACCACGCCAGCCTCGAAGCTTTAGCCGACCAACTCACCGCGTTCGAAGCCGCTACAACCAGGTCGCCCGCCCATTCAACTGGCGATCCAACCGCGACGACCTCGACCGACTCCTCGACCGCATCGCCGCCTAACCCCCGACGAATTAGCAGGCGCGACCACTAGGTGCTGTCGGCCGCGGCGGCGGCGGCGTGGGCTTCCTCGAGATCTTCATCGGCGACCTCGTGCGAATCGGCGGCTCCACCCAACTCGGTCAGCGCGGCAAGACGGCGACCGCTTCGGCAGCCGGCGCCAAGACACCAACGGCGGCCTTGCCGTCGCCCAGCTCTGCGGCGATGCGGTCACGGTCCGCCTTGTCCAGGCCGAGCCCCTTGTGGTGAAGCGCGCCGAGGGCGCTGCCGCCAATGACTCCTACAGCGAGGCCGACCGGAGTGAACAGCGCCAGAGCTAGCCCGATCCCAGCACCCTTGCCGGTACTGCGCTTGCCCACCTTCTCAGCCTTGACCTCACCCTTGTCGTTGAGGACCAGCACACCGATCGCATCATCGTTAGCCAGTCCGGAGTCCTTGATGCTCTGCGCCGCAGCAGCCGGATAGTCCTTTGCTGGTCAGCAGCCCATCCATGGGTCCGGTGGTTGCTCCTCGAGCTGAAAGGGTTGACCGTCGGTTCGGCTTCTTCGTCCCTCGTGACGTCGGGCGTGGCTGGTCGCCTCGAGCAAGTCAGTCAGCCCGTTGACCCTGGGGCCAGCCGGCCACGGGCCGGCCTGCACCGTCTCGTTCAGGTCAGCACTTCCAAGATCACGAACGGCGAGGCGGGCATCCGATAGTAGACGGTGAACAACTCCTGGCGCTGCTCATATCGGGTCAGTTCAGCGAGCGTCCGGGCATGACGTCGACTCGCTCCGTCGCCGGGCCGTCGCGTGCGAGTGGAACCTCTGCGTCGAACCTGGATCGTTCGAGGATGGAGCACTGGCAAATCGTCTTCGAACCCCCTCCTGTGCTGCTCAGCCTGATCATCGCTTGATTCGCTACAAGGGCCGCCGCCATCAAGCCGACGCCGATGCCAAGCCGAGCTCATCTCGGCGCACCTCGTCGGCTCCGTGGGGAATCGGCGAACGTAGCGCTTCATGGCCTCCGCGGGGACATCAGCCAGGTCCGCCCGGCTGCGCGCATGCCGTCACGACTCGGTCATTCAGACTCCTTGGACGGCTTCGATCCGACCGTTCTTGACGGCCTGGACGAAGGTGTCGTAGTCGCGGTTGTTCTGGTCGGCGTAGCCTGCCGAGAACTCGGTGATCGACTGGTCCAGTTTGTCTGCGTCGCCGAGGTAGGCCGCGATAGCGACGGGATCACCGGATCGGGCGTGCGCGTGGGCGAGCGTCCAGCCACACATCCGGGCGTAGAAGGTCATCCCGTACAGGTTCATGGCCTCGACTTCGGCGGAGGCTTTCATGTCGCGCAGCTGGCGCCAGTAGTAGAACCGCTCGTCCTGCACACCTTTGGTCCAGCCTAGGAAAATGTCCGAGGCGCTCTGCAGCAGCCGCTGCCCCTCCACCACCCGCTGGCCGGGTGTGTTGAGCGGGTCTTGGGCAGATGTTCCTCCAGCACTGAACGGGTCGCCTCCTTGACCTGCAGGAACAGTGGATCGCCGGTGTCGCGGTCCTCCAGCAGCACCATGAACGCGCGGGTGCCGACACTGCCGACCCCGACCACCTTGCGGGCCACGTCGACGATGCTGAACCGCTCCAGCAGCTGCCGCCGATCGGCGCTCAGACTGGTCTGGTAGGCATGATCCTGGACCACCTCCCAGATCTGGTCGGTGGAGAGGCCCCAGGCGCCGTCGAGCTCGCGCAACGGCACCACCACAGGTGGCTGGCTGGCGATCCGGTACCGGCCGTCGACGACCTCGGCGAACCGCGGCAGGGCATGCAAACTGTCGCGGGTGTGGGCCTTGCGGAGGGTCTTGTTTGCCGACTTGATCGATGCCGAAAATACCGGCAGCCTCCGCCTTGCCGAGCTTTGACGCTTTGCCGGTCTTAGACGTCTTGCCGGTCTTGTCCTTCTTCTTGTCCTTGCCTCCGCCGTTGCTGCCGCCGGCCGAGACCTCCGCCTGGACGGCGCTCATCGCCTCCTGCAGGTCGTGCTCGGAGATGTGGGCGTACCAGATGTCGAGGGTCCGCATCCCTGCGAGCTGGGCCATCGCCGATCGGTATGCCCGGACCGACTCCAGTGTCACGCCGCGGGTGTCCTTGGCGGTGAAGCCGTTGTTGCGGGCGGCGATGGTGAAGCTTCGGGGCGGCCGCTCGCATACGAGGTGCTGACCGGGACCACCAGGCCAGTGCTAACGATTCCACGGGGTCAGCATTCAGCGCCGGTTGTGGAGCTGGTTGCATGCGGAGGCCCCGGATCTGACCCTGATCGGGCCCGACCTGCGCGGTCGCGCCGACAGCGTGGCGATCTCCGACCCGTCCTCACTCGTACAGCACGTCGCGGACATGATCATGATCTTGGATCAGCTGGGGATCGGCTCGATCCATGTCTGTGGTATGTCGATGGGCGGCTTCGTCACCATGCGGCTCGCGGCGCAGCATCCCGAGCGTGTGAAGAGTTTGATCTTGGTCGATGGAGGTTTCCCGATGAGGATGCCACCGGGCCTCACCCGAGAGATGGTCCCCGCCCTCTACGCCGACCGGCTCGCGCGTGTGGAACAGATTTGGGCCGATCTCGACGACTACATCTCCTTCTTGTGGCCAACACCACACCTCTCCTAGATCCCAACGATCCCTTGGTGCGTGACAATCTGGCGCACGATCTTCGCGACGGTCGGGTACGACTCTCGGCGGATGCCTTACTGGCGGATGCGGCGGAAACATTTTCTTCGACCCGAATCCCTGGGACACGGTGAGGGTTCCGATTCGTTTCCTGCATGCAGAGTGCAGCATCGGCGGGACCGCGCCCCGGCCTATCCGGCGGAGCTTGTCAGTCTCTACCGGCCGCGCACAGTCGACACTTGATTGCTGTGAGAAGCCGATCATGCGGCAACGATCATGACCCACCGGCCGCGGCGGTTGTGGCTGAAATGATCCAAGCCGCGCTGCGAGCCGACTCCGGGATGTCAGCGTCTTCGGCATAGTGGCCGAAGATCTGATCATGGACGCTGCGAGCACATCCGCCAGCACGAGCGGTCAGGTCGGCGCTGTACAGCCGCCGGCGTGGGCAGCTTTGTGCTTGATCAGGGGAGTGGCGAGGCGGTTGTTTGCTTCCGTGGTGTACCAGCGTCAGCTTTATCTGTACCGCAAGGTGATCAAGGAAAGTAGCTGACCGAGGCCGGCGAGGATTTGCGTTCGACCTGCCAGGACCCGGTCTTGCTGATCGGCCGGTTCGCGCTTGCGGTCGTCGACGTCCTGGGGCTCGACCGGTTCCATCTGGTGGTTCACGACATCGGTGGCCCCTTCGAAGTCACGGCCGCTGCTCGGGATCGTGTCGCCTCATTGACGGTACCGAATTCACCGGTGGAGGTTGACACATTCCCGACGGCCTGGGTTGTGGAACCGTTCGCCGCCCCGGGATCGGTGAGATCTGGCTCCGCATCCTCAATAAGCCGCTGTTCCGTTGGCTTATGCGATGGCATGGGTCGCCAACGTGACCAAGATCACCAACGCGGAGCTGGACGCCACCTGGATCTGCTCCGTCGCGTGGACACGGCCGAGCGTTCCTGAAGATCAGGCGCGGTTTTGAGTGGACCCCAACGAAGTGGCAGAGATACGCCGCGGTCCGCTTAGCGGCCGGTACCCGGTCCAGATTGTCGGGGCGAGGCCGATCCCGCGCTCAAGATCAGCGTGGACGGCAAACGTGCTCGAGCTGCGGCTGGCTTCGATCAGATCCACCGGCTGCCGGGAAAGCATTTCCTTCGAGAAGACCAGGCACCCACCTTGGCCGATTTGATCACCAGGCTCGTTCGAGCATGATCTTCGGCCGATAATCTGCGTCCGGCATGACTACGACACCAGCGCCTGGGTCCTTCATTGATCGTCGGCTCCGGGCCGGCGGGATCGCCTTCGGGTTGGCGGCGAAGAAGGGCAGGGCCAAGATTGGGCCGACGATGACGCCGATGGGGCCGCCCAACGCGGTAACGGACGACCACCACCAGCAGGTGAATGTCAAGGGTGCGGCCGATCACCTTGGGATCCAAGAAGTTCTCGACTGCCAGGTTGGAGGCGAGCACCACCGCGAGCACGTCGGCAGCCTTGCCGCGTCCGCTGTCGCCGAAGCCCGATAGACCATTGATCTCGCAACATCGGGGCCGCCTGCTCGATCGCCACCCGGGCGACCTCCAGTGACGCCTGAGCGGCACCAATCGACTCGACCGCGGTGTCCACTGCTGCGTCGACCGAGCCACTGATCTGATCCTTCTGCTCCTTCACACCCCGGACAGTTGCGGCCGGGACACCG
>DASVEX010000038.1:0-7576 GCA_036380335.1 Propionibacteriaceae bacterium | reverse complement strand
CCGCGTGGGTCAAAAAACTATGTTGGCCGAGGCCCATCCCCCGAGCAGCCCCGGCCGACGCACGACGCTACACCACCGCGGCAGGTCGAACAATTCTCAGAATCACCCCCGAGCGGAGCATGCGTCCGCCGCGCCACGCTCAATCCCCGACGATGAGTACCCGCTCGGGGGCGGTTCTGAGAAACCGCCCGCAACGTAGTCGCGGCGACGGCGCTGACGACCTTCATCTTGGTCGACCGCAGTGCACTCACCACCGCCGCCAACGAGACCGTTGCCAAGACAACTGCCGAGTTGCACACGAATGCCGACTCCCGCCAGCGCGGCAAAGTGACCGGCCCTGACGGCAGATGAAGTAGTGAAATGCCAGCAGGTTGGCGATTCCGTGAAAGATTGCAGGGGGTCGCCCTCCTGGCCGACTCCACGTACGCTGTTGCCCATGTGGTCCCAGCGCGAAGTCATCGACTACGCGCTGCAGCGACGCTCCACACTTCAGGCGCTGCGGCGCCCTGGACGCAGGCTTGCACGGCAAGAGGCCTGTGACGCGGATCCGATGCTGCTCCGAGCGGCGAGGCACCACGGAGAGCCCTCGAGCATCAATTGTCCAGTGTGTGACGCAGATGAACTGGTCAATTTGCAGTACGTGTTCGGCGACCAGCTGGGACAGTATTCAGGGCGCATCAAGCAGACCACTCAATTGGAAGAGATGGCACACGAGTTCGGGGAGTTTAAGGTCGTGGTCGTCGAAGTTTGCCCAGCCTGCGGCTGGAACCACATGATCCTTTCCTACCTTCTGGGTGACGGGGTGAAGCGCAAGCCTCCCCGTCGCCAGCAGACGGTCGAGGACATCTATGGCTGATCCCCACTGGGGACCGGTCGAAGAAAACCCCCGCGGTGCACGCACGCGCCGCACGACGACCAGGCGCGGCCGCCGCTGGGCCCGCGGCATCTTCATCACCATAGGCTCGCTGACTCTGCTGGGCATGATCAGCGCGATTGCGGTCGTCGTGTACGGCTACTCCACGACAACGCTCCCTGCCGCGAACGCCGACTTCAAAACCGCAACCACATTCGTCTACTACAACGACAGCAAGAGTGAGCTCGGCAGCTTCGCTATCCAGAACCGCACTCCGCTGAGTTTCGACAAGATGCCGGAAACGATGAAGCAGGCCGCTGTCGCGGCCGAGAACCGGACGTTCTGGACCGACCAGGGCATCTCGATACGCGGCATGATCCGCGCCGCCTGGAAGATTGCTCGCGGCGGCGACGTCCAGGGTGGCTCGACGATCACCCAGCAATACATCAAGATCTTGTACCTGAACTCCGAGCGAACTCTGACTCGCAAGTTCCGCGAGCTCTTCTTGGCGTACAAGATCAACAAAGAGATGAGCAAGGAGGACATCCTCGCCGGCTACCTCAATACGATCTATTACGGGCACGGCGCGTACGGCATCCAGGCCGCCAGCAAGGAATACTTCCACATCGACGCCAAGAAGCTCAATGTGCCGCAGGCGGCCTTCCTCGCCACAGTGGTCAACAATCCGAACATGTACGACCCGTCCGAGAAGGACAATCGTGCCCGCATTCTCAGTCGCTACCGCTATGTCCTGCACTCCATGGCCGAGATGGGCAACATCACTCCGGAGCAGGAAGCGACGTACGCAAAGAAACTGCCGAAATTCCCCAGGACACCGACCAACCAGCGCTACGGCGGCCCCAAGGGCTTCCTGCTCAAGATGGTCGAGCGGGAGCTCGGCGCGGCCGGCTTCGACTCTTCCCAGATCAGCGGCGGTGGTCTGAAGATCACCACGACATTCGACAAAGATGCCCAAGCCGCAGCCGTTGAGTCAGCGCAGAAATTCACCAAGCAGTCGGCCGGGGCCGCTGGCCGTAAGGCGTCGAGGCTGCACGCCGCGATAGCTTCGGTTGATGTGAAAACCGGTGAGGTCATAGCGCTCTACGGCGGCCCCGACTTCGTCAAGAACTCTCGGAACTGGGCCACCACGCCACGCCCCACTGCGTCAACGTTCAAGACCTATGCGCTCGCCGCCGGCCTGAAGGACGGCTACAGCCTGTTGGACACGTTCAATGGCAATACCTGGCTCCCGCCGGGCGACAAGAACCCGGTACGCAACGAGTTCAGCCACCAATACGGCGGCTCGGTCGATCTGATGAGGGCAACGAAAGACTCGATCAACACAGCATTCGTGGATCTCACTACCCAAATGGACAGCGGGCCGCGGAAGATCATGAGGATGGCCCAAGCCGTTGGCGCTCCCAAGGGTCCCGGCTGGGACAACAACGACCGCATCCCGCTCGGGACCGCCGAAGTCAGCCCGCTCTCTCAGGCAAGCGCGTACGCGACGTTCGCCAATGACGGCGTTGCGGTGCCTGATCATGTGGTACGCGACGTCCGGGACCGGAAGGGCAGGATCGTCTACCAGGCCCAGCCTGAGAAGCAGCGCGCGGTCAACGAGGACATCGCGCACGACGTCACCTACGCCCTGTCCAAGGTGGTCGAGCAGGGCACCGGGCGCGCAGTGCAGACGCTGGAACGACCTGTGGCAGGCAAGACCGGCACCAAAGATCGCAAGAACCCCGACGGCACGAGCGACATCGTCTCGGCCTGGTTCGTGGCCTACACCAAGCAGATCTCCACTGCTGTGATGTATGTCGCGGGCAATGACGGCAATGGTGATCTTGACAAGTACGCCCGGCCTGGCGACAGCACCTTCTTCGGCGGCACCTATCCGGCGCTGACCTGGGCCAGCTACATGAAGACCGCGACCAAGGGTCAAGCGATCAAGCAGTTCCCCGGGCCTGCGTATGTGAACCGCGACGAGCTACCGAAATCGGACCAGACGATGCAGGAAACGCTGGAGCCGACCGATGAGCCCAGCACCCAGGCCCCGACACCTGAGCCGCAGCCGACCCAGACCTGGACCTGGCCGCCTAATTGGCCGCAACCTCCCAATCCATCTGCGACCAAGACCCAGCAAGGTCCTGGGGGTGGCAACCCGAAGCCTCCGCGATGGAGGAGGCAGCCGGGTGGAAATCCGACCGGCGGATAAGGTTGAGCAGAGTCCCCGCCGTGATCGAAGTCCGATCGGTTCACACCTTGCCGTCGGCAACTGACGATTTCGTCGGCCGGGTCAGCCAGCGACTCGGCGGCCCGCTGGGACGCTACGCCGCTACTGGTACGGCGTGGTGGAACCCGCTGCGCGTCACCCTGCTGGTCGGGACTCTGGTCTACCTGAGCGGGGTGGTGTTCCGCTTACCGTGTCGGATCACCGTCGCCGGCCAACCGCCACCGGACCACTTCAAATACCTGTGCTACTCCGACATCGGGCTCTTGTACGCCGGTCGCGGCCTGCTTCAGGGCAATACGCCGTACCTCGATTCCGGCGGCTATCCGATCTTGGAGTACCCGGTGCTCACCGGCTGGTTTCTCGAGCTGGAGCGGTTGATCACCCGGCTCCTGGGCGGTCTCCAAGGAGCCGGGCTGACTGATCAACAGCAGATCGACTCGACGTTGATCTTCGTCGATGTCAATACCGTGCTGCTCGGCCTTTTCTTCCTGATTGCACTCTGGGCCTTGGTGCGCACTCCGGTAGGGCGTCCCTGGGACGCGATGATGATGGCAGCGTCGCCCTGTGTCGCAGCCGCGGCCTTGATCAACTGGGACATGCTGCCGGTGGCACTCACCGCGCTGGCCATGGCGTGCTGGTCTGGACGCAAACCTGGTCTGACCGGTGTGATGCTCGGTCTCGGAGCTGCGGCGAAGCTCTATCCCGCCTTGTTGCTCGGTCCGCTCCTCCTGCTCTGCTTGCGCGGCAAGCGGATCGGCGACTTCGTGATGACGATCTCGACGTTCCTAGTGAGCTGGGGGCTGGTGAATCTGCCGGTGCTCCTGCTGGCGCCGGATGCATGGTTCAATTTTTGGCTCTACAACAGGGATCGCGGCGGAGACCTCGGATCGATCTGGTATGTGTTGTCTCTCGCCGGCCATCCTGTGCCGTACCTGAACTGGGTCAGCGCCGGCGCCTTCGGATTGTGCTGTATCGGTATCTTGCTCCTGATCTTGTACGCGCCGCTGCGCCCCCGGGTCGGTGCCATGGCGTTCCTGGTCGTTGCCGCCTTCCTGATGACCAACAAGGTCTATTCGCCGCAATATGTGCTCTGGCTATTGCCTCTGATGATCTTGGCTCGACCGAAGTGGCGTGACTGGCTGATCTTCACTGCCGGCGAGCTGATCTACTTCGTCGCCATCTGGTGGCACCTTGGTGGCTTCCTCTCACCCGGCGACAGCTCGCCTGATCGGCTCTACTGGGTAGCGGTGCTGATCAGGCTTTGCACTCAAGGCTGGGTCGTGATCATGGTTGTCCGGGATGCCTTGCGCCCAGATCGTGATCCGGTACGCGGCGCAGAGATCGACGACCCGACCGGTGGCGTACTCGATCGAGCGCCGGACGCCCGCTTGTTCCGCATGTTCGCTGGCACGTCGGTCCCGAGGCGGGACGTATGACGGTGAAACATGAGCGCTGAGCCCTTCGACAAGCTCAGGACGGCGCTTGTCGAAGCGCGCCCCATTCGACGGGCTCAGGGCGGCGCTTCGACAGGCTCAGGGCGCAGCTGGAACGGCTCATCGCCAGCCCGCATCGTCATCCAGGCGTGGCTGGCCAGCCGGGGCATGATCGCGGGGGTCGCTCTGGTGTTGGCCGTGGCGCAGCAGCGCACTCTCACCGACATGGTGAGCAACTGGGATGTACAGCACTTCGGCAAGCTCGCCGTCGAAGGATATTTAGCCGACGCCGACGGCACGCTGATGGCCTTCTTCCCCGGCTGGCCGGTGATCTTGTCTCTCTTCAGCCAGCTGGGCGTACCGGTCGCGATCAGCGGCGTGATCATCTCCACCGCCTGCTCGGCACTTGCCGCCGCAGCGCTCTACCGGCTGGGCGGGCCGTGGGCGGCAGTCGCTTGGCTGTTTGCACCGACTGCGGTCTTCACGATGGTGCCGTATACCGAGTCGCTGTTCTGTGCATTGGCCTTCTGGGCGTGGGAACGGGCCCGAGCCGATCGCTGGCTGGCCGCCGCGCTGCTCACCTCACTCGCCTGCACGGTACGTGTGTCCGGGCTTTTCCTCGTTGGTGCACTACTGGTGATGATCATCACCAGTAGTGACATGCGCCCTGAGCCTGTCGAAGGGCACGCTTCGACACGCTCAGCGCGCATACCGGCCGAGCTCAAGCTACGCCGCGCGGCGCTGATGCTGATGCCCGCGGTTGTGATCATGGCGTTCGCGACCTATCTGTACGCCCTCACGGGCAGCTGGACAGCCTGGTACCGCGCGCAGTCGACCGGTTGGGTCAGGCAGCTGACCTGGCCTTGGGACTCCTTTCTGAACACGGTTCCGGCCGTCCTGCCTGGCGCGTACGCGAATCATCCGTGGTGGGCAGCGGTGTTTCGGGGCGAGATGATCTCGATGGCGGTCGGCGTCGGCGTCACCATCTGGTGCGTCGTGGTGAGCCTGCGCGCGCGAAAGCGGCCGGACGGGCCCGACAGGCCGATGTGGGGCGAAGCCAGCTGGGTCGGTGTGCAGGTCGTGGCTTTCTCCCTGTCGTATTGGTTCTTCTCCGTCAATCGCGCAACCTTGCTCTGGTTTCCGTTGTGGATCATGCTGGGTCGCTGGGTGGTCGGCACCGGCCGTTCCCCGCGGCTTCATCGGGTGCTCGTAGGCTGTGCGTTCGGCGTCGAGATCGTGCTCATGCTGTGGTGGAGCTGGCTGTTCTTCACCGGACATTGGGCCAGCTGAAACTCTGTGTCTGAGATCACTGAAACTCCGGCGCGCGGGCGGCACATCCCCTAGGCTGACCGGAGGTGACTCGGTCGGGGACAAGTGACCAACAATTCTTCTGGGGTGGTGCCCCCTGTCCGGGACTTTGATTATTCAAGTCTCTGAGAGGAAGTCGTGCCCCGTTTTCGTACCCTTGCCGTTGCTGCTCTAGGTGTATCAGCACTTCTTTTGACGTCCAGCGCGGCCTATGCGGGTGATCATGATTTCCGTCGCCACACGCATTTCGGTAGCGGTGGCTTCGGCGCGGGATCGCAGAGCGCGAGTATGAGCTGGGGCTTCTACAACGGCCCGCTCACCGACTTGTCACCTTCGACGAAGGATCCGTTCGACGGCGCCAAGGCGACTGCAACGATGATGGGTGTCGGCGGCAGCACGTTCTTCCGGCTTCAGGTTCGGGGGCTAGATGACAGTGCCCTTGGCAACAAGTACGGCGCGCATCTTCATCAGGGGCCCTGCGGGCTCGCTGCGGACGGCGTCACGGCGACGGTCGGGCCGCACTACAACACTTCCCCGCTGGCAGCCGATGGCAAGACCTACACTGAGATCACTGACCAGACCGAGGTGTGGCTGGACTTCAAGGTCGACGCTTTCGGAAACGCTCGGTCGACAGCGCGGGTGGACTTCGTTCCAACTGAGGGCAAACGCTCCATCACGCTGCACGCAACGCCGACGGCGCATCATCAGGAGCATGCAACCGATCCAGCGGTCGGAACAGCTGGCGCCAAGCTCGCCTGCCTTCCGCTGGAGATCCGCACACTCCCCGAGTCGAACTAGCAGCCGCAATTCGTCGCCATCCAGTCGGCCGTCAGGACCCTATTACGCTGACTGGGTGGAACGGATGTGGATCGACCTCGACGGCCTCGTCAACCTTCGCGATGTCGGCGGAATCCCGACCATCGATGGCGGCAAGATCATTCCGGGTCGGCTGTTGCGATCGGACAATCTGCAGACTCTGACCAATTCTGACGTCGATCAACTGCTGGGACTGGGTCTTACCGATGTCGTCGACCTGCGCAGTGACTACGAAGCCGAGCAGGAGGGTCCCACGCCGCTGGCAACCTCCGGCGTACGGATCCATCAGTTCTCGCTGTTTCGCGAGTGGCAGATCGGTGTTGGCGAGCCCAAGCCCGACGTACGGCCTGAGGTGATGCCCGAGGAAGCGTTGCCGTGGGTCGATCTGGAGCCCAGCGCCCGGCTGGACAATGATGTCGCCTCGGTCTACTTCTCCTACCTGGTGGACCGACCTGATTCGGTGCTCGCCGCGTTGCGCACGGTCGGCCGGGCGCCGGGCGCCGCCCTGGTGCATTGTGCCGCCGGTAAGGACCGTACGGGGACGATCGTCGCGCTCGCCCTGTCAGTAGCCGATGCCGATCGCCAAGCGATCATCGATGACTATGTGGCCAGTTCCGAGCGTGTTGAGCGGGTGGTGCAGCGGCTGATGGCATCACCGACGTACGTGGAAAACCTCCGTGATCGGCCGCTGTCTTCGCACTTGAGTCATCCTGAGACCATGATCAGTTTGCTGCGGCACATCGACGACACATTCGGGAGCGTGTCGCAAATGTTGATCAAGATGGGATGGACTGCCGAGGACAACGAGCAGCTACGCGCCAAGCTGCTGTTTTGATTGCTTCGTGCCTCCCTTGCCGTCGTTTCTCCGCACAAGGCCACAAGTGGGCGCCCATTTCGGCAATAAGGCCCACATTCGTGGCCATGTGCGGGGAA
>DASVEX010000037.1:0-26181 GCA_036380335.1 Propionibacteriaceae bacterium | reverse complement strand
GAAGGTGGCAATTGTGGAACGGGCCATGGATAGACTTTCGCGGCCCGGTTTGGATCCTGAGGCTGTGGAAACCGCGGAGCAGCTGCTCACCGATCATGCGCCTGTGCTAGGGCCCACTGATCTGAAGCGGTTCGCGTTGCGGGTCGTCGACGCCGCCGACCCGAATGGATTCCGCCGTGGTGGATCGACCAAAACCAACGACCACAAGTGAACAGCCGCATCCGACACCCCAACACCCAACGCCGACTGACGCCGCGTGGTCCCCGACGATCACCTGCGGCCGCCTGACCCGCCTACCGGGTGCCTGACGGTTCGACTCCGCAGCGCCTGCGGCAGAAAGCCGGAGTCGTCACGGCTGGCGTTACGCCAAGCGTCCCGAGCGCGCCGGATGACGTCCAGCGCGTGTGCCGAGCGTCATAAGAGCCCGATGCGTCCGGCATGCCACCTGCGACAACGAAACGGCTAGACGTCGCCGCGAAGTGGTTGCTCTTCATTCGGATCAATGCCGTCGCCGCCGCTATGTCGGATCTCCCCGTGAAGAAATATGGACCAGATCGCACCGAGGGCATGCCTCTTCGTGGAGCCCTTGATGATCGACTTGACCTCCGTTCCTGCGACCCAGGATCCGAGCAGCCCGATGAGCGTCTGCAGGACGACGATGGCTGTGGTGACAGCAGCAACCGATGGGGGCTTGCTGAGCCCGCTAAGGGAATGCGCGATTGTTGGGGCCAACGCCCAGAACGGCACCAACCACAGGAGGATGAAGAGCACACCCACTCGCAGTCGCAACGGCGACATTGCAGCCGATTTTGCGTCCTCGCTTGTGGACCTTCCATCAGGCATGTTGATCCCGACTCTGTTAGGTGCCCTGGGTTCATACTCGCCAAAAGCGACGGTGCTGAAACCCACGATGCCAAGAGCATACGACCGCGCAGGCGTAATTCCGCGGCTCGCAAACGATCAGCGATTCACCCAGGAGTTCGCGCGGCGTGAGCCGGTCCCAGTCTCATCGGCCACCATATTGCGGATGATCTTGCGTACCTGTAGTGCCGCGGCGTCGGCGCTGACATTGACGTCTTTGCGAGGTCCATCGGTATCGAGGACGTTCTGCATGGTCTCCAAGATCCCTTGCACTCGTCGGTAGTAGTCGGTGAAGATCGGCAGCAACACCTTCCCGGCCTGCTCACCAAGCGCAAAGTTCCGGCTGACCCGCCAGGCGTGGCGAGTCTTGCCTGGGGATATCGGTGTCACGGCGTGGGTGAAGCGGAAGGTACAGATCTGAGCGTCATTGGGTGCGGAGTCGACGTGAACATCCCACCGATCGACCCAGAGACCTGGAGTCATGAAGGCACCCTGCTCGCGCTGAACATGCTCGGCGTCGGCAGGTAGTCCGAGGAGCTCGGCCTGCCACTCCGGAATCGGCGCCGGTTGGTAGGTCCGCGAGAACGACACGGTTGTCTCGGTGACTTCGACCTCAAGTGGCGGTGGCGAGTTGCGCAACACGGGAGGCGCGATGTACGGGTCGACCACCGCGACGTGGGTGATATCGGCAAAGTTCTCGTGCAACAACAGAAGATCAGCTTCGGTCTCCCATTCGTCACCAAGTGTTGCCCATTCTGGATCGTTGAGCCAAGGTGTTGCGGGTGGTCGGCGGAGGCCGGCCAACGCAGGCTCACCCAACCAGACCCAGACGAAGGCACCATCTTCGTGCACCGGGAAGGCGCGTACTCGGGCGCCAACCGGAATCTCGCTCTGGGTGGGCACACGGACACAGAAGCCGTGAGCGTCGTACGCGAAGCCGGTGTAGCCGGAGACAATACGGTCGCCGTCGACGCGGCCGAGGCTCAGAGGATATGGCCTGTGCGCGCATCGATCCTCGAGCGCGACGGCGGTTCCGTCGGTCGTGCGGAAGAGGACAACACCGGTCCCTAGAACCCGTCGACCCAAGGGTTCACGGCCAACATCCTCGCTGGTGGCCACTGCGTACCAACAGTTGCGCGGGTGGATCTCGCTCCGGTGGCCGCGGCTCGATGCTTGCGTGCTCATGGGCTTCTCCTCACACTCTCCGCGGCTTCACAGATCAAGTACCAGTTGCGGCGAACGGCAACGGGAGACGCAGACCATCATGTACTCGTTCGAGGCCTGCTCCTCCTCATTCAGTACGGAATCGCGGTGATCAACATCTCCGTCGATGACCTCGGTTTCGCACGTTCCACACACGCCTTCCAGGCACGATGCCAGAACGCTGACGCCTGCCTCTCGGATGACAGTGAGCACTGACTTGTCCGATGGCACCTCCAGGGTCAGGCCGGAGCGTTGCAACACCAGCTCGAACGCCGAGTCCACGGCCGCAGACGGTTCCTGCGGCTTGGCGCTAAACCGCTCCAGGTGAAGTGAGCCCGGCGGCCACTTTTCACAGAACTTTTCGACGGCAGCGAGCAGACCCTCGGGGCCGCAACAGTAAACCAATGTGTCGTGTTGGGGCACGCCGAGGACGGATTCCAGATCGAGCATCCCCTGCTCGTCCTGCGGAACGATGATCACGCGATCGCCGTACCGAGCGAGTTCTTCGATGAAGGCCATTGATGCGCGCTCACGACCGCCATAGAAGAGCCGCCAGTCGGCTCCCGCTGCTTCGGCTTCCGCGATCATTGGCAGCACCGGGGTGATGCCGATACCGCCCGCAATAAAGAGATATCGCGAGCTCGCGACCAGTGGGAAGTGGTTACGCGGTCCACGGACCCGCACGATTGAGCCGGGAGCGAGGATGTCGTGTACCCGCTCCGAGCCACCGCGGCTGTCTGGCGCGCGGAGCACGCCGACTCGCCAAACCTCAGGTTGTGACGGGCTGCTACACAGCGAGTATTGGCGAATCAGGCCATCGCCCAAGACGAAGTCAACATGGGCGCCTGGCGTCCACGCCGGTAGTTCCGCGCCATCCGGCGCAGCGAGGATGATCGCCACGACGCCGTCAGCGACCTGCCGCGCCTCCCGTACCACGAGGTCGGCCTCATGCTCCCGGACGATGGTTTGAGTGATCGTCATGTCCTCATCCCGTCCCGCAGTGCTCGTCACAGTATTTGTTTGGATACGAACGATAGCGTCCAAGCCGCCTTGCGGACAACGGGCAGCGGTGCACGGAACGACTGGACCTGCCTCTAAATGGCCATCGCCACAGGGCCAATCGTTCGGATCCAAACTAGACTCTGCGAGGTGCGCGCCCTGCTGATTCAGCATGATCACATCTGCACACCTGGCTTTGTAGGAGAGCGGCTGACCGACCGCGGCCTGGACCTCGTCCTGCACCAGGTCGTGAGAGAAGACCGCTTCCTATCGCCCAACGTCGAGATCGAGTTTCCACACCCCACTGATTTCGACGCAATCATTCCGATGGGCGCGCCGTGGTCTGTCTATGATCACGAAGCGATCGGGACCTGGGTCCCAAGGGAGCTCAAGCTGCTGCGCGACGCACATGATCATCAGGTGCCGGTGCTCGGTATCTGCTTTGGTGGGCAGCTGCTGGCAGCCGCCCATGGCGGGTCAGTGTCCCGCTCGACCGCTCCGGAGATCGGCTGGGTGGAAGTGGATTCCGACGACGAATCACTGGTTCCATCAGGGTTGTGGTTCCAATGGCACTACGACCAATGGCAGCTGCCGAAGGACGCCCAAGAGGTGGCGCGCAACCCCACGTCATCACAAGCTTTCGTACTCGGCCGAAACCTCGCCGTGCAGTTTCATCCCGAAATGACCTCGGAGATCCTGGCTTCCTGGATCGCGACTGGCGGCGCTGAGGAAATCGATCGGTTCGGCATCACGCTCGACGACCTCGTACGCCAAACCGCGGCACGTGATCATTCCAACCGAGAACGCGCGCACCGGCTGGTCGACCAATTTCTTGACCGCATGGAGCTGAGCCCCGGATGATGCAAGATTCCGGTCACACTTTCCGACAGGCCGCGGGGCGATTCGCCTCCGGCGTGACCGTGGTGACGACGACAGCCGAGGAAGGCGCGTACGGCGTGACGGTGTCGTCCTTCGCCTCGCTGTCGCTGAACCCGCTCTTGGTCACCGTCTCGATCAACCAATCCAGTCAACTGCTTGAGTACGTGCGCGCCGTCGAGGCATTTGCGGTCAGCGTGCTGGCCAATGACCAGCGGCAGGTTGCCCGGTACTTCGCTACCTCTGGACGGCGACCTGAACCGGCCGGCTTCTCGGCGGTGCCGACGATCGCGTACGAGACCGGCGCGCCGATCATCGAGGGCTGCCTCAGCTGGTTCGACTGCGTCCTCGAGGACATCCTCCCGGGCGGCGATCATGAGATTCTTATCGGTCGGGTGGCCTCGGCCGGCGGTCGCACCGGCGAACCCTTGGTCTATTGGGCCGGCGAATATCGGGCGCTGACAGCCGACTCACCGCAGTCCGATCAGCTGGCGAACGCCTCCGACGGCCTCGCGGTGGCGTATCACATCCTCGATGTCGGAGCGTCGGAAATGCTCGAGGCACAGGACTCGATCGAGCCCGCCATCGCAGCCCTGGCGGCCGCCCGCGCGCCCACTGCAGAATGGCACCGCCTGGAGGAACTTGTTGATCAATCGGAGCTAGTAGTTGATCAACCCGAGGAGTTCAACAGACTTGCGCTCGGCTTCCACGGTGCGATCGCCGACGCATCCGGAAATCGTGTGCTGCAGGCCGCCCTCGCAAGCCTCAGCCAGGTGCAATCCGGCCATTACCGAGATCGCGGAAGCCCGAACTCAGCTCGGGCCGCGGTTGCGGGTCACCGGAGAATGCTCTCGGCACTACGCAGCGGTGATGGCGAGGCGGCACGTGAGGAGATGCGTAGCCACTTGAACGCCGTACGCAGCCAGTTGCAGATCAGTTAGCCTCAGGCGGCGGCGTCCAGGAGACGACGAGTTCGTCGTTCGCGCCGAAGCGAATCAAGTGCCGCGCAACGACATCCTTCAGTGTTTCGAGCTGAGCCTGGTCCTCAGCAGTACCGATCAATTCGATGCCAGTCGGCGCGGCATGGAGGTCACAACTCCCGAAGTCGAACTCCAGCCTCCCGCCCGTATCTGTGACCGCGGTCGTCACCTTGTTCCCGAAATGGCTGACCAGCTGCTTGATATAGCGCTGCGGTCGCGAGGTCACGACGAAAGCAGTTGCGGTAGGCATCGTGGATTTCGGGCCCCGGGTGATTACTTCGCTGCCACGCGGACGGGAAACTTCTTGATCCCGTTGATGAAGTTGCTGCGCACCCTCGTCACCTCTCCGTCTAGCTCGATCGAGGCGAGCCGTGGAATCAGCTCGGTGAACATGAGCCGGATCTCCATCCGGGCCAGCGCATTCCCCAGGCACACATGGGGACTGCCCTTGCCAAAGGTCAGATGATCGACATTGGTCCGGGTGACATCGAACCGGTAGGGGTCGGAGAAGACGGCATCATCCCGGTTGCCCGAGGCGAACCACATGACTACCTTGTCGCCGGCTTTGATCTGCTTGCCACCAAGCTCGATGTCCCGGGTCGCCGTACGCCGGAAGTGGTAGACCGGTGAGGCCCAGCGCAGGAACTCCTCCACCGCGGACGGAATCAGCTCTGGCTGCTCCTGCAAGAGCTTCCATTGATCTTGGTTTTCGATCAGCGCCAACATCGATTGGCTGATCGCGTGCCGAGTGGTTTCGTTGCCTGCGATCACGAGTAATAAGAAGTAGTTGTCGAAGTCGGTTGCCGAGAGCGGTTCGCCGTCCTCAGGGGTGCGGTTCACCAAGATGCTGATCAAGTCCGTACCGTCTCCACCCTTCCGCCGCCGGGCAAGATCGCGGCCGTACTCAAAGACTTCGAGCGCAGCTGGGGAGCGGAACGGCAGATGCCGGTACTGATCACTGTCTGGGTCGGTGATCAAATGCTCCGTGTAATCTGGATCGGTGTTGGCGACCATCTGATTGCCCCAGTTGATCAACATGCCGGTATCGCTCACCGGTACGTCGAGCAGCCGGACGAGAACGTTGATTGGAAAGTCGGCGCTGATCTTCTCGACAAAGTCGAATTCGGGGTTCTGCAGGGCATTGTTGACGGTCACCGTCGTCAGACTCCGCAAGAACTCCTCATACTTTCGAGTGAGTGGGCCCTGACTGAATTCACGCTGGATCAGCTTCCGCAGCGCCCGATGCCGCAGGCCATCGGTCTCGAGCATCGAGCGCCGCAGGTCCATCAGGTCGTCATCGACTTCCTCGAGGTTTACATACTTCGTCGAGGTAAAGCTCTCAGCGTCCCGATCGACCGCGTCGATGTCTGCGTACCTGGTCACAGCCCAGAAACCCGAATTCGGCGGTGCTTCCGGCGTCCAGTGGACCGGATCCTCGGCGCGTAACGTGTCGAACATTGCCCAGCCCTCGTTGCGCGCAAAGGCATCCAGGTCGGTCAGGTCTACGTGATCGAGTGGTACCGCGGTCGGCTGTGACACGATCGCTCCTTCTCTACAGGTGGTAGGCGTACTCGCGAAACTCCCAATCGGTCACCCACTGGTGGAAGCGTTCCAGCTCATTTCGCTTGTAGGTCAGGAAAGTCTCGACGAACTGCTTGCCAAGAATTCCTGCCATGTCGGCGTCTGCCTCGAACGCAGCGAGCGCCGATGCCAGATCACCAGGAAGCTTGTCAGCCTTGCTCGGGTCGTATCCGTAGCCCTCCAACGGTGACGGCGGCTCCAGTTTGTCGCGGATGCCGAGGTACGCCGCGGCCAGCAGCCCGGCAATAGCGAGATAGGGATTCGCGCTGGCGTCGCCCAGCCGGAGCTCCATCCGAGATGCCTTACCGCGCTCGGGCGGAATCCGCACCATCGCGCTCCGGTTGTCAAACCCCCAGTCGATCAGCCAGGGAGCGAGGGTGTCGGGGCCGAAGCGTTTGTAGGAGTTGATGGTCGGGTTGCTGATGGCAGCGAGTGCGGGCGCGTGCGCGAGCACTCCGGCGATCGCCGACTTACCGGTTGTCGAGAGTCCGTCTTTGGCTTTCGGGTCATCGAACAGCGGTTGACCGGCGTCGTCCCAGGTGGAGAAGTGAATGTGGAAGCCGGATCCGCCCTCATCGTTGAACGGTTTCGCCATGAACGTGGCTAGCTTGCCTTCCTGGCGTGCCAGCTCCTGAATGGCGCTCTTGAAGCGAAACGCTCGGTCGGCGGCATCGAGAGCTTCAGAGTGCCAAAGATTGATCTCAAACTGTCCGCTGGAGAACTCGTGGTTCGCAGCCACGACCTCGAGCCCGAACGCCGAGAGGTGCCGCAGCGTACGCAGCAGCACGTTCTCCGGATCGCCCTTCAAGCCGGCCACGTACACGTTGCCGGTTGCCTCGCCGTAGCGCTGCCAGCCGGTTGGGTTCTTGTCGGTGCGTTCTAACACATAGAACTCCAGCTCGGGGCCAACAATTGGCTGCATACCAAGATCAGCGAACTGCTGGATCACCCGCTTGAGCACCATCCGCGGGCTTTCCTCCGACGGCGAGCCATCCGGGTTGTAAACATCGGCAATAACGTGTGCGACGCCCGGCTCCCATGGCACGACTTGAACCGTGCTGACGTCGGGAAACGCGAGCACGTCGGGTAGTCCGGCTTCGAGGCCGCCTGCGATGTCGACAACATCGCCCATCGGTGTGGTGGCGTAGACGGAGCGGCAGAAGGCTACGCCGTCGCCGACCGTACGCGCGAAGCGATTGACGAGCACATCGCGACCCCGGTCGGTACCGATCAGATCCGAATACCCGACGCGTATGACATCAATGCCTTGCGTCACCATCTCGGCCGCGAAGTCCTCTAGACCCGTGGTCTCGAAATGAGCCATCTGAACCTCCGCGCCGCCTCATCGGTCGAAGCACTGCACCCGGCGGCCCGATCTGAAACCTACGTGCCCGTAGGGTTCCCGCGGTGTGCACGGGTTGCAACGTGTGCAGACCGTCCGGAGCCTACGTACACATGGTTTCGAACAGTCGTTTGGGGCCGAACAGTATCGCGTCCCTAAGCCTATGACAAGTAAACGCAAGGCGCGAGCAGCCGGTGATCACCATTGCTAAGCGGTCGACTACCCGAGTACCGTACGGATCCAAACGATTTCGCTCCGCCTGCCTTCAGGAGGGCTGATGACCGACGTCAAAGGCTTCTTTTACCCGCGAACCGCGACCGGCCGGTCGTCGCTGATCCCGTCACCGCCGTGGTACTACTCCGGTGATCTTGTCACCGTCGAATACCGTACGGACCCGGCGCGAGTGGCCGAACTGCTTCCTGCGCCACTGTCACTGGCAAGCGAGGATCCAGGAGCGGTTGCCATGATCTGGGCTGACTGGCAGTCCTGTTCGTCCTCACGCGAAGAGCTGCTCGACCCGGTGCGTTCCCAATACAAGGAAGCTTTCGTGGTCGTCCGGTGCAGCTTCGAGGGCCAGACGTTCTCCCGATGTGTCTATATCTGGGTTGACAAGGACTTTGCCATCGGCCGCGGCATTCACCAGGGCTACCCGAAGAAGCTGGGCTCGATGTGGCAAACGAGGCCACATCCGTTTCCCCAGGGTGCACCGCAAATTGGGCCCGGCGGTGTGTTCGGCGCAACGCTCGCGGCTGGAGATCGGCGCCTTGCCGAGGCCGTGCTCACGCTGAG
The DNA here is from genome assembly GCA_036380335.1 of Propionibacteriaceae bacterium. Taxonomy (GTDB): domain Bacteria; phylum Actinomycetota; class Actinomycetes; order Propionibacteriales; family Propionibacteriaceae; genus Microlunatus. Next base: position 17,550 of record DASVEX010000037.1, on the reverse strand, counting down.
CTCTGAGTCTGAGACCAACGGCTTCGTCAACTCCCACAAGATGGCGCACCACCGGATCTTCCCGGGCATCGCCTCGGGTGCAGCGGATGCTTACGCAGAACTGATCGAGTCAGGCTCGAGCGAGTTTGCCGCCGGTCCCGCATGGACCGGTAAGGCGCAACTGCGTCTCTTCGATTCGCCGACCGAGGAACTGGCACGGCTCAGTGTCGATGAGATCATCGGCGGTTACTACCGACAGGTGGGCGTTGTCTGGAACGGCGGGCGCACGTTGGCAACCCTCACCTAAGGTGTCGCCATGCCTGATCGCTACACGCTCGCCGAAACCGAGAAGGCGATGAGCGCACACGTCAGCGACCTGACACTCGACTTCCCCGCCGCGGCAGCAGTCTCGAGTCTCTATCGAGCGGCGAACGCCGTTCGGCTCCATTTGACCAACTCGGTGCTGCGCGAGCACGGGCTCAGCTGGACGGGCTTTGTGGTGCTGTGGGTGGTGTGGATCTGGGACGGGCTCGAGACGCGCCGCGCCGCCGACAGCGCAGCCATTTCGAAGGCGACACTTACCGGGGTCGTCAAGACCCTCGAATCCCGCGGACTCATCGCCCGACGGGTCAGCGATGCCGACCGGCGGCTGGTGAACCTCAAGCTGACGCCGTCGGGCGTTGCCTTGATGAAGGAGTTGTATCCGGCCTTCAACGCCGCAGAGGCCGAGATCGTGTCGGGATTGTCGCCGAGAAGCGTGGCCCAACTGACAGACAGTCTGCGATCGATCGTCACCGAGCTCGAGACAAAGCCCCGAGCAGTGGTGGCCGAAGCCGAGGCAGGCTGAGCTCAGCGGAGAAGCTCAGCCCGCGGCGACGCTGAGCGAACGTACGCTCGCTCAGCGGCTGCGGCGACGAAGTGACGGAACACCTCGGCTTGCACGGGATCCGTTGCCGCCGAGTCTTCTGGATGCCACTGGACGCCGAGATACCAGCCAGCATGATCTTGTAACGTCACCGCCTCGATCACACCGTCGGCTGAGTAGGCGGCAGGAATCAGACCGGCACCCAGCGTGGCAATGCATTGGTGGTGGGAACAGGAGATCGCAGTGCGGCGCCCGACGATCTTGCCCAGCGGCGAGGTCTCATCGACGTCAAGATCATGAACATGGTTGCGGTGGTTGCCGACGGTGTCATCCATGTCTTGGACGAGATCGCCGCCAAGTGCCACATTGACGATCTGCGTACCCCGGCAGACCGCCAGCAGGGGCAGGCTGTCTGCTAGTGCGGCGCGCACCACCGCAAGATCAAATGCATCTTGTTCCTCGTCCACCCCATATTGGCTCGGATGAGGCTGCTGACCTGACCACCGAGCGGCAACGTCACCACCGCCGGGTAGCAGTACGCCGTCAGCGAACCAGATCCGCTCCCGCGCGGCATCGACGTCGATCGTGAGGTTCGGGGCGTACGGGTGCACCGACAACGGCTCTCCCCCGGCGGCGAATACCGCCTCGGCAAGGGCGCGCGCCGTCACCTCGGCCGCGTAACGGAGCGCCGTCGCGTTTGGCGAAAAGCGTGCCGGAATAGCGATCAGTGGGCGCCGGGCGCCAGAAGCTTTATCACGCATATCGGATCCAGGTCGTCTTCAGATAGGTGTATTCCTCCAGGGCGTGGCGAGACTTGTCGCGGCCAAAGCCGGACAGCTTGACGCCGCCGAACGGTACGGCCATGTCTCCCTCCTCGTAGCAGTTGACCCAGACAGTCCCCGCCCTCAAAGCGCGTGATACCCGATGCGCTGTTCCTAAATCGGAAGTCCACAAGGCCGCCGCCAGGCCGTACGGGGTATCGCCGGCGATCCGCACCGCCTCGGCTTCATCCCTGACCACTTGCACCGCGAGTACGGGTCCGAAAATCTCGTCCCGGATGATGGGGTTGTCCGGCGCTGCTCCCGTCACCACTGTTGGTTCGAGATAGGCGCCACCCGTTTCAGAGAGCACCCGCTGGCCGCCCACCCTCAAGGCAGCACCTTCGGCCAGACCGCGGTCAAGATGTCGAAGCACCCGCTGCAGGCTGCGCTCATCCACCAGAGGGCCCATCTTGGTGTCCGGCAGCAGCGGGTCGGCTGGGAACCACTGGGCGGCGGTGTCCACGATCCGCTCCAGCACCTGCTCAGCCACCTCGGCATGAACTACCAGCCGGGAGCCTGCGGTACACATCTCACCGGAGTTGAAATAGATCGCCCACGCCGCCGCATCGGCAGCCGCGTCTAGATCGGGGGCGTCACGAAAGATGATGTTGGGTGACTTGCCCCCGAGTTCGAGGTACACCCGCTTGAGGTTGCTGTCCGCGGAGTACCTCATGAAATGTCGTCCGACCTCCGTTGACCCGGTAAAGGTGAGCACGTCGACATCGGGGTGTTCCCCCAGGTGGCGGCCGACCACCTGGCCGTCCCCGCTGATCACATTGAAGACACCTGGCGGCAGACCGGCCATGGCACCAATCTCGGCCACCCGCTGCATCGACAGCGGCGACTGCTCGGCGGTCTTCAGTACCACCGTGCAACCGGCCGCCAGTGCGGGCGCCAGCTTCCATCCGCCGAGGGTCAGCGGAAAATTCCACGGCACGACCGCGGCGACAACGCCTGCCGGTTCGCGAGTGACCAGCGACAGCTCACCCTCCTCGGTCGGTGTGATCTCACCTGATTCCTTGTCAGCCAGCTCACCGTAGAAACGGAGACAGCGGATCAGCGCTCGCAGTTCGATCTGGTACGCATCCCGAATCGGCTTGCCCATCTCGAGACTGATCAGCAAGGCGATCTCTTTGCGATGCTCCTCGATCAAGTCCGCGAAATGCTGCAAGATCTCGCCGCGAGCGCGCGGGTGCAGTCGGGGCCATACACCATGATCAAATGCGGCACGTGCCGCGGCCACCGCTGCGTCTGCGTCTGCGGGCTGCGCCCAGGCGAGATCGACAATCCTCGAGCCATCCCGTGCGGCGTACACGGGCCTGGTTGAGCCGTCGATCGCCGCCCGGCGCTGACCATCAATGAACATGCCGTCGGAGATCGTGGTGTCGGCAGCGAGTTGCCGCCAATCGGTGGCCGCAACCGGGTCCGAAACCATGCGTTCAACCAGTCTTTCCGGGGCTTGACCAATCGATCGAACTTAAATACGTTTGGGCCCTAACGATAGCTGGTCCGGCCTGCGGAGCGTCAACCGCCGCCGGACCTACGGACCACCTCCAGCAGCTGACAGGGGCGCGGATGACGACTGCGACGGTCGAGGGCGTGGAGGTGGATACCCGACACTGGATCGGCGGCGAGCGCGTCGCGTCGGAGTCGACTTTCACCGATATCTCCCCCATCGACGAGCATCCGCTCGCCGAAGTCTCGGCCGGATCCGCAGTAGAGGTGGACGCCGCGGTGCGCGCCGCTCAGCAAGCCTTCTCCAGCTGGGCCGCCATGCCAAGAAACGATCGAGCTGAGTTTCTTCGCAGGGTGGCTGACGGGATCGACGCCCGCGCCGAGGAGCTGGCCAGGGTCGAGACTCGTGACAACGGTTCGCTGCTGCGGTCCCATCGACGCAGTGTGATGCCGAGGGTTGGGATGAACTTCCGATTCTTCGCCGACTTCGCGGCAAAGCTTGATCATCCGGGCGGCGAGATACGCGGCCATCGAGAAAGGGTCAGCTACGACCCAGCTGGTGTCACGGCGATCATTACGCCATGGAATGCGCCACTGATGCTCGCCACCTGGCGCATCGGGCCGGCCTTGGCGGCGGGCAATACCGTCGTCGCGAAGCCGCCCGAGTGGGCTCCGCTGACCGCCTCACTACTGGCCGACATCACACATGAGGCCGGCCTGCCCCCCGGTGTCTTCAATGTTGTTCAGGGCACCGGTGCCAGCGCGGGGGCGCCGCTCACGGCACACCCGGGAATCCGGCGGCTGGCGTTCACCGGCTCGGTTCCGACTGCCGGCGTGATCGCCAAGGCCGCAGCGCCCAACATTGTGCCGCTGTCGTTTGAGCTTGGCGGCAAGTCGCCGTTGGTGATCTTTGCAGACTCCGATTTCGATCTTGCTGTCAGTCTGACAGTCGAGCAGTTCGACAACTCGGGCCAGGTCTGCCTGGGTGCGTTTCGGATTCTGGTTGAAGACTCGATCGCCGATCGATTCACCGAAGCCGTGCTGGCCAAGGCGAAGACGATCGTGCAGGGCGACCCGCGCCACGAGGCGACGGAGATGTCTTGCTTGATCTCCAGGCAACACTTCGAAAGGGTTGACGGCTTCGTACGCCGCGCGCTCGCAGCCGGCGCGAGGGCGATCTTGGGCGGCTCACCAAACGAGGAGCTGGGACACCTCTACTATCGGCCGACGATCTTGGTTGATGCCGAGCCGGGTAGCGAGATCCTGACCGAGGAAGTCTTCGGTCCGGTCTTGACGATTCAGACCTTCTCGAGCGAGAAGCAGGCCATCGAGATGGCCAACAACACCCGTTTTGGACTGGCCGCGACATTGGTCACTGGCGATCCGGATCGTGCCGAACGAGTCAGCGCACAGCTCAACGCCGGAACGGTCTGGGTCAACTGTTTCTTCGTACGCGATCTCGGCGCACCCTTCGGCGGCAACGGAAGGTCTGGCATCGGTCGCGAGGGCGGCAGCCATTCGTTCGACTTCTACTGCGACGTCAAGAACACCGTGTTCTCCCCGACCGGCTGGACGACAACGGACTAGAGGTGTGAGTTCACGCATTCGACAAGCGATATAGAGCGAAAGGAACATGATCATGGGCGAGGTGGTTGGCGCGGGTCTGATTGCGCACGTCCCGACAATCGTGCTGCCGGAGGCCACTCGGCGGGAGTTGAACAACGGCAAAGACACCACGTTGGTTGCCGGCCTGGAGCAGCTGCGTCAGGAGGTGTTCGACACCCTCGACTACGACACTGTTGTGGTACTGGACTCCCACTGGGCGACGACCGTCGAGTTCGTCGTGACGGCCCAGGAACGTCGCCAAGGACTCTTCACCTCGGAGGAATTGCCGCGCGGGATGACCCAGCGTCCTTACGAGTTCCTCGGCGATCCGGATCTCGCCCACCTGATCGCCTCCAAGGCCGATGATCACCAAACCTGGATCACCGCGATCTCCGATGATCACTTGCCGATCTTCTACGCCACCACCAATCTGTGGGAATTCCTGGGACACGGCTTACCGGACAAGAGGTGGATCTCCATCGGCGTGTGTCAGACCGCTGATACCGAGGACAACCTGCGGCTTGGCCGGGCACTCGGCGATGGCATCGCCGAAAGCGACCGGAGGGTCCTGCTGCTGGCTTCGGGAGCGCTTAGCCACACGTTCTGGCCGCTGCGGCAGCTGCGCAAGCATGAGGCCGCTGACGTCGACCACATTTTCACGCCGGAGGCGGCTGACGCTGACGCCCAGCGCATGCATTGGTTCGAGGCTGGCGATCACGCCCGCGTTCTGGAAACCATGCCGGAGTTCTACCGTTTCCGGCCAGAGGCCCGATTCGGGCATTACCTCATGATGATCGGAGCGTTAGGCGAGGGCGACTGCACAGCTACCGGCCGACGCTACGGGCAGTACGAGAACTCCATCGGCACCGGCCAGGTTCACTACTGGTTCGACAGGCCGGAAGGCGGCTTCCCCAAGCCGCGTCGTACGCCGCAGGATCCCGACTTCCAGCAACAGGCCGCCGGCCCCGACCTGGCCGCGGCTGGCTGAGGCCGTCGAGCCCGCCAAGGAGGACCTATGCCGCTCCGCGAGACCCGCCGGATCCTGCTCGATGGCAATGTCGTCGATGTCGTACGCCATAACCAGGAGTTGGCGGCGGGCGATGGTCGCACAGTCGGCATCGATGAGGCGGTGCACCTGCCGCCGACCATGCCGTCCAAGATCATCTGCGTGCATTTGAACTACTCCTCCAGAGTCGAGGAGATGATGGTGTCGCTGCCGCTCGCGCCGACGTATTTTCACAAGCCGGTGTCTGCGCTCAATGCCCACGAGTCAGCAGTCGTCAGGCCGCTCGGCTGCAAGTGGCTGAACTATGAGGGTGAGATCGCGATCGTGATCGGCCGGACGGCTCGGAGCGTCTCACCCGAGGAAGCGGGCGACTATATCCGTGGTTACACGATCGCAAACGATTACGGCCTGCATGATTTCCGCGATACCGACTCCGGTTCGATGCTGCGGGTGAAGGGTGCCGACACGCTGTGTCCGGTAGGTCCTGGACTCGTAGAGGGCTGGGACTTTCACGGCAAGCAGATCCGCACTTTGGTCAACGGGCAGGTCCGTCAGGACGGCAATACCGGTGAGATGAAGTGGGACATGCACTACTTGGTCGCCGATATCGCGCGGACGATCACGCTGCAGCCAGGCGACATCCTGTTATCCGGAACACCGGCGATTTCGCGCACCGTCTACCCCGGGGACGTGGTGGAGGTAGAGGTAGAAGGTCTCGGGACCTTGCGCAATCACATCGTCGAGGGGCCGACGCCCATCCGTAGCGATGTAGGCGCCCAACCCACCGAATCTGAGGAAGTTCTCTCCACCGCCAAGGGCGGCGATTGGGAGTTTCGCGGCGTACGTAAGCCGCAAGTTCATGCGTGCTGAGCTCGTCGAAGCACGCCCTCCGACAGGCTCAGGGCGCGTGGAAGCGTCAACAAAGCCAGAAATGGAGCTCTCGTGAGTCACCCACCGTCAATTCCACCAGCGGATCCGTCCGCAACAACCTCTGACATTGAGCAGCGCGATTCTCAGCAGCTACGGCACGGCCGCCTGGGAGTATTCGCCGTCGCCTTCTTTGTGATTTCCGCCGCTGCCCCACTGACGGCGATGGCCGGTGGGGCACCGGTCGCCATGCTCCTCGGCAACGGTCCTGGAATTCCTCTCGCGTACGTCCTGGTCAGTGTGATCTTGTTGATCTTCGCCGTCGGCTACACCGCGATGGCCCGCCACCACACCAGCACCGGAGCCTTCTATAGCTTCGTCTCAAGCGGACTGAAGCAACCCGCGGGCGGCGCCGCCGCATTTATCGCGCTGCTCGGCTACAACGCCATGCAGATTGGGCTGTACGGTCTCTTCGCTGCGGCCGCCGCCGGCTTCTTCAGTGAGAATCTCGGTATCAACCTGCCGTGGTGGCTCTACGCGTTCATCGCCATGGCGATCATCGCTGTGCTTGGTTATCGCCAAGTCGATCTTTCGGTCAAGGTCCTCTCGATCTTGGTGAGCCTAGAGTTCTTGATCGTGCTGATCCTGGATGCCGCAATCTTGATCAAGGGTGGCGAAGGCGGCACTGCACCCCTGAACGCCACGCCGTTCACCTGGGCCAGCTTCACCAGCGGCTCCATAGCGATCGCCCTGCTGTTCAACTTCGCGTCCTTCATCGGCTTCGAAGCCACCACGATCTACAGCGAAGAGGCCAGGGATCCGAAGCGAACCGTGCCACGGGCAACCTACGTCGCCGTGCTGACGATCGGCATCTTCTACACGGTCACCACGTATCTGATGGTGGAGGGCCAAGGCGCGGCGGGCCTGCAGGAATACCTCGGCAGTCTGCAGCCTGACCCAACGGCCTTCCTGTTTGCCCTCGGGGCGACCTACATCGGACCTGCACTGACGACGGTCATGTCGCTGTTGTTCATTTCCAGCGTCTTCGCAGCCCTGTTGGCCTTCCACAACGCGGTGGCACGGTATCTGTACGCTCTCGGCCGCGAAGGCCTGGTGCCTGCGCGGCTCGGCCGCACTCACACCAAGCACCTCAGCCCGCATGTCGGATCGCTCAGCCAGTCGATCTTGGCGGTGGTGGTGGTCTTGATCTTCGTCATTACCCAGCAAGACCCCGTCTTGGCGCTGTTCACCTGGCTGACTCAGCTCGGGACGCTCGCGATAATCGCGCTGATGGCCTTGGCATCCTTTGCAGTGGTGGCCTTCTTCGCCCGCAATCGAGACCTCGACTCGAACGTCTGGCGGACTACCGTGGCACCGCTGGTTGGCGGGGTGGCGATGTCGGGGGTCGCTGTCTACGCGGCCTCCCAGTTCGGTTTGCTGATCGGGAATCCGGAAAGTCCGCTGCGCTGGATCCTGCCCGCCTTGATCATCGTTGCAGCGGTAGCGGGGGTGATTGCCGCGATAAGTCTGAAGAGCCGCTCACCGGAGTTGTACGCGCAGATGGGCCGGCATCGCGATAACGAACTCGTCGGCTGACATCGCAACGCGATGACGCGCTCCGCCCTGATTACGGGTGTGGGCCGGCGCAGGGGCATCGGCTCTCGGCGCTGCCCTGAAACGCATCACTCACGGCCTCAATACCCCAAATAGGGCCTCTGGGCGCCGTCAGCGATGCAGAATCAGGGCGAGCGCGATCATCGAGGGCAGTGGAGCGTAGGAAGATGGTCAACGTGTTCGTTGTGAAGTCGCCGGCGTTTGGCGACGGCCAGGAGATGGCCCAGAAATACGGGAAGAAGATCGACAATGTCTCACCTCCGTTGGAATGGGAGGGCGCTCCGGACGAAGCCGGATCCTTCGCGCTTGCGTGTGTCGACATCCATCCGGTTGCCCGGGGCTACGTGCATTGGTTGATCTCTGGTATCAGTCCGCAACTCAGCTCGCTCCCGGAGGGAGCAGCCGGCACGAGCAATCCGGGCTTCACCGAGATCAAGCCGTACGCCGGGCCGTTCCCGCCGTCTGGGACACATGATTACGAGTTCACCCTGTACGCGCTGCGGACCGACACTCTCGGCGTAAGGCCTGGAGCGACATTGCAGGAGTTCCGCCAGGCTGCGGAGCAAAACTCTCTGGCCACGGCGACACTGATCGGAAAGTTCACCAAGATCAGGTAACCGTCAGGGTGCCAAAGACCCAGCTAAAGATCAGGAACTCCACGTCTCAGCGGTGAGCTGGGTGAAGATCTCGACATAGCGAGCCCGCGTCTCGGCCACCACATCCGGGGGAACGGGCGGGCCGGGGTAGGTACGATCCCAGTCGCTCAGCGACGATGACCAGTCCCTCAGATACTGCTTGTCGTAGGACCACTGCGGCCGCCCGGGCTGGTAGTCAGCCACCTTCCAGAAACGTGACGAGTCGGGCGTCAGAACCTCATCGGCCAAGATCAACGCGCCTGTCGCGTCGGTCCCGAACTCGAACTTCGTGTCCGCGATGATTACGCCGCGCTCCCGGGCGATCTCAGCACCGCGGGTATAGACCGCCAGCGTTAGCCGTTCAAGATCATCAGCAGTAGTCCGTCCGACCAGGTCACAGACCTGATCCATGGTCATGAATTCGTCATGTCCGACTTCGGCTTTCGTCGTCGGCGTGAAAACCGCTTCCGGCAGCTGATCCGCTTCGACGAGACCAGCGGGAAGTTGCGCACCGGAGATGGCGCCCGTCGCCCGGTAGCTGTCCAGGCCGAGGCCAGCCAGGTAACCACGCGCTATGCACTCGACAGGTACCATGTCGAGCCGGCGGCAACGAATGGCCCGGCCCTTCCATTCCGGCGGGACATCCTCACTCAGCACGTGATTGGGCACCAGCTCTGCCATCTGCCGGAACCACCACAAGGACAGCTGGGTCAAGATCGCACCCTTGTCAGGGATGGGTGTAGGCAGCACGACGTCGTACACCGACACCCGGTCCGAGGCAACCAAAATCAGGTCATTTCCGTCGGCGTACACGTCTCGAACCTTGCCCTGGCGAATCAATTCCACATGCAGGGTTCTAGCACATGGCGCACCATCACAACGCTTCCGCGTGACTCACCGAGGTTGAGGTCGGCAAATACGAAGGACCCGAACGCCACCCTGTCGAGGGTGGGACGTTCGGATCCCTCCGTGTGATCTGGTCGGCTAGCGCCGGGTGTCGGGATCCTCAAACTTCGTCGCCCCGCTGGCCGAACGAAGAGCGTCAGCAACGTCGTCGCCGGTGTCCTTGAGGTTCTCCCCGGCCTGCTTCACATCGGCCTTGGATTCTTGCGTACGGCCTTCGGCCTCGAGATCTGGGTTGTCGGTTGCGTCGCCAACGCCTGCTTTGGCCTTTCCGGCGAGCTCTTCTGCCTTGTTCTTAGCCTTGTCGCCGATTCCCATAAGAACCTCCTTGTGCTGGTCGCGTCGAGCTTGTGCTCCACATACCTCAAGCGGAGCCTCACAATTTGTCTTACCCAATCTCGGAGACGCTCAACACCTCAGAGTGCGAGCAGTGACATTTCCGAACTGATCACTTCAACCGGGACCGTTTGGATCGTGTTGTTCGCGAATCCACCGCGACTCCACCGCTGCCCGAGCGGCTGCGTCCGGCCGGTCGCATCCGTTGCCCGGGCCGACAGCAGATAGCTGCCGGGCTCAGCCCTCCAGGTCCAGCTCCAGCGCGCCCAGCCGTACGAGTCCAGCCGGCGGTCGAGATCAGCGAACTCCCAGGTGTCTCCGCCGTCGACGCTGATCTCGACCGCAGTGACTTCGGCCCAACCCGACCAGGCGCGACCCTCGATGAGAACTTCGCCGGACCGCGCGACACGCCTACGGGACATGAAATCCGGGAACCCGGGCGGAATCAGCAGGGCTCGTGGCTCGATCCTGGTCAGGGGAATCCCAGGGTCGTCAGGAGAATCACGAAATCGGTAGGCCCGCATCTGGAATCCGTCGAAGGGCTCTGCGACAACCGTGATCCGGCGCAACCACTTGACGTGGGCCATCCCGTACCAGCCGGGAACGATGAGCCGCAGCGGGGCCCCGTGCTGTGGGGGAAGCGGCGCACCGTTCATCTCGTACGCCAGCATGACCCCGTCGCGCATCGCCTCGGCCAGCGGTAACGCCCGCTGGTAGTCCTGCTCGTGGCCTCGCTCGATGCCATGATCAGCGCCGGTAAAGATGACATCGACGGCACCCTCGGCAACGCCGGCCTCCTGCAACAAGCTCGACAAAGGCGTCCCCGTCCAGCGGGCCGTGCCGACGGCCTCGGTCAACCAGGGTTGGCTGACCGGCCGTGGCAGCAGCTGGAGTCGACCGTTTCCGGCGCATTCGAGCGTAACGACTGCTGAGATCTGCGGCCGGCTCCGAAGATCATCAAGATCGAGCGACAACGACTTGTCGACGAGCCCGTCGACGATCAACTCGAAGGTGCCGGGATCGATCGCAGGTATGTCGTAGTGGATCAGCAAGTAGTGCAGTCCAGGCGGGGTGATGTCCCAATGCAGCGACTCGAGCGGCATCCCGTGGTTGCGTGCAGCCAGTTGGAGCTCGTCGGAGGATATGCCCTCTTCAGGATTCGCAACCCGGGCAGGCGAACTGAGGCGCTCGAGATCAATGGACACCGGTTGATCCTTTCGGCACCCATCACTGTAACCCGCCGATTTCGACCGCGGCGCGGGCTAAGCTGCCGCAGCTGCTGACTCCAGATCAGCAATGATGATCTTCTTCATCTGGAACAGTGCCTGACTGACACGCTCTGCTTGCGCCGGATCACCCGTCGACAGCAATTTCTCGAAACGCGCGGGCACCACCTGCCATGAGACGCCAAATCTGTCCTTGAGCCAGCCACACATCGACTCCTCGCCGCCGCCATCAATAAGGGCGGTCCAATAATGATCAATCTGAGCCTGATCCTCGCACGGCACCTGGAACGAGATCGATTCGTTGAAGCGGAACTCTGGGCCGCCGTTGAGGGCGAGGAACTTGCTGCCATTCAGCACGAAATCAACAGTCATGGTTTGGCCCACGCGCTCCCCTACCGGGTACGGGGTCACTGCTGTCACGCTGGAATTCGGAAAGATTCCGGTGTAGAAGCTTGCTGCCTCTTCACCCTCCGTGTCGAACCACAAGCATGTTGTGAACGCGTCCATGACTTACTCCTCATCTCGTGATCGTGGAGCGACCAGCCAAAAGCCGCCCTCGCTACAGTTCCAGACCCGCTAGCCGGGCCAAACTCATCGCCGATGCAGGGAGGCGTTGACTAGTGTCGTGGCAATGAAGATCACCTTCGCACAGGGCGACATCACCGACCAAGCCGTCGATGCCATCGTCAATGCCGCCAACCACTCACTGCTGGGCGGGGGCGGAGTCGATGGGGCGATTCATCGCCGAGGCGGCCCGGAGATCTTGGCTGAATGCCAGAAGCTCCGGCAGGAGAAGTACCCCGATGGCCTGCCAACTGGCCACGCCGTCGCAACAACGGCCGGACGGCTCGCAGCGCGCTGGGTGATCCATACGGTTGGACCGACCTACGCCGAATCCAAGGACAAGTCACCGCTGCTCGCGGACTGTTTTCGCAATTCCCTCGCGGTGGCCGATGAGCTCGGCGCTGCGTCGGTGGCATTTCCGGCCATCTCGACCGGTGTATATCGCTGGCCCATCGATGATGCGGCTCGCATCGCCCTTGAGACGGTGCGAGCTGTGGACACGCAGGTGGCTGAGGTCAGATTCGTACTGTTCGATCGGCGCGGATACGAGGCGTTCACCGCTCAGGAATCATCTGGCGAGGGATAGTCCCGGGAATCCCCTATTGCCGCATCAGCCGGCCGGTGCCAACCTGGATGACGTGCGTACTCTGCTCAACATCATCTGGTTCGTCTTCAGTGGCTTCTGGCTCTGGCTCGCGTACATGCTGGCAGGAATCATCTGCTGCGTGCTGATCATCACCATTCCGTGGGGCATTGCCTCGTTCCGGATGGCGAACTATGCCGCTTGGCCGTTTGGCCGCGAGTTAATTGACAAGCCAAACGCAGGGATCTTCTCGTTCATTGGCAACGTCATCTGGGTGATCGTCGCCGGCTGGTGGCTTGCGCTGACGCACATCGCCACCGGAATCTTGCTCTGTGTCACGATCATCGGCATCCCCTTGGCGATCGCAAACTTCAAGCTGATCGAAATCTCCTTGATGCCGCTCGGCAAGCAGATCGTTCGCAAACAGCCACGACCGGTAGGGCCTGTGCCGCCCCGAGCTACCGGCGCATCTTCTCAAATGCCGTAATCGCCTGGTCAAGATCATCACGGGAGTGCGCGGCCGACATCTGGGTTCTGATTCTTGCCTTGCCGCGCGGTACGACGGGGAATGAGAACGCTCGGACGTAGATGCCCTCGCCGAGCAGCCGGTCGGCCAGCGCGGCCGCCTCGACCGCATCGCCGATCATGATCGGCACGATCGGATGATCAGATTCGGGAATCTCGAAGTCACGCGCAACCATCTCTGAGCGGAAATACGCCGTGTTCTCGCGCAGCCGTTGCAACAACTCGGCGGAGGTTTCGAGCAGATCCAGCATCGCGATGCCGGCGGCCGCGATGGACGGGGCGAGGGAGTTGGAGAACAGGTACGGCCGGGACCGCTGCCGCAGCATCTCGACGATCTCTTTGTGGGCGGCGGTATAGCCGCCGCTCGCGCCGCCCAGGGCTTTCCCCAACGTCCCGGTCACAATGTCGACCCGATCCTGAACACCGAACAATTCCGGCGTGCCGGCGCCTGTCGGGCCCATGAATCCGACTGCATGAGAGTCATCGACCATGACCAGCGCTCGATAGCGCTCGGCGAGCTCGACGATGGCGTCGAGGGGCGCAACATAACCATCCATGGAGAACACCCCGTCGGTTGCGATCAGTCGGTGCCGCGCACCCTGCGACTCGCGCAGTTTCGCTTCGAGGTCAGCCATGTCTCTGTTGGCGTAACGCAACCGAGTCGCCTTACAGAGTCGTATGCCATCGATGATGCTCGCGTGGTTCAGCTCATCGGAGATGACGGCGTCCTCGGGACCGAGCAGGGTCTCGAAGAGTCCGCCGTTTGCATCGAAGCAGGAGGAGTACAAGATCGCGTCTTCGGTGCCGAGGAAGTGCGCGAGACGGCTTTCCAGCTCCTTGTGGATTTCAGCGGTGCCGCAGATGAAGCGTACGGATGCCATACCGAATCCCCAGCGATCCAGCGCCTGCTGAGCGGCGGCGATCATGGCGGGGTGATCGGCCAAGCCGAGGTAGTTGTTGGCGCAAAAGTTGAGCAACCACTGGTTCCCCACCTCGATCCGGGCCGACTGCGGCGTACTGATCACCGCCTCGGCCTTGAAAAGACCCTCGGTTTGTAGCGCAGCAAGATCATCAGCAAGTTGATCTTTGAGCGTGGTGTACATGATCGTTCCCTATCCTTCCCAGCTCATGATCACTTTTCCTCCGTGACCAGAGCGTGCGGCCGCGAAGGCCTTTTCGTAATCGGTGTAGTGGAAGCGATCAGTGATCACTCCAGAGATGTCGAGCCCACTCTCCAGCAGCACCGACATCTCGTACCAGGTTTCAAACATCTCACGGCCGTAAATGCCTTTGATGGTCAGCATCTTCAGCACAATGGCGGCGACATCAACGCTGATCTCGGCGGAGGGCAGACCGAGCACGGCGATTCTGCCGCCATGGGTCATCTGCATGATCATGTCACGCAGCGCGTCGGAGCTACCAGACATTTCCAGTCCGACATCGAATCCCTCGCGCATGCCGAGCTCGTGCTGTGCGTCCGAGACCAGCTCGCGGTCGATGTTCACGGCTCTGGTGACGCCGAGCTGCCGCGCCAGCGTCAGCCGCTCGTCGCTGCGATCTGTGATCACCACATGGCGAGCGCCGGCATGTTTGCTCACCATCGCCGCCAGAATGCCGATTGGTCCAGCCCCGGTGACCAAGACGTCCTCGCCGAGCATCGGGAAGGCCAGCGCGGTATGCACAGCATTGCCGAACGGGTCGAAAATCGCGGCCACCGCCGGGTCGATCGGATCCCGGTGCACCCAGGCGTTTGCGGCTGGGAACGCCACATACTCGGCGAATGCCCCGTCGCGGTGGACGCCGATGCCCCGCGTGTGAATGCACAGATGACGCCGCCCGGCACGGCAGTTGCGACACCTCCCACACACCAGGTGACCCTCGCCGCTCACCAGATCGCCAACCGCCACATCGCTGACGCCCGAACCGATCTCGACCACTTCCCCGGCGAACTCGTGGCCGACAGTCACCGGCGGTCGGAGAGTCCTTCGGGCCCATTCGTCCCAGGACTCGATGTGCAAGTCGGTGCCGCAGATGCCTGTGGCGTTGACCTTCACGAGCACATCACCCGCCTCAACGGCCGGCACCGGAACATCGATCAGCTCCAGACCCGGACCCGGCCGGGCCTTCACGAGGGCTTTCACTCGCTGCCTCCCACAGCCCCACATTGCCACAGTGCGCGAGCGTCAGAGGCGCGCTCGGTCCAGGACTGATGAGCGCAACAGCTGGCTCTGAGGAGCACCTAGAGGGGTACGGTAACTACGACTTCGGGTGGCGGCGGCCGAGGCGCTCGCCGCCACCCAGGATGAGAGGAAAGGTCATGACGCGACAAGCTGCTACCAGCGATCAGGCGCCCGCCGCGCTCGGGCCGTACAGCCAGGCAATCGTCGCTGGCGGATTTGTCTTCTGCTCGGGGACGGCCGGAATCGACCCGACGAGCGGTGAGGCGCCTGACGGAATCGAAGCCCAGACGGAGCAGGCACTGACCAACCTCAGCGCCGTGCTCGAGGCCGCCGGCGCATCGATGGCCGATCTCGTCAAGACCACGATCTTCTACTCGAATGTCGAAGACTTCTCGATCCTCAATGCCGTCTACGCGCGACACATGCCCGATCCACCCCCGGCGCGTTCCGCCCCCGCCAATGTGACACTCCCGCGCGGACTTCTGGTGTCCATCGACGCCATCGCCGTGCTTCCCTGATGACGTCGGCGAGGCACAGTCCAAAGTGGAGCACTCCGCGTTGGCTGATGCCACTTAGCGGCCGTTCGAACTAACGCGGAGTGCCGGAAAAGGCCGCCAAGCGGTTCTGCTGTGCGAAGCGCGACGAAAGACTCACCGACCAGCGCCGCCCCGTGCGCGAGCACGTAGCCGCCCGTTGCGCAGCGTCGGAGGGCGCAGGAGCCCGCGTTGCGCGAGCGTCGGAGGGCGCCGGTGAGGAGTACAGGAGCGATGAGCGAGACACGCTTTTCGTCTCGCGAAGCGCGACGAACGACTCACCTCCCAGCGCCCGTGTGCGAGCGCAACGCCCAAACAAATGGGTGAAGCTCCGGTCAAGTATGAGTTGGCCGGAGCTTCGTAGCCACTTACGAGCCGAAGCTCGCGGTGTGGCGTAGAACAGTTATATGCCTCCTCAAACCGCTTGGCAAGAGGCTGCGCTGTCTTTTTTCTGTCACCGGCGTGTCATTGGGAATTAACGGCGTGTCGAGATAATTGGAGCCCATAGAGGGCTCGGGGGCGTGTCGTTGCCAGGCTGAGATCAGGCCAGGCAGCAGACTGAGAGTGTCCTACCGGGCCCTGCCGGGTATGAGCCGGCAGGGCTCATTCCTCCCGGCTGCCGTCGGGGGCAGACTGGAGCCGTGCCTGTCAGTGTTTTTGATTTGTTCAGCATCGGCATTGGTCCATCCAGTTCTCACACCGTTGGTCCGATGCGTGCTGCTGGGCGTTTCGTCGCCGCGTTGGATCGCGACGGCTTGCTACCGCGTACGACCAGGGTGAGATCAGAGCTGTTCGGCTCGCTGGGAGCGACCGGACACGGTCACGGCAGCTACAACGCAGTGCTCTGGGGTCTGGAGGGCGAGAAGCCCGAGACAGTCGACACCACCAAGGGCCCGCTGCGGGCTGATGAGATCAGGCGAACCGGACAGCTGCGGCTCAACGGCACCCACTCGGTCACCTTCGATGCGGAGGACGACCTGATTCTGCACCGCCGCCGGTCGCTGCCATTCCATCCCAACGGCATGGTCTTCACCGCGTACGACGAGGGCAAGGTGGTCAGCGAGCGGACGTACTACTCCATCGGCGGCGGATTCGTCTTGGACGACGACGATTCCGGGCATCCTCAACTGCTTCCCGACCCAACCCCGGTTCCGTATCCATTCCGCACCGGCACTGAACTGCTGGGCTTTTGTCGGGATGGGGGTCTCAGCGTCAGCCAGGTGATGTTGGCCAACGAATGTGTTCGGCGTCCCGAGGCCGAGGTTCGCGCCGGCCTGCTCCGAATCTGGTCGGTCATGGCCGAGTGCATCCAGACCGGGTGCTCAACGCCAGGGGTGCTTCCCGGCGGCCTCAAGGTACGGCGCCGAGCGGCCGCTCTCTACCAACGGCTGATCCAGAACACTGCCGGCAATGCCAGTGATCCGCTGGCCGCCATGGACTGGGTGACGCTGTGGGCGTTGGCGGTCAATGAGGAGAACGCCTCGGGGGGGCGCGTCGTGACTGCGCCGACCAACGGTGCCGCCGGCATCATTCCCGCAGTGTTGCACTACGCCGTGAGATTCGTGCCCGGGACCGATGACGACGCCATCGTGAACTTCTTGCTGGTTGCCGGGGCGCTTGGCGCGATCTATCAGCAGACAGCGTCGATCTCCGGCGCCGAGGTTGGCTGTCAGGGCGAGGTGGGAACGGCATGTTCGATGGCAGCGGGTGCGCTGGCCGAGGTGCTCGGTGGGACGCCCGAGCAGGTCGAGAACGCGGCGGAGATCGGCATGGAACACCATCTGGGACTCACCTGCGATCCGGTCGGGGGCCTCGTACAGATCCCCTGTATCGAACGAAATGCCGTCGGGTCG
>DASVEX010000036.1:0-14479 GCA_036380335.1 Propionibacteriaceae bacterium | reverse complement strand
GATGTCTATTCAGGCTTCGCATTCGGTATGGGTGTGGATCGCACGTTGATGTTCCGGAACAACGTAGAGGACATGCGCGACATGATCGAAGGCGATGTGCGCTTCAGCCGTGCGCTTCTAGGGACGGCACGATGAGTCCAGCAACGGCGACGACCCCCTTGAACCCCCGCGACGTGCAGGAGCACGCCAGATGAGGGCGCCGCTGAGCTGGCTCCGTGAGTATGCTGCGCTGCCTGATGATCTTGACGGTCGTACTCTCGCCGACGCGCTGATCAGAGCTGGGCTCGAGGTTGAGACGGTCGAACAGGTCGGGGCCGATATCACCGGCCCGTTAGTGATCGGCAAGGTGCTGGCGTACGAGGTCGAGCTCCACTCCAATGGCAAGTCGATCCGCTGGTGCCAGGTCGATGTCGGTCCGCACAATGACAGCTCGGGTTCCCGCAGCGTGGTGTGTGGTGCGCACAACTTCGAGGTGGGCGACATCGTTGTGGTGGCCCTTCCCGGCACCGTGCTGCCCGGCCGCTTCGCGATCTCTGCGCGCAAGACATACGGCCATGTCTCCGACGGCATGATCTGTTCGGCGCGGGAACTTGGCCTCGGCGATGATCACGCCGGCATCCTGGTGATTGCCGAACCTGATCTTGAGCCGGGTAGCGACGCGGCAGCCTTGCTCGAACTGCGCGAGGATGTGCTCGACATCGCCGTAACGGCTGACCGCGGCTACTGCCTCTCAATTCGCGGTATCGCTCGCGAGTCGGCGCAGGCGCTCGAGGTGGCATTCACCGACCCGGTGAACCGTGCGATGCCCGTCGAGTCGACCGACGGTTATCCGGTGGAGCTGTTGTCGGACGCTTGCCCGATCTTCGTAGCCCTCACCGTCACCGGGATCGATCCGAATCGGCCGAGCCCACGGTGGCTTGCGCGCCGTGTGCAGCTCGCCGGGATGCGCTCCATCTCGCTGGCTGTCGACATCACCAACTACGTGATGCTGGAAACCGGTCAGCCCATCCATGCGTACGACGCGGAGCTCCTCGACGGAGCGATTGTCGTGCGCAAGGCGGCTGAGGGAGAAAAGCTGACCACGCTCGACGACATGGTGCGTCCTTTGCATCCTGAAGACCTGTTGATCACCGACTCCTCGGGTCCTATCGGCCTCGCCGGCGTCATGGGCGGAGCGACCACCGAGCTCTCGGCAAGCACCCGCAATGTCGTCATCGAGGCAGCCCATTTCGACGCGATGACGATCGCGCGCACCTCGCGACGTCACAAGCTGTCGTCGGAGGCGTCTCGGCGGTTCGAGCGCGGTGTCGACCCCGAGGCGAGCTACTCAGCGGCACATCGGGTCGCTGAACTTCTGGTGGACCATGCGGGTGGCACGCTGCTGTCACAGGAGACCGTACGCGGCGCGGCGCCAAGTCGGCCTAGCACCGTGATCGCTGTCGCGCTGCCGGCGAAGGTGCTTGGCATCGAGGTCGATCACTCCTCCGTTGTGCGGCTGCTGGAGGCCGTCGGCGCGACGGTGAGCGATGGTGGCGACACGCTGACGATCGCGCCGCCGAGCTGGCGCCCCGACCTCAGGGATCCCTACGACTATGTAGAAGAGGTTGGCCGGCTCATCGGGTTCGAGACGATCGAGCCCATTGTCCCGGCCGCGCCGGTCGGCCGGGGGCTGACCAGGAGCCAGCGGGCCCGACGCGCGATCAACACTGCCCTCGCTGCGCGCGGATTCGTCGAGGTGTTGAGCTTCCCCTTCGCGTCGATAGCTGATCTTGACGCGATGCGCGTGCCGGTCGACGATCAACGGCGCCGCCTGAACAAGATCGTCAACCCCCTGTCGGAGGCTAGTCCCTATCTCCGCACCACGTTGCTTCCCGGTCTGTTCACCGCGGCCGTACGCAATATCAGTCGCGGCAACGACGACCTGGCCCTCTTCGAGGCAGGCTCGGTCTTCTTCGCCGCTGATCCGCTACGGCCCGCGCCACGCCCGTCCGTGGCCCAACGGCCGTCGGATCAGGAGCTGGTTGCCATCGACCGTGCGCTGGGGCGTCAGCCGAGACATCTCGGAGCCTTGCTCACTGGGCGTTGGCTGCCGCAGGGCTGGCAAGGATCGGGCGTCCCGGCTGGTTGGCAGCAGGCCATCGCTTTCGTGGAGGCGGCTGGTCTTGGGATCGGATTGCACCTGGAGCGGCGGGCGGCGGAGTACGCACCGTGGCATCCGGGCCGGTGCGCGGAGTTCACTTTGCCGACCGGTCAGTCGATCGGCTACGCCGGCGAGCTGCACCCTGAGGTCTGTGCGAGCTTTGGCCTACATGCTCGCACCGCGGCTGTCGAAATCAATCTTGATGCCTTAATCTCGGCAGCGCCCGCCATCGGAGACGTTACGGTGATCTCCGGCTTTCCGGTCGCCAAAGAGGACGTCGCGCTGATCGTCGACGATGAGGTGCCCGCAGCCGAGGTGGAGCGAGCGCTACGCGCCGGCGCGGGACCCTTGTTGGAATCGATCTGGCTGTTCGACATCTACACCGGCTTGCAGATCGGCGATGGCAAGAAGTCGTTGGCCTACGCCCTCCGATTCCGGGCTCCGGACCGTACCTTGACCGACGCCGAAGCTGCCGACGCGCGGGATCATGCCGTCGCCGTGGCAGCGGAACGTACCGGAGCTGTGCAGCGGACCGGGTAGACACCTGCGATGAGTTCCGGGTCCTACGGCGGTCTAACTCCGATGAGATTCAGTCCAACAGAAGGAGCCCTTCATGCCTCAGAGTCCAACGGTCGAAACCAGAATCGATCAGCCGTATGCGGCGATCCCCGTCAAGGTGAGCATGGACCAGTTGGGTTCAGTCGTCCCTCCATTGACCGGCCAGGTCTTTGACTGGCTGGCCGACCGGGACATCCGTCCGGCGGGGCCTCCCTTCTGGAGATACGTAGTGGTGGACATGGACGCTGACCTGGAGCTGGAGACAGGAGTCGCGGTTGCGAGCGCGGTCGAAGGTGACGAGCGGATCCGGACTGGAGTATTGCCAGGCGGCCGATACGCCACGGTGGTGCATAAGGGTCACCCGGACACATTGGTGTCGGCGACTAGAGACCTGCTTGATTGGGCAGCGCAACGCGGCTTGGAGTGGGATGCCAACGGCGACACCTGGGGTTGCCGACTGGAGGAGTACCTCAGCGATCCTGCCGAAGTCCCGGACATGGCGGACTGGCAGACCAGATTGGCATTCCGGCTACGCGATGGGTCGTGACGACGCTACGTCGGAGGGATAGCAGGGGGCAAAATGCGGCCAGCGTTGATCTCCGCCGACCCGTACGGCTGGCCGTAGTTCGCGAGATCGACGTGGGTGATCCCCAGGTCGAATGCCCGCCGAGTCACCACTCGCTCATAATGCATGCCGAAGCACTATCGCGCGGGATATGAAATTCGATTATGCATGAAGTTGTCATCAGTGGCATACTCATGCGGATGACTGTACGGGTTGCGGTGGCAGGGGCTACAGGTTATGCAGGCGGAGAGCTACTCCGGCTGCTGCTCGCGCACTCGGGAGTGGAAATTGGGGCCCTGACCGCAAGTGCCAGTGCGGGAACGCTCCTCGGCCAACACCATCCACAGCTGATTCCGCTACTGGACCGGGTGGTGGGGGAGACATCTGCGGACACGCTTGCTGATCACGACGTGGTCTTCCTTGCCCTTCCACACGGAGCCTCCGGCGAGGTGGCTGCCCACCTGCATCCCGACACTGTGGCGATCGACTGTGGAGCCGATTTTCGTCTGGAGCAGGCGGAGGCCTGGGAGCGGTTCTACCAATCACCTCATGCCGGCACTTGGCCGTACGGATTGCCCGAGCTTCCGGGACAACGGGACAAGCTGGCCGGCGCGCGAGCGATCGCTGTGCCCGGTTGCTATCCGACGACCGCAACCCTCGCCCTGCTGCCGGCCATTACGCACGGTCTGACGGCCGGTCGGGATGTGGTCATCGTTGCCGCCAGTGGCCCCTCAGGTGCCGGCCGCTCGCTCAAGCCGCATCTGCTGGGCGCTGAGCTCATGGGGTCCGCGGCTGCCTACAGTGTCGGCGGCGTCCATCGTCACACTCCAGAGCTCTTGCAGAACCTTGTGGCGTGCGGTGCTTCGGAGCCATCCGTCTCGTTCACTCCTGTGCTGGTGCCCATGTCACGCGGCATCCTCGCGACCTGTACGGCCCCGCTCACCCGACATGGCATCTCGCCGCATGAGGTCTACGCGGCCTACGCGGAGTCGTACGCCGAGGAACCATTCGTCCACGTGCTGCCTGAGGGCTGGTGGCCGCAGACCAAGTCGGTACTCGGATCGAACGCGGTGCAGGTGCAGGTTGCCGTTGATCATGACGCTGGCCGGCTGGTGGCCGTCGCAGCCTTGGACAACCTGACGAAGGGCACCGCCGGGGCCGCTGTGCAGTGCATGAATCTGGCCCTTGGTCTGCCGGAGACCACCGGCCTGACGACCATCGGAGTGGCGCCATGAGCGTCACAGCCGCCTCGGGTTTTCTCGCGTACGGGTTGGCAGCAGGGCTGAAGAGCAGCGGCAGTAAGGACCTGGCGCTGGTGATCAATACCGGTCCCGACTATGCAGCCGCTGGCGTATTTACCACCAACCGCGTCAAGGCTGCGCCCGTGGTCTGGTCGGAGCAGGTCCTCACCGATGGCCAGCTACGAGCAGTGATTCTGAACTCGGGGGGAGCCAATGCGTGTACCGGCCCAGAGGGCTTCGCCGACACGCACCGGACTGCGGAGCTGTTGGCCACTGCCCTTCGACGGGCTCAGGGCACAGCTAGGTCGGCTCAGGCAGATATCGGCCCCATCGATATTGCCGTGTGCTCGACCGGCCTGATTGGCGTACGACTGCCGATGGACAAGGTGGCGGCAGGCATCAACGATCTCGTTCCACTGGTGCGCCCCGACGGCGGCCAGGCGGCGGCGGAAGCAATCTTGACAACCGACTCGGTGACGAAACAGGCGAGCTACTCCGACGAGGGCTGGTCGATCGGTGGCATGGCAAAGGGCGCGGGAATGCTCGCACCCGGGTTGGCCACGATGCTGGTGGTGCTGACGACCGACGCTGTGGTGGATCCCGAGCAGCTTCATGATCAGCTGGTGAGCGCCTGCTGGCGCAGCTTCGAGCGGATAGACAGCGACGGTTGTATGTCCACCAACGACACGGTGATCGTGATGAGCAGCGGAGCATCCGGCGTCCGACCCACACCCCGGGACTTCCAGGCTGCGCTGGATGAGATCTGCCGTGACCTGTCCTTGCAGCTGCTCGTCGACGCGGAGGGAGCGGCCCACACGATTGCCATCCACGTGGAGCATGCGGCCTCGGAGGAGGACGCAGTGCAAGTGGGTCGAGCGATCGCTCGTAGCAATCTCTTCAAATGCGCTGTTTTTGGGCAGGATCCCAACTGGGGGCGCGTACTGGCGGCCATCGGCACAACAGCTGCGGACTTTGAACCGGAGCGTATTGACGTCGCCTTCAACGGCGTGCAGGTGTGCCGCGATGGATCCATCGGCGAGCCCAGACATCTTGTCGACCTGAGTGGGCGCGATGTGCATCTCGAGGTCAACCTGCGAAACGGCATGGACTCCGCCACTGTCTGGACCAACGATCTCAGCTACGACTACGTCAAAGAGAATGCGGAGTACTCGACATGAGCTCCCCAGTGTCGCAGCCACCTGAGACCCGCCAACTGTCGCTGGTCGAGAAGGCCTCGATCCTGACCGAGACCCTGCCCTGGCTGGAGACCTACGCAGGCAAGATCGTCGTGATCAAGTACGGCGGCAACGCGATGATCGATGACGACCTGAAGCGGGCATTTGCGCAGGACATCGTCTTCATGAAGCGATGTGGAGTTCACCCAGTCGTCGTGCACGGCGGCGGGCCCCAGATCTCGACAATGCTTACCCGGCTGGGCATCGCGTCTGAGTTTCGTGGCGGTCTTCGGGTCACCAGCCCCGAAGCCATGGAAGTGGTACGCATGGTGCTGGTGGGTCAGGTCGGGCGGGATCTGGTCGGATTGATCAACACCCACAGCACGGTGGCGGTCGGTCTCTCCGGTGAGGACGGTGGACTCTTTACGGCTCAACGGCGTGGCACTACGGTCGACGGCCAAGAAGTTGATCTTGGTCTGGTCGGCGACGTGATCTCGGTACGCACCGAGGCAGTTGCCGGGCTGATCAGATCGGGCAGCGTGCCAGTAGTGGCCAGCATCGCACCCGATGCCAACGGGGTGGTGCACAACGTCAACGCCGATACCGCAGCAGCTGCACTGGCGGTTGCGCTCAAAGCAGATCGATTGGTCGTGCTGACCGACGTGGCGGGGCTCTACCGCGACTGGCCCGCCAGTAGTGAGGTGATCACCGAGCTGTCGGCGAGTGAACTGCGCGGCTTGATGCCGGGGCTGCAGTCCGGCATGGTGCCCAAGATGGAGGCGTGCCTGCGGGCTGTCGAGGGCGGTCTAACCCGCGCGACGGTCGTGGATGGCAGGGTTCCGCATGCGCTGTTGCTCGAGATCTTCACCAACGTCGGCATCGGGACCATGGTGACTCAGGATGGGCTGATCCGGCTGGGCAGCCGGGTGTTCTCCCGCGACCAGGGCATTCCGGCACACGAATATGCCAATGGTGACTATGGTCCGGCGGCTGTCGAACCCCCGCAAGGAGCCCGCCCATGACTGCCGATCCCAGCACCCTGAGCCGCGAGTTGTCCGGTTCGGCATCCTCAGAGGCGGTGCTCGAGGCGTACGCCCAGTCGGTGATGAACACCTTCGGCCCTCCCAAGCGGGTGTTCGTACGCGGCGAGGGGTGCTATCTCTGGGATGCGGACGGACGGCGATACCTGGATCTGCTGTCGGGTCTAGCGGTCAATGCACTTGGTCACGCCCATCCCACCGTGCTGTCGGCTGTGACGGGCCAGATCGCGACCCTGGGCCATGTGTCGAACTTCTTCGCGACTCAGCCGCAGGTCGCACTCGCCGGCAGGCTTTGCGCCATGTCCGGTGCCGACGAGGCGCGCGTCTTTTTCACCAACTCAGGGACCGAAGCCAACGAGGCGGCGTTCAAGATCACCCGCATGACTGGACGTAGCACGATCATCTCGACGGAAGGCGCCTTTCACGGGCGCTCGATGGGTGGATTGGCGCTCACCCACAATCCGAAATATCGGCTACCGTTCGAGCCGCTGCCAAGCGAAGTGATCTTCGTTCCCTATGGGGACGCGGAGGCACTGGCATCGGCCGTTGACGAAACGGTGGCAGCCGTCGTGCTGGAGCCGATCCAGGGCGAAAACGGCGTCGTTGTGCCCCCCGCCGGCTATCTTGCGCAGGCCCGAGAGATCTGCAATCGCCATGGCGCCCTGCTGTGGATGGATGAAGTGCAGACCGGCATGGGTCGCTGCGGCAGCTGGCTGGTTCATGTCGACGATGGCGTTACCGCCGACATCATCACGATGGCCAAGGGGCTAGGCAACGGATTTCCGGTCGGAGCATGTATCGCTACCGAAACCGCCTCACGGCTGCTCGGGCCAGGTAGCCACGGCAGCACATTCGGTGGTAATCCCGTGGCAGCTATTGCGGGACTGGCGGTGATCGCTGTGATCGAACGCGACGATCTCCTCGAACATGCGAAGACCCTCGGTGATCATCTCACTACCGCAATCAGGGGCCTTGATCATCGGTTGATTACCGGCGTCCGCGGTCGAGGACTGTTGCAGGCCGTGATTTTGGCGAAGCCCGTGGCGGCGGCTGTTGTCGATGCTGCGCTGGCAGCCGGCTTCGTGATCAACGCACCCCGCCCGGATGTGCTGCGCCTGGCACCGCCGCTGATCATCAGCGCTACCGAGCTCGACGGTTTTGTCCGGCTGCTGCCGTCGCTGCTGGACCAGGTTGCCGAGGAGTCCTGATGAGACATTTCTTGGTCGATGACGATCTCAGCACAGCAGAGCAGCTGGCGATCTTGGACGTCGCCGACAATCTCAAAGCCGAGCCGTATGGGCTGCGCCCCTACGTGGGGCCGCGAACGGTCGCCGTACTGTTCGACAAGCCGTCGACGCGGACCAGGGTCTCCTTCGAAACTGCGATCGCCGAGCTTGGTGGCAACCCGATGATCATGGATGCGGCGGGGTCCCAACTGGGCCGCGGTGAGTCGATCAGCGACACCGCACGGGTGCTGGGCAGGCATGTCGCCGCAATCATCTGGCGCACCTCAGGCCAGGAGCGACTGGAGGAAATGGCAGCATACGCGGGCGTGCCGGTGATCAACGGGCTTTCCGACAAGTACCACCCCTGCCAGGTGCTGGCGGATCTGCAAACCATCCGGCAGCACAAGGGCGGACTGGCCGGGCTCAGCCTGGCCTATGTCGGGGATGGTGCGAACAACATGGCGCATTCGTACCTGCTGGGCGGGAGCGTGGCAGGCCTGCACGTACGGATCGGCGCTCCGCGCGGCTTCCAACCCGACTCTGAAGTCGTCAGGCGTGCGGCAGATCTCGCACGTCAGTCCGGAGGCAGTGTGCGCGTACTTGGCGAGGCCAAAGAGGCAGCGGTCGGCGCCGATGTGGTCGCCACTGACACCTGGATCTCGATGGGCCAAGAAAGTGGCGACCGGGCGTCGATCTTGGAAAGTTTCGCGGTAACCAACGAGTTGCTGGCTGTCGCCGACAAGGAGGCGATCGTGTTGCACTGCCTGCCTGCCTACCGCGGCAAGGAGATCGACGCTGCGGTCATTGACGGTCCGCAATCGGTGGTCTGGGACGAGGCCGAGAATCGCCGCCACGCGCAGAAGGCCCTCCTGGCCTTCCTCGACGAGCACGCGAGGGCGGTGCCGAGCTGATGTCGACCTACGCCCGCGCACCTCGTCACAGCGAGGGGGGACAACCCCCCTTGGACCCCCCGAAAAGCTTGATGACGAAGGCCTCCCGGCACGCCAAGATCATCACGTTGCTGGAGCAGCGCGAGGTGCGTTCACAAAGCGAGTTGGCCGAGCTGCTGGTAGACGACGGAGTGCAGGTCACCCAGGGCACGTTGTCCCGTGATCTTGTCGAGATCGGCGCGCTCCGGGTCCGCAGCTCAGCTGGCCACCTGGTCTATGCAGTACCCGGTGAAGGCGGCGACCGGACACCTCACGTGGGCGAGTTCGCTAGCTTCGAGGGACGGCTGGCCCGGTTGTGCGCGGAGATCTTGGTCTCGGCGGAGGCCTCGGCCAACCTTGTCGTGCTTCGCACCCCGCCTGGCGCTGCACAATACTTCGCATCCGCGGTCGACCGCGTCGGCTGGGAGTCGATCTTGGGCACCATCGCAGGTGACGACACGATCTTGCTGATCACTCGAAGCCCCACCGGTGGCAACGACATCGCGCAGCAGTTCTTGATCATGAGCCGAACAGGCAAGCCTCCCGACGACGCAACGACTTCCCATCCCAATCACAGCAAGAAGGGCGAACTTAGATGAGCGAGCGGATCGTACTGGCGTACTCCGGCGGCCTCGACACCAGCGTGTGCATTGGCTGGCTGGCGGAAGAGACCGGTCAGGAAGTGGTGGCTGTGGCCGTCGACGTCGGCCAGGGCGGGGAGGACATGGAGCTGATCCGCCAGCGAGCCCTCGACTGTGGTGCAGTCGAGGCGGTCGTGATCGATGCCAGGGATGAGTTCGCGGAGGATTTCTGCCGTCCCGCGCTACGTGCCAACGCGCTCTACATGGATCGCTATCCGCTGGTGAGCGCACTGTCTCGGCCGCTCATCGTGCGGCATCTCGCTGATGCCGCCAAGTCGCATGGCGCATCGGTGGTCTCGCACGGCTGCACCGGCAAGGGGAACGATCAGGTGCGGTTCGAGGTAGGCATCGCCAATCTGGCACCTCAGCTACGGGTGATCGCTCCAGTCCGTGACTACGCGTGGACACGGGAGAAGGCCATCGCGTACGCCGAGGACAAGGGTCTGCCCATCAAGCAGAGCAAGGCGTCGCCGTACTCGATCGACCAGAACGTCTGGGGGCGCGCAGTTGAAACCGGTTTTCTGGAGGACATCTGGAACGGACCGATCGAGGATGTTTACGCCTACACGGCGGATCCCGCCGTTGCGCGTGAGCCCGACGAAGTCACCATCACGTTTGAGGCGGGTAACCCGATCGCGATCGACAACGAAAAGGTCTCTATGTTGCAGGCGATCCAGATCCTGAATGAGCGCGCTGGCGCTCAGGGTGTGGGTCGACTGGACATGGTGGAGGACCGGCTTGTCGGGATCAAGAGCCGCGAGGTGTACGAGGCCCCGGGTGCAATCGCTTTGATCACCGCTCACATGGAGTTGGAGAACGTCACCGTGGAGCGCGAGCTGGCCCGGTTCAAGCGGGGCATCGACCAGCGTTGGGGCGAGCTGGTCTACGACGGGCAGTGGTATTCGCCGCTGAAGCGAGCGCTGGACTCTTTCATCGACGAGGCTCAGCAAGCCGTGAGCGGTGAGATTCGGATGATCTTGCACGCAGGTAAGGCGACGGTGACCGGCCGTCGCAGCGACACGAGCCTGTACGACTTCAGCCTTGCTACCTATGACGAGGGCGACCGGTTCGACCAGTCTCAGGCGCGCGGATTTATCGCCCTGTACGGCATGTCGAGCACGCTCGCGGCGCGTCGGGACGCCAGCCTGTCTTGATCACGCCACGCAACGCCCCCGAAGATCATCGAGGGCGATTGTGGGGAGGCAGGTTCGGAGCCAACCCGGCCGACGCCATGGCAACCCTGAGTCGCTCGACCCACTTTGACTTCAGACTCGCGCCCTACGACCTGATGGGGTCACGGGCGCACGGCCGGGCGCTCCACCAGGCTGGTTTGTTGACCGATGACGAGCTCGCGCGGATGATCGAGGGCCTCGACGCCCTGGCATCGGAGGTGGCTTCCGAAGCCTTCCGGCCTGCATCAACAGATGAGGATGTGCACGGCGCGCTCGAGCGGCGGCTCGTAGAGCTGATAGGTGCGGAGCTGGGCGGCCGATTGCGCGCCGGCCGGTCCCGTAACGACCAGATTGCAACCTTGATCAGGATGTATCTGCGGGACGCTCTTCGTACGGTCGCAGCCGAACTCGGCGGCGTGGCCGGCGCGCTGCACCAGCAGGCACGTGATCATCTTGGGATTGCTATGCCGGGTCGTACCCACCTGCAGCATGCCCAGCCGGTGTTGCTCTCACACCATCTGCTCGCCCACGCTTGGCCGCTGCTGCGGGACTGTGATCGAATACGTGATCTTGACCGACGGCTCGGGACAAGTCCATATGGCTCGGCAGCGCTCGCCGGTAGCTCCCTCGGCCTGGATCCCGAGGCGGTGGCGAGGGAGCTTGGATTCACGAGCAGCGTCGCCAACTCGATCGACGGCACGTCGGCCCGCGATGTGGTGGCGGAGGCTGCGTTCATCTGCGCGCAGATTGCCGTCGATCTCTCCCGGCTGAGTGAGGACGTGATCATCTGGGTCACTCAGGAGTTCGGATTCGCACGCTTGGCTGATGAGTGGTCGACCGGCTCGAGCATTATGCCGCAGAAGAAGAATCCTGACGTCGCCGAGCTGGCTCGCGGCAAGGCCGGGCGGTTGATCGGCAACCTGACCGGACTGCTGGCCACCCTCAAGGGACTGCCACTGGCGTACAACCGGGACCTTCAGGAGGACAAGGAGCCGATCTTCGACTCCATTGATCAACTGCTGATCGTGCTTCCCGCGACTACCGGGATGGTTTCGACGCTGGCCTTCCATCGCGAACGGCTTGAACTCCTCGCCCCGATGGGATTCTCTTTGGCCACCGATATCGCCGATTGGCTGGTACGCCGGCGAGTGCCTTTCGCCGAGGCACACGAGATCGCCGGCGCCTGCGTACGCCGCTGCGAGGAGGACGGCGTAGCACTGACCGACCTGACCGCGGATGACCTCGCCGAGATCTCGCCTCACCTCACCGCCGACGTTCAAGCCGTGCTCAGCGTGGCCGGCTCGATCAACAGTCGTTCCGGCCGTGGCGGCACGGCGCTAGTCCGTGTCAGAGAGCAACTGGGCGAAGTTTCAGACGCCATTCGCGCTGTCCAGAACTGGGTTGACCAACCTCGCATCTAGTCGACAGCTCGAAACCTGGGGGAGTATCGCTCATCGCACATCAGCGCCTCGCCCGAGCTGCCCCATCGCCGAGACGATTAGCTCGCCAAACTGACGCTACTGTGGTGCCCCGTGGATGCGGTGCTCAGCGAACTGAAGTGGCGTGGCTTGGTAGCCCTGTCCACCGATGAAGCGGCGCTTGCCGAGCACCTAACTGCTGGTCCGGTCACTTTCTATGTCGGCTTTGATCCAACGGCGCCGAGTCTGCACTTCGGCAACCTTGTGCAGCTGATGGTGGCCCGGGCACTGCAACGTGCGGGGCACTATCCCTTGATTCTGGTAGGTGGATCGACCGGACTAATCGGCGATCCGAAAGAGACCAGCGAGCGGCTTCTCAACCCCAAAGAGACAGTGGCCGCCTGGGTGGAAAGCATTCGCCGGCAGGTCGAGCGTTTTGTCGACTTCTCTGGGCAGAACTCCGCACGGATCGTCAACAACCTTGACTGGACAGGGCCCATGCCAGTGCTCGATTTCCTGAGGGACATCGGCAAGCACTTCCCGGTCAACCGGATGCTGGCTCGCGACGTGGTGCGGAACCGGCTGGAGGAAGGCATCTCTTACACCGAGTTCTCCTACGTGCTATTGCAGGCGATGGACTACCTGGAGCTCTTCCGCAACTACGACTGCACGCTGCAATTTGGGGGCAGCGATCAGTGGGGCAACATCACAGCCGGAGTAGAGCTCATCCGACGAGTCGAAGGTGAGCGGGTACACGCGCTCGGCACACCCTTGCTCACCAAGGCCGACGGCACGAAGTTCGGGAAGACCGAGAGGGGAACCATCTGGCTCGACCCGGCGATGACTTCGCCGTACGCCTTACATCAGTACTTCTTGAACGTCGAGGACGAAAAGGTCATCGAGTACCTCAAAGTATTCAGCGAACGTAGCCGAGCCGAGATCGAGGTCCTGGAGCGCCAGACGAAGGAGGCGCCGCACCTTCGCGCGGCACAGCGTGCGCTGGCCGATGACGTGACCGCGCTGGTCCACTCCGAGGCGGACCGCGATGCTGCCGTCGCCGCTGCGAATGCACTGTTCGGGCGCGAGGATCTGCGGGAGCTCAGCGAACCAACACTCGCTGCGGTGGTCGCCGAAATAGGCGGTGTCGCTTTGACAGCGAACGAGCAGCTCCCACCGATCGTCGATGTCCTTGAGCGCAGTGGGGTGGTACCCAGCAAGGCGGCGGCGCGGCGTGCCATCGCGGAGGGCGGGGCCTACCTGAACAATGTTCGCGTCGAAGATCAAGAGGCGCTGCTCACTAGGGCCGACCTGTTGCACGGGCGATTCGCCATTTTGCGGCGCGGCAAACGCACGGTAGGTGCCGTAACCGTCACTGTCTCCAGATGAATGTCCTCCTGACCAGCGGGACGAGCGGATTGGGACTCGCGATGGCCTCCGGCTGTTTCTGTTGCGCAGCCAGAGGGTGAGGCTTCATGAGGCGGAATACCCAGGACCCGCCGTGCGTTCCACGGACCGGCGCTTGCGCATGCACAGCGATCAGGTCGGTTTGACCGGTGGGTCGCGCAGGCGTAAAGTATGTGAGGCCTCAGCGGGGCGCGGGACGCGTCAGATTTATCGATCTGTAGCGGCCGACCCGGGAGGAATCCACTGGCCAACGAGATGTTCGGATAGATGTGTGCTCTGCAGAGACGCATCAGATCCGGGCTCTGATGGTCCTGGATGAACCAAAAGGTCCGGGTTTGACTCGGACTTGCCAGACCTCGTAATGTGGGTCGCTGCCCCAAGCCGGAGCCAAAAAGCCCGGTGCGGTGTGCGCCCGAAACTTGAGAACTCAACAGCGTGCTAAAAGTCAATGCCAAATAATGCACAAAAAAACCCCGTGCTCGGAGGACGCCTTTGGCGTGATCCGAGTTCGGATTCCTTTGATTGATTGACGAAGATCCAGCTTGGGTCTTTTTGTCAGCGATCGAACGAGTTGAGACGACAAACCGGCGCTGATCATTGCGTCGGATTTGGATAGATTTCAACGGAGAGTTTGATCCTGGCTCAGGACGAACGCTGGCGGCGTGCTTAACACATGCAAGTCGAACGGTAAGGCCCCTTCGGGGGTACACGAGTGGCGAACGGGTGAGTAACACGTGAGCAACCTGCCCTTGACACTGGAATAACAGTTGGAAACAGCTGCTAATGCCAGATATGACCTTCGGTGGCATCACCCGAAGGTGGAAAGTGCTTAGCGGTCAAGGATGGGCTCGCGGCCTATCAGCTTGTTGGTGAGGTAACGGCTCACCAAGGCTTCGACGGGTAGCCGGCCTGAGAGGGCGACCGGCCACACTGGGACTGAGATACGGCCCAGACTCCTACGGGAGGCAGC
>DASVEX010000035.1:0-6707 GCA_036380335.1 Propionibacteriaceae bacterium | reverse complement strand
CTCGCCCGCACCAGCGGTGTAAGTGCGCAAGATGGTGGGGATGCGGACGGTGGCACTCATGAGTTCGTCGCCTTCCAGAAGTCGATGAACGCCTCGTAGCGCGGTGGGATCGTGATCTTGGGTCCGACGCGATCGGCAACCGCGTCGAGGGTCTTGAGCCCGTCACCTGAGTTGATCACCACGGTCTCGGCTTCCGGATCCAGCGTTCCGTCGGCAATGAGCTGAGCGGTGACGCCGACCACGACGCCGCCTGCGGTCTCGGCAAAGATGCCCTCGGCACGCGCCAGCCGTTGGATGCTTGACGCCAGCGTGTTGTCGTCGACGTCGGCAACGACGCCACCGGTGCGCCGTACCACATCGAGCACGTACGGCCCGTCCGCTGGATTGCCGATAGCAAGTGACTTCGCGATGGTGTCCGGCTTCACCGGTGCGACGAAGTCCAGGCCAGCGCGAAACGCCTGCGCGACGGGTGAGCAGCCGCTGGCCTGTGCGCCGAAGATCACAAACGGCTTCTCCTCGACCAGGCCGAGCTTGATCAGCTCGCGAAATCCCTTGTCGATCTTGGTCAGCTGGGCTCCGGATGCAACCGGAACGACGACTTGATCAGGAAGTCGCCAGCCAAGCTGCTCGGCGATCTCGTACCCCAAGGTCTTCGAGCCTTCGGCATAGTAGGGCCGCACATTGACGTTGACGAAGGCCCAGCCCTCTTCCTCAGCCGCGATCTCGCTGGCGAGCTTGTTGACGTCGTCGTAGGT
The DNA here is from genome assembly GCA_036380335.1 of Propionibacteriaceae bacterium. Lineage (GTDB taxonomy): Bacteria > Actinomycetota > Actinomycetes > Propionibacteriales > Propionibacteriaceae > Microlunatus. The sequence goes on along the minus strand of DASVEX010000035.1, from coordinate 5,952 downwards.
CCCTTCGACGGCGATCAGGGAGGTGTCGTAGATTGCGGAAGCCAAGATCTTTTGCTTCTCAAGGTTCTGCGGCACGAAGACGACCGACTTGATGCCAGCCCGAGCAGCGGCCGCGGCTACGGCGTTGGCGAGGTTGCCGGTCGAGGGACAGGCCAACACCTGGAGTCCCAGCTCGCGAGCCGCCGACAGTGCCACGGCGACAACCCGGTCTTTGAAGGAGTGCGTCGGATTGCCCGAGTCGTCCTTGACCCAGAGTTGTTTCAGACCAAGATCATCCGCAAGATTGCGGGCATCGACCAGCCGGGTGAAACCGGGATCGGTAGAACGGAAGGTGGCGATGTCGGCTGGGACCGGCAACAGCGGGGCATATCGCCAGATGCTCCGCGGGCCCGCCTCGATCCTGCTCCGGGTAATGGTCGGGAACTCGTAACCGACCTCGAGCGGACCGAAGCAGTCGGTACAGACGTAGTACGGGCCGAGCGGCGTAGTGGCCCCACACTCTCGACAGACGAGGTGGGTGGCATTCCCGAAGGCGCCGGCCCGGACGCCACGAGTAGGAGCTTGATCGGTGTCAACGACCGTGGTCATATGAAGTCTCTCTTCATCTTTCTCAGCCGACCTTCGACTGAGCCGGAGTTGGCACCGTGTCTGATCGATCAGCCGGTTGCCGGGGAGTCATCGGGCCGGTCCCTCGTCCCCTCTGGATGAACACGGCTCAGCCTAGGGTGGGGGTCCATCTGGCGCACGTCGATTTCGCATCCTGGGAACGATGTCCAACAGGTGGACGCACGCTTCTAGTCACTCAGGCGAGGAACGAGCTCTCCCGCGACCTGCTGCAAAGATGAGACCGTGAAACCTGGCAGGCCCGAAAGCGGTTGGCAGTGGGTCCGCTTCGTCGGCAACTTCGCCAATCTCACTACCCCTCTGGGACTGGCAATTGCTGCCATGGGTGGCGCCACGATCAAGCGCGGAGCGCGGGGGCTGTTTCTTGGCGAGGGTTACCGCTTCGGTTTCCCGGTCGCCGGCGCCTTCACCGTCGGGAATGTGATCACAACCAGCAGCACATGGGAAGAGATGCTCAGCCGCAATCCCCTGCTGATCAAGCATGAGGAAGCGCACACCTGGCAATACCTGTACTGCTTAGGACTCCCCTATTACATCCCGTACGTGATCTTCACGGGGTGGTCGGTAATCCGTACCGGCGACCGAGCAGCGCGGAACTTCTTCGAGCGCCAGGCGGGACTGAGCATCGGCGGCTATGTCGACTATCCGGTGAGGCCGGTGGGGCAAGGCATCCGAGCCGTACTTGGGCGACTGAAACTCAGTCGATCGTAAGATCGATGCCGAGCCGCTTCGCCGAGCGGTTGCGCTGCCGTGTCGCGCGTAGTCGTCTCAGCCTCTTGACCAGCAGCGGATCCTGGGCCAGCGCTTCCGGCTTGTCGATCAGGGCATTCAGGATCTGGTAGTAGCGCGTCGCGGACATCTGGAACTTGTCGCGAATCGCCTGCTCCTTGGCGCCGGCGAACTTCCACCACTGTCGCTCGAACGTGAGGATCTCGGCATCCCTGGCGCTCAACGCGCCAACGGGATCCTTACCGTCATGCTGTGGACTGGAAGCGACGATCATGGGCTCATCGTAAATCGAAATTACATCCATGTCATTCGTAGCGTCACGAGATTCGGCATCAACTGAGCTTGAACCCCCGATCATTCGCCACACTTGGAGCAAGATAGCCGCTGGGACCGGACTCGGCCACTAACTCCGCTAACTGCGCGCGATGTTGTTGGATGGGATCGTGACTGATCTCGTGGGCTGGGGCATTCTTGCCACTGGGCACATCGCCTCAGTGTTTTCTCGTGATCTTGCGCTGCTGCCGGACCAGGCGCGGCTGGTCGCCGTGGGTTCACGCAGCCTCGACAGGGCAATGGCCTTTGCAGCTGATCATGGAATCCCGCGAGCCTACGACTCCTACGAGGAGTTGGCTGGAGATCCCGATGTCGATGTGGTCTATGTCGCCTCTCCCCATCATGATCATTTTTCGTCTGCGAAAGTGTGCCTGGAGGCTGGAAAGTCAGTGCTAGTTGAGAAACCCCTGACCACCAGTTCGGCCGATACCGAGGAATTGATCAACCTGGCGAGTGATCGCGGACTGTTCTTGATGGAGGCGATGTGGACCCGGACCAACCCGCTGCTCCGTAAGGCGGTGGCTCTAGTGGCTTCCGGTGATCTTGGTGATATCCGGCACGTCTCGGCAGACTTCGGCTTTGCCTTTCGGGGTGCGCCGACCCATCGGCTGCTCGATCCGGCAGTTGCCGGCGGTGCCATCCTCGACGCCGGCGTCTATCCGCTGCATGTCGTGAATCTCTTTCTAGGCGAGCCGGCGGACTTGTTGGGTTATGGCAGCCATGCGGTGACAGGCGTGGACAGTCACGCTGCGGCCGTGCTCAGCTACCCAGCGAATCAGGATCGCCCGGCCGCCACAGCGACGGTCATCTGCTCCTTAGAGGCCGACCTTCCCACCAGTCTCCAAGTTTACGGCAGCTCCGGCCGGATCATGATCGACGATTTCTTCATTCGGCCAAGCGAGATGCTGGTCTATCGGGGGCGTCCTCATGATGTCGCCCCCGAGGTCTTGGTCACTCAGTGGCCGGGCGGCGGCTATACCTTTCAGGCCCAAGAGGTCATGCGCTGTCTGCGAGCAGGTGAGCGCGAGTCGTTCATGGTCCCGTGGAGTGACTCACTGGCTGTGGCGCGTACGCTCGCTCTCTGGCAGGCGGCGGTCGGCGATGCTGCCCCAGAGCGGGATGGGCCGGCACAGGAGGAATCATCATGGAGCGGCTGACCGGGGTGGTCCAGCCGTACGCGTGGGGATCGCGGACGGCGATTCCAGAGTTTCTCGGCGTCGCACCTAGCGGGGAGCCGCAGGCCGAACTCTGGTTCGGTGCGCATCCGCTGGCACCCTCGACGGTCGATGGTGAACCGCTGGACAAGCTGGTCGCTCACGACCCCGTGGGTGTTGTTGGCGCGGCCTCCGTTGACGCCTTCGGGCCGCGGCTTCCCTTTCTGCTCAAGGTGATCGCGGCCGCACAGCCGCTTTCCCTGCAGGCCCATCCTTCACGTGAAGAGGCCGAGGCTGGATTTGAAAGCGAGCAGGCGGCCGGGATTCCGCGCGACGCGCCAAACCGGACCTATCGCGACGGTTGGCCAAAGCCTGAGGTGTTGTGCGCCTTGGTCACCACCGAGGCACTCTGCGGCTTTCGCGAGCCGGATGAGACGTACCAGATGTTCGCAGAGCTTGGCGTTGCGGACACGCTAGACCTTGTCGGGCCGCTGGCCGATGCTGCGCTGTCCGGCGAGGAGCGCTTGGCCGCGGTTTTCGCGCGGCTGCTGCGGCTGACCTCCGAGCAGCGTTGCATGATCACCGACGTGGTGCAGGCTGCGGAGGCGCTACAGGCATCCGATGAGCTGGCGTTGTTCGGGCGTACAGCCATCGAGCTCAATGCCTTCCATCCCGACGACCCCGGGGTACTGGCCGCTTTGCTGATGAACAGGATCACGCTGCATCCAGGCGAGGCCCTCTATATGCCGCCCGGAAACCTGCATGCCTACCTCAGCGGCGGCGGGATAGAGATCATGGCCAACTCAGACAACGTGATGCGGGGCGGCCTAACGCGGAAGTATGTCAACGTCGAGGAGCTCCTCGCGATCGTGGATTTCACCCCGGGCTTTCGTGGTTTGATCACTCCCATCGAGGAGTCTCGAGGGGTGTGGCGCTACCCAACGCCCGCCCCGGAGTTTGGGCTATGGCGTATCGAGCCCGGCGGCGAGGCTGTGCCAGTCCCGGCCTCAACCAGCGGGCGCATCCTGCTGGTAGCCGACGGTGAGCTGACAGCCAGCTCGCTCACCGCGAAACTTGATCTTGTGCGTGGTGGGGCTGCACTCTTGGCTGCGGGCGAGGCGGTCGACGTGACTGGCCGGGGCACGGCATTCGTCGGCGGTTCCGGAGTCTTCTGACCGCGACACTTGGGTAGGCTGTCCCGGCATTGCTGGCGTGGGTTCGTCGTTTTGGCCATTCACGGGAGTCTGGCCTGAATGAGAATACGAGAACTAACCGAGCGAAACGGACTGAGCCCTGTGAATGTCCTTGAAACCCCGCCTCTGATCAGGTGAAACAGAGCCCCTACCTGAGTCGTAATCAAGAGGGAACGACCGCTCCAGCGCATCGGCACGGGCCGACAACAAGGTGTCCAGGACTTATGCCGCCTCCCCGCGGCCGCCATCCTCGCCGGAGGCGGCCGAGGTCTGCCGATGAACTATGACGAGCTGGAGCGCTGGACGCGGGTGGGATTTGAGCGCGGGATGAGATTACGCAAGGGCGAACGGTAGGGGTCAAAAATCCCCGACCGACTCTCGCTACGACTGACGCAGTACCACCTCGCGCGTTTGCGTTCGTCTCTTGAACTTTCCCGAGGCGCGGCGCGCGGCCAGCTCGATTTGCGCCATGCCCAAGACGCGCACGATCGCGGCAATAGTCGCCGTAAGCTTCGCCGGATCGGTGACGGTCGGCTGTGGTGGCCACTTGATCAATATCGCGGCGGGGGTGTCTGGCCGCTGGACGAGTTCGATCTCAAGTCGATCGGATTGGGTGACCGCACCCACGGCTAGGAACCGATCTGAATCTCTCGACACTGAGTTGTCCACAGGTCCCACGATTCCCATGGGCCTAAGTTTCCCACACTGCGGATATTTTGTCCTTGGATGCCCAGAAGGCCACAAAATCTTTTGAGGTCGCGTTGCTTGCGGCACACAGTTGGTGCTCGCAGCGGTTCGCTTCCGTTGTCGCCGCAGATCTTCCTGCCGCTCGTCCATGCCCATCACCGGCATATCGCTAGTGTGCGTAAATACTTCTGCGCGAAGGCTGACTCCGTCCAGTCCCGACGGCGACAGCAGACTAGCTCAGCAAGATCACGCGTGCCGATCAGCCCGATCGTCCGGTTCTTTCACCTCTGCGGATGACGCATGAAAGCGCGTATCAACCGCGACGGAGAACTCTCCGTCCTGTAAGTGCCTCGGAAGACGTGAGGACAGCGGTTAGATGAGATCGCGTCGAGAGAACGGGCGACACCTGATCGTCCACCCAACGGCAGGACACACGTGACACCGGTCCCGCGTGCCAAATGGCTGCCCGCCGTAGCCGTGCTGGGTGTCGCGATCACATGGGGCTTCAGCTTCGCTGTTGTCAAGGCTACGGTCGGAGAGGTCAGCCCATCGCGTCTCGTCGGTTGGCGTTTCGCCTTGGCCACCCTGACCCTGCTCACGCTGCGACCGCGCGTCCTGGGCGATCTTGACAGACAAGTCGTAAGTCGCGGGATCGTCCTGGGCGCGCTGCTGGGCATCGGTTTTGTGCTTTGCACCATCGGTATGCAAACGACATCGGTGTTGATCTCGGCGTTCGTCACGGGGACAACCGTCGTCTTCGCTCCCCTGATTGCCTGGATCTTGCTACGACGCCGACTAACAACTCGAGCAGCCGCTGCGGTGTTCCTCGCTTTGGTGGGGCTGGCAATGATCACAATGCGAAGCTTCGCCGTCGGGCCCGGAACGCTCCTTATCTTGACCGCCGCGGTCTTGTGGGCCCTTCACTTGGTTGCGTTGGAGAGGTGGTCACGTGCCGGTCACCTGTATGGCCTCACAGTGATCCAGCTCGCAACGTCCGCCACGGTCGCCCTGGGCTGCCAAGTCCTGCTCGACGACTGGCAAGGTTTCACGCCACCGATATCGGTGTCCGCCGCAGCAGGCATCATCTTCCTTGGAGCCGCCGCCACCGGCGGCGCCTTCGTCGCATTGAGTTGGGCGCAGACGCGCCTGGACACGACCACGACGGCGGTGATCTTGACACTCGAGCCGTTAGTGGGAGCCGGCTTGGGCGCCGCCCTCGGCGACACGTGGAC
>DASVEX010000034.1:0-2574 GCA_036380335.1 Propionibacteriaceae bacterium | reverse complement strand
GGGCGATGCGTTCAACAACTACTACGTGGCGCGCAGAATGGCTGTCGGCTGACGAATCACACGTCCTCGTGCCACCGTTGCCTCAGCGCGTGGGCGGCCGCCTTGGGCTGGCGGTCGCGGGTGAAGACATCCTTCTTGTTTCCACCGACCCGCATGGATTCCGGAGGTGGTGTGAAGTCGGCGAAGTTCCACACATGCTCGCCGACAACGGCCTCGATGCGGGCGAAACCCGATGGTTCATGTCCATGTATTCGGCCCGGTATTCCTCGCTCCCGAGCCTCCGGCTACGACCGAGTGCAAGCCGGCATAGCTGTCAGCGCCGACCGGGTGGCCGACGACGTCGACTCGGCCGGCTCAAGCGGAGTGGCGGACACCCCGACGTTCTTCGTCAACGGCCGCCGCCAGTACCGCGCCTACGACATCGACACCTTCACCGCGGCGGTCAAGACGGCAAAGGCTCAGCCGAAGCACGACGTGTCGTATCGAACCGGTCAGTCGACGACAAGCAGGCTGACGCCGCGGTTCTGCCTGCTTGCAGCCCTGAGCGAGCGTTCCGTAAGCCGACAAGCTACCGGGGACGTATTCCTGCGGGAACGTGTGTCACACACGGAACGCTTGGCGGGCACCCGTCATGGCCAGAGAGGGATGGCTCAGTGAGATGGGCGCAAACTAGATGACCGAGCGCGAGCCGGCTTGCGTGACCGAGCTGACCTGGAGGCCGACTGACTTGGCCAGCTCGCGCAGCTGCGCTCTCGGCCGCCGACTACAAAGTTTATGAGGACCGTCGCGAACAGGCGGATCAAAGGTCAAGGCGGCTCGGATCGCCAATGCAGCGGCGGCACGCGGCCGGTCCTCGGTTGGAAGAAGGGCGGCAAGTCCGGCTCGTATGAGGACTTGACGACGAGCTGCGCAAGCGTGCCAAAGAGGTGGGCTTAGCGGGCTACCCGGCAAGCACAAATCCGAACTGGTGTCCATGCTGAGGAATCACTGGCGAGCTGATGTTCGGCCGGCGCCTAGGCAGCCACTCGCCGCCAGACGTGGACGATCGGAGGGGACCACCGCCGAGTCGACCGGTCGGCCCGAGTCGCTGAGGGCCGGGCCCCGGGGGCGGTTGGCCGGCCCGGAGACTTGCATCACCAGAGGATCACTGAGGGAGCCGTCGCGTCTCGACGATCTCGCTGCAGATCATGATCAACTTGCGATTCTCGCGCTGCGAGACCCGTCGCAGGTACGCGAAAGCTTGATTGGCATCGATGCCCAGTCTCTCCATCAAGAGTCCCTCCGCCTGCCCGATGATGGTACGGCTCGTCATAGCGACGCCGCGGCCACGAATCTCCTGGTGCGCGGCAACCGCAACCGAGATTTGCGTGGCCAAGGCCTGAGCGATCGCGTACTCATTCGGCCCGAAGGGGTCAATCGAATCCGAATACAGATTGAGCGCCCCGTACGAATCAGCACCGTCAGGGTTAAGGCTCGAGTAGAGCCACAGCGACATGATCGCTTTGATGCCTAAGACCGACACCGCGCGTGGGGTCCACTCTGGCCACCGAGCCTCCTCGCTCAGATTCCGGCTGATCACGGTCTCTCGCCAGCGCACGGCGTCCAGGCACGGGCCCTCGTGAAGCTGGTACTGGAGGGCATCGCCGCGCCGCACCACGTCATCGAAGGCTACAGGTGTGGAGAACTCGCCACCCTGCACGACACAGATGCCGGCATGATCACTACCATCAATGACCCTCACGGCAAGATCAACAGCGAGCCGAAGCAGCTCTGTTTCGTTCGGGGCGGCATACAGCTCTCTCGCCGCACGAGCGAAGCCTTCGACCCCGCTAATCCCGATGGTTGTCATTAGTCCTGCCGTCTCAGGCTCGGATGCCAAAGCAACCTACCGCTAGCCTTCGCGCACAACGATGCTGCGCGAAGGCGACTTCATGTTGGGGCTATTAAATACTCTGTTACAGCTTTTTGGCTACATGCAGGCCGGTGCGGTGCTCCTGTGATTCGTCGGTGAACCTGGACGGACCACAACCTCAGCGACCCGGGAGTCACGCTGAACGTAGAGTGCACGAAAGCGGACGGTCATCCGGACGCCAGCTTGTTGTTGACAGCAGACTCATCGTCGTGGAACTCGCACAGGAGCTCGCGTCTTCGGCAACCGCAGCCGGAGCTGTGATCGCTGCGATAGGACTGCTGCTAACAGCCAGACAACTCAAGATCCAGAATCGACAACACCGACTTGAGCTGGGAGGTCTCTACATCAACCGATTTTGGTCTGTCGACGACGAGCTGACGATGGCTGATCCAGCAAGTGAACCCGAGCGCTACAAGCGCCTCCGCATACGCTACCTGAAGTTGTGCGAGGACGAGTTTGATGCAGCACGCCTAGGTTGGCTCGATCCCCAGCAATGGGCTGTATGGCATTCCGAATACCTTAGGTCCTCATTACGCCCTGAGCTTGAATCCGCTATTCGCGACCATGGCGACGCTCTTGACCTGCGCTCTCTAAAAGCGTGCCTCGCCCAGACCGCCTCGGTCGGACCACATGATGCACAGACATGCTCGGCTCTGGCAATA
>DASVEX010000033.1:0-5085 GCA_036380335.1 Propionibacteriaceae bacterium | reverse complement strand
CCAGGTCCTCAACGCCAGGCGCTGTGCCGACCTCGGGTCGGGATCGTTCTCTCAGCGGACACAGCCACACACGACGACATCATCCAGGCGTGAACGATGTCTTGGCGGTGACCGGATACCGCCGTGCAGCCGAGCGGCTGTAGGCCGAGATCCGCGGCCTGCCCGATCTCGACACGGCCATGTCTGCGCTGGAATCACTGTGCGTTCGATCGGATGCATGACGACTCCGACTCCCACGGCAGAGGCCTGAAGACAACTCCAGCTTTGGGAACATTCACAACTCTGGCATAGTTGAGCCTAGTGCGCTCAAGTACTAACTTGAGTGATACAGACTCAAGGACAATCTAAGACTTCCAGCTGGAGGAAATGCATCATGGCTCGTGCAGTCGGCATCGACCTCGGGACGACCAACTCAGTCGTCGCCGTACTCGAAGGTGGGGAACCCACCGTCATTCCCAACGCCGAGGGTTCCCGGACCACCCCATCGGTGGTCGCATTCGCGAAGGGCGGCGAGGTCCTGGTTGGCGAGGTCGCCAAGCGCCAAGCCGTCACCAACGTCGACCGCACCATCCGCTCCGTGAAGCGCCACATGGGCACGGACTGGAAGGTGAGGATCGACGACAAGGATTACCGCCCCCAACAGATCAGCGCCTTCGTCTTGCAAAAGTTGAAGCGAGACGCGGAGGCTTACCTGGGTGAGCAGGTCACCCATGCGGTGGTCACCGTCCCTGCCTACTTCTCAGACGCGCAGCGCCAGGCCACCAAAGAGGCCGGTGAGATCGCTGGCTTGACTGTCGACCGGATCATCAATGAGCCGACGGCCGCAGCCCTCGCGTACGGCCTGGACAAGACTGATCAAGACCAGACGATCTTGGTCTTCGACCTCGGCGGTGGCACCTTCGACGTCTCCTTGCTGGAGATCGGCGACGGTGTCTTCGAGGTGAAGGCCACCAACGGCGACAACCGGCTAGGTGGCGACGACTGGGATGCCAGGATCGTCGACTGGCTGGTGAAGCAGTTCAAGAACAAGAACGGTACCGATCTTGCTCAGGACAAGATCGCGCGTCAGCGGCTCCAGGAAGCTGCCGAGAAGGCCAAGATCGAACTGTCGTCCGCGAGCGAGACGCAGATCAACCTGCCGTACATCACGCTTGGTCAGGCCGGTCCGCTACACCTGGAGGAGAAGCTGACCCGTTCGGAGTTCCAGCGGCTCACCTCTGATCTTCTTGATCGTTGTCGGTCGCCCTTCCACGCGGTGATCGAGGATGCCAAGATCAGCGTCAGCGCGATCAACCACGTGATCTTGGTCGGTGGCTCGACCCGGATGCCTGCCGTCGTCGAGCTGGTCAAGGAGCTGACGGGTGGCAAGGAACCCCACAAGGGAGTCAATCCCGACGAGGTCGTTGCTCTGGGCGCCAGCCTGCAGGCCGGTGTGCTCAAGGGCGAGGTCAAGGATGTGCTGCTCCTCGACGTGACACCGCTGAGTCTCGGCATCGAGACCAAGGGTGGCGTCTTCACCAAGATTATCGAGCGGAACACCACCATCCCGACGAAGCGCTCCGAGGTGTTCACCACGGCAGATGACAACCAGCCGTCGGTGATGATCCAGGTCTACCAAGGCGAGCGCGACTTCGCGAAGGACAACAAGTCGCTCGGCAACTTCGAGCTGACTGGCCTGCCGCCGGCGCCGCGCGGCGTACCTCAGATCGAGGTCGCCTTCGACATCGACGCCAATGGCATTGTGCACGTGAACGCCAAGGACCTGGCAACCGGCAAGGAGCAGTCCATGCAGATCACCGGCGGCTCCGCGCTCGGCAAGGACGACATCGACCGAATGGTCAAGGAGGCCGAGGCGCACGCCGAGGAGGACCGGAAGCGTCGCGAGGCGGTCGAGCTGCGCAACGAGGCCGACAACTTGGTCTTCCGTACCGAGAAGCTGCTGAGCGAGAATGCCGACAAGATCAGCGACGACGTCAAGCAGCCGGTCGAGGAAGCGATCGCCGAGCTCAAGACGGCACTCGAGGGTGAAGACAACGACAAGGTCAAGGCCGCGGTCGAGAAGTTGAACACAACCAGTGCCCAGCTGGGTCAGGCCATGTATGCAGCTGCCCAGGCGGCTCAGCAAGAGGCTCCGTCTGCAGCCGGTGAGCCGAGTGAGCACGCCGAGTCCAACGGCGAGAGCAGCACCGGTGATGAGGATGTCGTCGATGCCGAGATCGTCGATGACGACCAGACCTCGAGTGAGGCCCGGTGAGCGTGCCCGAACACGAGCGTCGGCCTAGTGCCGAGACCGAGTTTGAGCAGCGTGGTCCAACCGTGCGGGACCGGCGCCGCATCGATCCGGAGACCTACGAGGTACGGGAGCCGCAGCCAACTGCGGCTCCTGTGGCCGGTACAGAAGAGGCCGCCAATCCAGTTTCGGAAGCTGAGGCAGAGGTGACTGAGCTCAAGGCAGCTCTGGCGGAACGGACTTCTGATCTACAACGGCTCCAAGCCGAGTACGTGAACTACAAGCGCCGGGTCGACCGCGATCGTGACCTCTCTCGGAAGGTGACGATCGAGGGTGTGCTGAAGGACTTCCTTTCAGTACTTGACGACGTGCGCTCGGCACGCGAGCACGACGAGCTCAACGGTGGCTTCAAGGCTGTCGCTGAAGAAATCGAACGCGTCACGTCCAAGTACGGTCTGGAGACGTTCGGCGAGGCAGGTGATCCCTTCAACCCGCACATCCACGAGGCATTGCTGCACGCGCACGCTGCGGGCATCGACGGGCCGACCTGCGTGGAAATCCTGCAGCCCGGGTACCGAATCGGCGATCGTATTCTGCGTCCGGCCCGGGTCGCGGTGGCCGAGCCGGATCCCAATGTTCCGACTCCTGCGGAGCAATCGGTCGAGGTGGAGGTGGGGGAGCCGACGGGCCCTGAGCCCGCCGCACAGCCTTCGTCAAGCCCGACCGATGAGTCGGTGGAGGCGACAGCCGAGCCGGTGACAGATGAGCCTGCTGGCAAGCGCGAAGAGTGACGACGGCACCAGCTTCCACGGGCGCCGCGAGAGCCGAGAGAGACTTGCTCAGGAACATCTATCAGCATCGGTCGTTGATCATTGCGAAGGGAGGTGTCGGTGAGTACCAAGGACTGGATCGAGAAGGACTACTACAAGGTCCTGGGTGTCTCCAAGGACGCCACCCCCGAGGAGATCAAGAAGGCGTACCGGAAGCTGGCGCGCGACAACCATCCTGATCAAAACCCTGGTAACGCCGCGGCCGAACAGCGCTTCAAGGAGATCTCCGAAGCCAACGACGTGCTGTCGAATCAGGCCAAGCGCAAGGAGTACGACGAGGCCCGCCGACTGTTTGGAAGCGGCGGTTTCCGCTTCCCGCGGAGTGGTGGTACCCAGACCAGCGGACCATTTGTTGACGACCTTTTCCGCAACGCCGGAGGCGGTCTAGGCGACATCTTCGGCGGCCTGTTCAACGGCAGTCCCACCACCCAGACCACACGGTTCTCCACGGCCCGCGGGCCACGCCGCGGCAGCGACGTCGAGGGTGAGGTCACGGTGGACTTCCTCCAGGCGATCGAGGGCGTCACCGTCGGAATGCAGATGGTGTCCGACACTGCGTGCGAAGCCTGTCGCGGCACAGGCGCCCGGGCCGGGACGATTCCACGTGTCTGCCCCACTTGTGAGGGCAGCGGCATGCAGACGTCGACCTCCGGCGGTGTCTTCGCCGTAACCGAACCTTGCCGTGAGTGTCGCGGTCGCGGCATGGTCGTCGATGACCCATGCCCGGTGTGCCATGGCTCTGGCCGGGGCAAGTCCACCAAGACCATGCAGGTTCGGATTCCAGCGGGTGTTACAGACGGTCAGCGGATACGGCTCAAGGGCCGCGGTGGAGCTGGAGAGAACGGGGGTGCTGCAGGCGACCTGTACGTCACCGTGCACGTACGCTCACACCCGATCTTCGGACGTAAGGGCGACAACCTCGCCCTGACCGCCCCGGTCACATTCCAAGAGGCCGCTCTCGGAGCGGAGATCGAAGTGCCCACGCTAGGTGGACCGCCGGTCAAGCTGCGGCTGTCACCGGGGACGCCCAACGGGCGCACCCTTCGGGTACGTGGCAAGGGCGTCCGCAAGCGCGACGGCACGAAGGGCGACCTGCTGGTCACTGTCGAGGTGCTGGTACCCGAGGCGCTCAACGAACAGGCGCGAGAGGCTCTGAACTCCTACGCCGAGGCGGTTGGCACCGTGAATCCTCGGGCGAAGCTCTTCGCGGCTGGATGAGGTGAGACGTGTCTGCATCAGAGCTGCCGGAGCGAATCGATCATGACGCCCCGGTGTTCGTCATTTCGGTGGCAGCCCACCTGGCCGGGATGCATCCGCAGACCCTCCGGACCTACGACCGGATGGGCCTGGTCTCGCCCCGGCGTACGCCCAAGCGGGGTCGGCGCTACTCGGCGCGCGACATCGCGCGGTTGCGGTTGATCCAGCGGCTCTCACAAGATGAGGGCATCAATCTCGAGGGCATCCGCCGCATCCTGTACATGCAGGACGACATCGATGAGCTCCGGGCTCGGGTGGAACAGCTGACCACTCTGCTGGCCACTCTGCAGTCGGCTCCCGCATCACGGGTCTTCACCGCTGATCCGGCCGGAGGCGTGCATCTCGGCCGCCGTGGGCGGCGACCACCGCTGGCTCTTCCTGGCCGCCCGCTTCCCTGAGTACCGATGGCGATCTCAGCAGCCCGTCTGCCTTTCTGTAGGGAAAGTGCGGGTAAGTTGCAGATCTGAATCGATTTAGAGATGCCACTTGCGCACACTTTTGTGGGACTGTCCTAGACCGGGGATCCCGCGCGCCGGATGGTCAGAACCTAGCGTTAGCGTCCTGCTCATGCCTGACTTCATTCGTGCCGATCTCAGTGGCTCCCGCTTCGAACGCGTTGACCTCAGCGGGGCGCAGCTGCGCGGGGTCGACCTCAGCGGAGCCGAGCTCCGCGCAGTGGCTCTGAATGGGCCGTGATGCGCGGTGTTGAGCTGGTCGATGTCGACATCCACGGCGAGATAGAGAAACCTGACGATCAACGGCGTCGAG
>DASVEX010000032.1:0-2695 GCA_036380335.1 Propionibacteriaceae bacterium | reverse complement strand
CGAGCTCGAGCGTGACCTTAGCCGCTACGGGTTCAACGTCCTCGACGTACGCGATGCCCCTGATCGTCCGGGCAAGGAAATGGTCTTCCTGACCCAATCCAGGGACGGCGCGGCGCGGCCCGCAGCGAAGCGAGGACACCCGCCGACCGGCCGAGCACAGCGAGGCTCTTGATGTAAGAGAGCCGTATTCAGCAGTCCAGGTAGCCAAGGTAGCCGAGTCGCTGTCCAGGTCCCTCCGGGGACGCGGAGCACGGTCTACCGTTGAGGGATGGCCATGCCGTTCAGGGTCGGCTCTGGGCACGACGTCCACGGCTTGGTCGAGGGCCGGCCACTGGTGCTCGGCGGCGTGGTCGTGCCGTCGAGACTCGGCTTTGACACGCATTCGGACGGCGATGTGTTGAGTCACGCGCTGGTTGATGCTCTGGCTGGCGCGATCGCCGACGGCGACCTTGGAACACACTTCCCTGAGGACGACCCAGAAGCCCAGGACGCGTGCAGTCTGGACTTCGTCAGGCATCTGGTTGGACTGGTCAGGGCGGATGGCTACGAGATCGCCAATGTGGACTCGTTCGTGGTGCTGGGGACGACGAGGCTGCGACCGCATCTCGACGGTATGCGGCGCAACCTGGCCGAATCGCTGGACGTCGATGTCAAACAGGTCTCGGTGAAGGCACGGTCGAACGATGGTCTTGGCGATGCCGGCACCGGCCGCACGTGCGAGGCATGGGCAACGGTGCTGATTTACCCTGCGACCGACTGAGGCTCCTGGCCCTCTACCTCGGTGATGGGTAGCACGGTCTCCCAAACCGCATCGAAGCTGCGGCGGTAGCCGTCGAACCAGGTGCTGCCCTCGATCCTGCGTAACTGAAGGATGGGATTGGCAGACGCTGATGCAATATTCGACCATAACGATCGACCAGAGTCTGCACACCAATCGGCGGCGATTCAGACATACCCGATGTGGCAGCTGTAGGTCACAGCTGTGTTCACGCTCATGCCGCGCTGAAGTCCTCGACGGGCGTAATCATTGCCGCCCGTCGCTCACCCCCATTGCTCTGAGACTTGCGTCCCCTCAGCGCGGGGGGCTCAACTTTGCAGACCAGACGGGTGCGCGTGGTGCATCGTACTCATGCTGTTCTCAGGTGGGGTGCGAACACATCGCAAATGCAGTTGATCTTGGCGCTTACCGGCCTATCTGATAGAGGGCGAACGGCGCATCGTCTTGGACCTCACTCGAGCCCTCGACCAAGCCTGATGCATGGATGATCTTGACGAACCTCATGTCGAGCCGTTCCATGACGGCCCTGGGGGCTCGGTTGTGAGCCTCGGTGAAAGCAACGATCTGCGGGGAGGGCGAGGCCACGGAGGGCAGACGTTACCGTTCCTTCCATGGCCACCTTGCTGCATTTGGACTCCTCAGCTGACCTGACAGGCTCAGTCAGCCGGCGACTGACGGCACGGTTCGCCGCCGGTTGGGCCGCGCTCGGTCACGCCACCGTGCGCCGCGACCTGTTCCTCGACCAACCGCCGCACCTGCCCAGCAGCGTGCTGCATTGGGCGCCGAGCCTGCGATCGAGCGACGAATCGGTGGATCGAGCGCATGACCGATACCAGGAGGAGTTGGTCGGCGAGCTACTGGCCGCCGACGTTGTCTTGGTCGGCGCGCCGATGTACAACTGGTCGGTTCCCTCTACGCTGAAAGCCTGGATCGACTGGATCCATGTGCCCGGGATGACCGCTCCGGCCGGCCCCGACGATCCGGCGCCATTGGTTGGCAAACCGATTGTGATCGCTTCCGGACGGGGCCTGTCGTACGGGCCGGACAGTGGAAACGTGGATCACGAGCTCGCCGCGCTGAACCAGTTGTTCGCAGAATCGATGCAGATGACCGTGCACCCGGTGCTGGCCGAGTTGACCCTGACCGACCGCGTGGCCGACCTCGCCCCTTACGCCGCACAGAGAGATGCGTCATTGGCCGCCGCCGAAGTCGAGATCGACCGATTGTTGAATGAACTTGGCTGACTGTCTCCGCCAGGCTGCCCACCGAGGGTGGCAGCGGACTAACGATCGAGACAACGGATCGGATGGAAGCGCCACGCCGGCACGCGGCTCGGGTCACGCATCGCGCTGTCGCGCTCGCCCAGCGCGGTCAGCCGTTCGACCGCCAGCCCATTCAACCGGCGTTCCCGCTTGGCGCGTTCCCGACGCCGAACCAGCACGTCTAACGCCAACCGGCGCGCCTCCTGCCGAACTGACTCCTGGCCACCACAACCCCTCCCCCGCCGCGCCACCTCGGATCCCGCCGGGGAGTGATCAAGATCAGCTCGAAACGGGAAAGCATCGCCTCAGCCGCCTCGATCTCGGGGAGCAGTCGCTCGCAGTTCAAGACGCCGGCGCCTTTGGGTGTCAACGCGCAGGCGACTGCGAAGGTCCTTCGCGTAGTCCTCGAGCGCGACAGCTGTGCCATGGGCGCCAATGTAAAGGACGTGCATAATCCGGGCGGCGGCGACGGCCACTCGCCGCTCGGCGCCATGTGCCGTACGCCGATGGCTCGTCGGGGACTGGCGCCGATCGCAGCCGCGCGTCCCTCTCTCGCTGACACGTAAGGCGCCCTTTCGGCGTGACAGATCATCCCGGCGGGGTGATGCGGTCACCACCTGGCGTTCGTAGCCTTGGCGGCGTCCTCGTGCAAAGG
>DASVEX010000031.1:0-23891 GCA_036380335.1 Propionibacteriaceae bacterium | reverse complement strand
GGCGACATCCGCATCGGGCTGGAGTCGACCAATCAGCCCGAGCCCGGCGAGCCGTACATCACGCTGCGGGCGCGTACGGCCTCCGGCGACATCGCCATCTACCGCGCCTGAGTCCATCTACCGCGCGCGGACGGTCCATATACCGAGTCTGAGCGGTGTTGGAAACGCACGTGCACGTGCGGTCCTGTCGCGATGCATCCGTTGCACAACGTGTGCATCGCGATGGAAGCGAACGTGCACGTGCGTTTCCAACCGAGGGGGCCGTGACTAGATGCGGGCTGAAAAGAGCGGGGCGCAGGAGAGTGGGGCGGAATCTGCCGCGAACTCGCGGCAAAATCCGCCCCGCTAGATCTTCGTACGGTGGAAGTTCAGGTGAGAGCGGCTCGGAGTCGGGCCGCGCTGGCCTTGATAGTGAGAGCCGTTCTGAGCCGACCCGTATGGATGCTCGGCGGCAGTCGTCAGCCGAAAGAAGCACAACTGACCGATCTTCATCCCTGGCCAGAGCTTGATCGGCAGCGTGGCAACATTCGATAGCTCGAGCGTGACGTGACCACTAAAGCCTGGGTCGATAAACCCCGCCGTGGCGTGGGTCAGCAACCCGAGTCTGCCGAGCGATGACTTCCCCTCAACACGTGCGGCGATGTCATCGGGAAGCGTGACAACCTCATAGATCGAGCCCAGTGCAAACTCACCCGGATGCAAGATGAACGGTTCCTCGCCCACCGGCTCAACGGCCCGAGTCAATTCAGACTGATCAGCCGCCGGGTCGATGTGCGGATACCGATGGTTCTCAAAAACGCGGAAATATCGATCGAGACGGACATCAATGCTCGACGGCTGAACCATGTCGACGGCGTACGGCTCGAGCCCGATGCGGCCAGCATCGACCTCCGCCTTGATGTCGCGGTCCGAGAGCAGCATGGCGGGACACTATCGCGAAGCAGCGGTTAGCTGCCGCGCGTGATCTCAAGCCAGTGGTCACCGATGGATACGATCGCGCCTTCACCAACGCGGACCATTTCGCCAGACTTGCAGCGCGTCGACATCCCGTTGGTCGTCGACACCGTCGAGCCGTTGGTCGATCCGCGGTCGACGACATACACCCCACCGGCGTCCAGCCCAATGGCCAGATGGGACTTCGACACGGTACGCGTCTCGTCAGCGATCTTGATCAGCTGGGCATCCTCCTCGCCGGCCTGCGGCTGCGGGTTGCGGCCCAGCAGGATGAGTCCGTCCAAGGCGATCCGCCTCCCGTCATCCAGCAAGATCGACCATTCCTGGAGATAGGGCGAACGCTCCGCGACAGAGGTTTGGTCGGCGAGATTACCCGCCGTATCGTCCGGCATCGGTTCATAAGGCGAGGCGCCAGCCGGAGTGCCGTTCTGCGGCTGCGGCATCTGACCGCCCTGCTGGCCTGGCGCATAGAGCTCGGCGCCAGCGTCGATTGCCTCATATTGCTGTTGCGGCGCGTATTGCTGTTGTGGCACGTATTGCTGCGGCGGTGCGTACGGCGCGCCTGGGTGCGGCGTCGCGTACGCATTGCCGCCGTACGGGCCGCTCAGTCCACTCTGCGGCATGGCGGCAGCCCCGGCGTACGGGGAGGCTGGACCCGTCGGGTAGCCGCCCATTCCAGCCGGTGGAGCCAGTTGGCCAGGCGGCACTGGGCTGCCGGCTGAGCCGTAACCCTCCTCGGCGGCATAACTCGGGGACATCGGGGCGGCGGGCACTGCCGGGCGAGCGCCATTCGGCTGCAGGGAACCGTTCAAGGCCGGAGCCGGCGGACTCTGCATGGCGGGAGCCGCTGCCCGAGCCGGCTGGACAGCCGGTGCCAGAAACCGTTCCTTGATCATCACCGCAGTAGCGACGAGGTCGTGCCAGCCCTGCTTGCGTGGCTGTCGCAACTCGAAGATCAACATCAGCAACAGACCGATGCCGGTGACGAACAAGGCCCAGAACACCAAGCCACGTATGAAGGCCCGGCTCAATCCGAGCGGCCGCCCATCGAGGAATCCCACCACTTGTAGCTTCATCGCCCTGAGACCAGGACTTGCCGCACGCACAGCGAGCAGATACCACACGACGATGAGCCAGCCGATGGTGATGACGGCGCCGACGATGGCGAGCGTCATCCGCAGCGCACCAGAGGTGCTGGGGAGCAGAAAAATCAGTGCGAGGCTCACCACTACCGGAACCGACATGTTGATCAGGAATGCCACGAAGCGCCTGCCAAGAGGACCCACCTCCACCCCAGGCGGCAGGCCTGTCTCGCGATTCGGTCGACCCGGAACGGGCGATTCCATGACAAGCTCCTCGTCGTTAGTGACTCGTTCGCAGGACAGACGCTACTGCGGAAAGTCAATCAATACAGACACTCCATCACCGAGCTCCATGACACTGCCCACTTGCACGGGGATCCGCTCACCCGGGGCGAGCTGCTGACCATCCCCGGCTCCCGGCGGCACCAGGATCGTTCCGTTCGTGGAGTTCAGGTCGGTGACAACAACCTGCCACTCATCAGGAGATACCTCGAGATGTGTCCGGCTGATGTCGTGATTAGGGCTAGGGACCGTCATCAGCCGCGGTGTCTGGCTGCTTGACCGATCGCTGGACGGCGCCCGGCCGATGAGGACCGTTCGATCGACCTCGGCGCTTGTCCCGTTGGAGGCCCGAAGCACAGCCAGGACGGGAGGTCCGACCAGCTGCGGTCCTTGGGTGCCGACGGCGCCGCCGCACACCCGGCAGCTGGTCGCGTCGGGTGGGCTGGCATGCCCTTTGGGGCAGAGCACGGCGAGTATCGCCGGCTCCGAGGAACCAGCGGCTGAGTCGGAGCGGGGTGCGGCAGGCGGAACAAGGTCGGCAGCATCTTCCCCGGCAAGATTGAGAGCCACAGCATCCTCAAGCTTCTGCGGCCCGGCATAACCCCCTGGGACATCCGGCTCAGCCATTTCCGGCTCAGCAATATCCGGCTCAGTGTCTGAGGCCGGCTCGTCGAACGGCGAGGACATGAGCTCGGTCTCGGCATTCGCCAGGACCGCGATCTCGGTTGCCGACAGCTCCGCCGTTTGCGGACTCGACGCATCAGCCCCGGCCTCCTCGGCAAACTCCGATGGGGCCTGCATCGGCTCAGCGGCCGCTGATGCCGCGACCTCCGGCAATGGCTCGGTGGATTGCTCGCTGAACGGCTCAGTAGATGGCTCGCTCGATGCCTCGGATTGGTTGCTCTGCGCCTCGGCCGCAGTCGCTTGCCCTTGTGGAGACCTGACCTGAACACCTTCGGACGCATCCAACACCACCGACGAAGCGCGTACCGCGCCGACCACGAGCGGCAGTTCGAGCAGGGTGACATCTCCTTCGTGTGCCAGATCGACGCGTACCTGCTCAACGCCGGCGAGCCCGACCTCACTCCAGGTCTGGATTCCGTGTCCGTCGGCCACGACCTTTCCGGTGGCGAGGTCGATGACCGAGATCTGGCCGCGTACCAAAGAACGCATGCCATCTGCCGTCCAGAAGAAGGCGCCGAAGGTTGGCAGTTGATCCATCTTGAACGTCGCCAACAGCGACGCGAGATCGGTGATCGAGCTGGAGGCAACGACGTGATCCCACAATGTGTTGATCAATGCGGCCCATTCGCGGCTGGGGGGCTCGAGCACGACGAGGGAGGTCGGCCCCGACAGCACCACCCACTCCCCTGGCGTGTACGTGGCGCGCCACCGTCCCAGCGCGGCAGTCATAAGTCCTCCCCAGGCCTCAATACCCCAGGCTTGGAGTAATTCTCTCTTGGTCCGGGTTTGAGACAAAGTTGGGGCCGTCGGGGAACGATCCCCCTGGTCAGGGCCAGGAGAATAGGCTGCTCGAAACGCTTAGGCCCCGTATAGTTTCTATCGTGGTCGCCGAAACCCGTAGCTGGGTCATTGCAACGAAGCGCCATACGACCGCCCGTCGTACCACGATTGCTGACGTCGCGCGAGAAGCAGGCGTCAATAAGGGAACCGTTTCCCGCGCCCTGCGCGGCATTCCCGGAGTCGGCCCATCGACCAGGGAGCGGATCATTGAGACCGCCGACCGCCTCGATTTCTCGGCATCGCACCTGGCTACGGCACTCGCCAGCGGGCAGTCCCGGACAGTGGGCATCGTCCTTCCTACGCTTCGCTCCTGGTACTTCAGCGAGTTCGCGTCAGGGGCCAGCGAGATCCTCAGTCCCGCCGGTTTCCGGGTGGAGCTGATCAATTTGGATGTCGACTCAGACTTTCTTGACGTTGAGTCGGCGATGTTCCGCAAGCTGTTCCGCGAGCTCGGAGCCGGACGAGGCCGCGACGCGCTGCTTTTCGCCGGCACCATCTCGACCGAACAAGCGGAAGACACCCCCGACTCGGCTCGCGTACCAGTCCTTGCCTCGGGCTCGCCGCTCACCAGCGTCCCCGGGATCTTCGTCGATAACCGAGCTGGTGGCCGGTTGGTTGCCGAGCATCTGCTGTCCCTCGGTCATCGCGATATCGGCATCTTTGACGGACGCATGTCGGGCAAGCGTGACTATCACGTCTGGGATCAGCGGACCGACGGACTGCGCGACACGGTGCGAGAGGCGGGGTTCGACATCGACAGCCGGAATGTGGTGCAGCCAGGCGATTGCCACGCCATTGATGGTGAGCGGGCGATGAGCGCAGTGCTCGCCAGCGGCCGGAAGCTTCCCACTGCGGTCTTCTGTCACACCGATGAAATGGCGTTCGGGGCGATTGCGGCGTTGCGCGCTGCCGGACTGCACTGCCCTGATGATCTTTCGCTGGCGGCCTTCGATGATCATCCGATGTCGCGCTGGTGGGGCCTGACAACGGTCAGTCAGCACGCCCACGAGCAGGGCATACGGGCCGCGAACGCGATGATCAAGGCCATCGACTCAGATCCGAACGGAGCGAAACAGGCTGACGAGCTGCGAGTCGAGCTCGTCGTACGCGGCACCACCGGCCCAGCCGCCCGCTGAGCTGCCGCCGCTGAGCCAGGATCAGCGAGCCCGCAACCAGACGGTGGTATCGCTGGGCAGCCGGCCCTGATCAAGTTGAGCGCTGCTCAGCAGGATGTCGCCAACTGGAAGGGCGATGGGCTCTGCCCCGAAATTAGTGATGCACCGTACGCCGCCGGGCCGCGCAAAATGCAGCACCGATGACCCTGATTCGTCCCAGCGAAGATCGTCGGCCACGAACAGCTCACTGCGCAGCGCGAGTGCACGACGGTACAGGTTGAGCATTGAGCCGGGATCGGCCTCCTGAACATTGACGGCGTACGCCGCAAACCATTCCGGCTGTGGCAAGTGTCCGACGTGTTGGCCAAACCCGTACGACGGGCCGTCCGAGCTCCACGGCAGCGGCACTCGGCACCCGTCACGACCCTTCTCCTTGGTCGAGCGGCTCGCCATGGGATCCTCCAGAACCTCGCGTGGAAGATCAGCAACTTCCTGAAGCCCCAGCTCGTCGCCTTGGTAGATGTAGGTCGAGCCGGGCAGCGCGAGCAAGATCATGATCGCCGCGCGGGCCCGCCGCTCGCCGAGTGCCGTGTCCAGGCGCGGCGCCGCACCATCGGCCAACAGCCAACCGCGAGCCACCTGCTGAGCCGGACGATCCGCTTCCAGTGGCAACCCGTAGCGAGTGGCTACGCGTGGCGTGTCGTGGCAACCCAAAAGCCAGCTGGTCGTCGAGGCGAAATTGATCATGTCGGCTAGCCCACCGTCGATCACCTCGCGATAGTCCTCGGGCCGCCAGTCGGCGTCCTGCATCGCGAAATTGAAGGCCTGTCCGAGACTCTCCGCGGATGCATACCTGGCGCGCCGCGCCGGATGGACCGTGGCCTCACCGACAGCGAAGCGGGGCGGGTCGTAGGAGTTCAAGATGCGCCGCCAGTCGGCGTAGATCTCATGGACGTCATCACGATCCCAAAGCGGATGCGAGCCATCTGGGCGCATGATGTCGGCAATCTCGCCCCAGGGAAGGTATGGCTCCGACAGATCCTTGCGCAGCCCGTGGGCGACATCGATGCGAAAGCCGTCGACCCCGCGATCGGCCCAGAAGCGTACGGTGTGCCGGAAGTCCTCGCGTACCTCTTCGTTCTCCCAGTTGAGATCTGGCTGCTCAGCCGCGAAACAGTGGAAGTACCACTGACCGTCACCCGCAGGTGCCCAGGCCGAGCCGCCGAACATCGACTCCCAGTCGTTCGGTGGTTGCTCACCACGCGGGCCGAGGCCGTCGCGAAACAGATAGCGATCACGCTGCGGGGCGCCGCGGCCAGCAGTCAGAGCCTCCCTGAACCACGGATGCCGATTGGAGGTGTGATTCGGCACAATGTCGACGATCACTTTGATGTCGGCGGCGTGCAGAGCGGTGATCATTGCGTCGAAATCGCTCAGAGTGCCGAGCCGAGGATCAACATTGCGGTGATCATCAACGTCGTAGCCGCCGTCGGCGAGCGCGGATGGATAGAAGGGGCTGAGCCAGACAGCATCGACCCCGAGAGAGCGCAGGTAGGGGATCCGTGAGGTAATGCCCGGCAGGTCTCCGATGCCATCACCGTTGCTGTCGGCGAAGCTGCGCGGGTAGATCTGATACACCACCGCCGTACGCCACAGGTCCGTGCTGACCGCCGGACGGGCTTGATGATCTTGGTCGATCGTCGTCGTCACCCAACGAGTGTGCCGCATCCCCGATCGTTTTTCGCGCGTTTCGTGCCAATCGTGGAGCGAGAAGACGCGCTGAGTTCTAACCGAACCAGCGCTCGAGCGGCGGCCGCGTGGCGAGCCCGGACAGGTCTCCGGAGTCGCGCATGGCTGTAGCAGCGTCGGCCACTGCCTTGGCCGCAACCCAGGTCAGCGCGCCGCCGACGCTGATGCGTTGGGCACCCGCTGCCGTGATCTGGCGAACCGTCAGTTGCGGCACCGCAAGCACATTCACTGGCTTGGACACCGCTCCGCAGACGGCCCTGATCTCCGCCACGTTGCGCAGACCGGGCGCGTACAGGACGTCAGCCCCCACCGCCTGGAACGCCCGCAGCCGCTCGGTGGTGTCCTCCAGGTGCGGATTCCCGCGAATATGGTTCTCAGCTCGCGCCGTCAGCACGAACGGGAAGTCGAGACTGTGGGCCGCCTCGGCGGCAGCCTGAACTCGTTCTACTGCCTGCTCATGGTCGTACAGTCCGTGTTCAGGGTCCCAGTCCTCGATCGAGCCGCCGACGGCGCCGGCCTCCGCGGCCCGCCGGATTGCGTGAGCGGCGTCCTCGGGCCGCGCGCCATAGCCGTTCTCAAGATCAGCAGAGATGGGCAGCTCTGTCAGCCGGTCGAGTTCGGCGACGTGGCTGCAGACCTCGTCGAGGGTCGCGCTGCCGTCGAGCCGGCCGAGGGTGAACGCCAAGCCCGAGCTGGTGGTCGCGAGCGCTGCGAAGCCGAGCGCCTCCAGCATCCGCGCGGACCCCGCGTCCCACGGGTTCGGGATCACAAAGGGCTCACCCGCGTGTAGCGCGGCGAACTCCTGCGCCTTGCGTTGCTGCCTACTCGATGACACGCAGCACCACCTTGCCGCGCTTTCCCCGGGCTGCGGTGCGCGCAAACGCGCTGCGTGCGTCGGCAAGGGTAAAGATCGAATCGATCTCTGGCAGCAGCTCCCCTGCCTCGGCCAGCTGGGCCAGATCGAGCAACTGCTCGCGGTCGGGCTCGACGACGAAGTACTGGGCCCCGGGTGCCTCAGAGGCAATCGTCACGATCCGGCCGGCCTGCTCCGCGGCGTACGCCAACGCCTCGCCGCCGACGGTGTCGAACAGGAGGTCGCAGGCCGCGCCCTGCTCGACCACCCCAGCCCCACGGCTGCGGGCCAGCTGGACGGCTACATGACCGACACCGCCACTGGCGCCGGTGATGGCGACCCGCTCGCCCGGCTGAAGTCGCCCGTGGACGATCAGCGCCTGCCAAGCGCTCAGCCCAGCCATCGGCAGCGCCGCCGCTTCGACGTGGCTGAGGGAAGGCGGCTTGGGCGCGAGGATCTCCACCGGCACGAGGGCGTACTCAGCGGCAACACCATCGCGATCGAACGGCGTGAGTGCGAATACCTCGGCGCCGGCCGAGATCCCATCGGCGTCTTCGGTGAGGGTGCCCGATAGCTCATAGGACGGTATGGCGGGCAACCGGTCAGTTGGCCACTCCAATTCGTCACGAGTGATCGCGGCAGCATGGACCCGCACCAGCACCCGGCCCGGACGAGGCTCCGGCTGCTCTACGTCGTCCAGCCGGAGATCCTCGATCCTGCCAGGCGGATGCAGTCTGACAGCACGCACGGCAAACTCCTCTCCCAGAAGAATCTTCTGGAGTGCATCCTGGCCGGAGTCGGTTGTCCAGAGCAACGTGGTCTGAGGTTGTGCCCCAATCGGGCATGCGCGAGGATCAGATCAACCCCCCAAAACACCAATTGTGTGACCGGCCCGGAGGAGGCACTTCATGACTGAATCCACGACTGTCAATGTTGCCGAGGAGGGCGCCAGCGAGCCCGTGGGATCCAAGCTCACCGGGCGGGTGGCGCTGGTCACCGGTGGTATCCGGGGCATTGGCGCCGCCATATCCGAAGAGCTCGCCTCGCAGGGCGCGACGATTGCGGCCGGCTTCAGTGGAAACGTGGAGCGCGCCGAGCAGTTCGCGAAGGATTTTGCCGACCGATTCTCGGCATCAGTCAGCACACACCGCGGCAACGTAGCCTCTCCAGATGACTGCCGCCGGGTCGTCAACGAAGTGATTGAGCAACATGGCCGACTAGACATCTTGATCAACAACGCCGGCATCACCATCGACAAGACGATCCTCAAGCTGAGTGACGATGACTGGCACAAGGTGCTGGACGTCAACCTTTCTGGCGCGTTCTTCCTGTCCCAAGCTGCGCTCGGCCACATGGTAGAGCGCGGCAGTGGCCGGATCATCAATGTCAGCTCGATCATTGGCGAAATCGGCAATATCGGACAGGCCAATTACGCGGCGTCCAAGTCCGGGCTCTTCGGGCTGACGAAAACCTTCGCGCGGGAAGCCGCCTTCCTGCTCGAACGCTCGGGCAAGCTCAGCGATGACACCGTCGGAATCACCGTCAACACGGTAACGCCGGGCTACACCTGGACCGAGATGGTCGCAGCGGTGCCGGAAAAGGTGCTGGACAAGCTCAAGGCTCAGATTCCGCTGCGTCGCTTCGGGCGTCCCGAGGAGGTCGCACGCATTGTCGGATTCCTCGCCGCTGACGAGTCCTCCTACATCACCGGCCAAGTGTGGGGCGTCAACGGCGGCATGGATATGTAGCCAGAGGCTAGTTTGCTTCAAGGCACCGAAGCCGGTTGCCGAAACCCACGTTCACGTAGCTTTCTGGCGGTCTGCACATGTTGCAAACCATGCAGACCGTCCGCAACGAACGTGCACGTAGGTTTCTGCCGACATGTGAGTCGGCCGAATTAATAGCATCCGTGTTCTAATAGATGGGTGAGGTTCGAGGCTCGACACATCGGCAGCGGGCGGTGGGGCGTCTACGACGGGGGCGTGATGGGCTGGCGCGCTGTCGATCTTGGCGCAGATGAGGCATCGCAAATGGCGATGGATATGGACGTCGTCTACAACCAGTACGGGCAGCGGTCCCCGGACGAGCGGCGCGAGGTGCGTCCGCCCCTCGAAGTAGAAACCGCAAGGTGGGCCACGGCCGGAAGCCTTGACTATTGGGTACGCGAGCGCGGCGAGTGGTGGGGACGGGTACGCGGACCCGATGGGCGCCAGATGTGGATCAAGGCCAGCGATCTCAGGCGTAGCCCAGATACCGGAGCATGATCAACAAGCGGCAGCGGAGCAAGGATAATCACACGAGTCGGTCTTGGGTGGTCGTCGAGGCCAAGAGATGCCGCGCTCGGCGTCCAAGATCATTGAGGTCGACTCGGCCAGCTTCCGCGGCGGCTGCAAGCCGTGATGCCAGATCCAGGGCCTCATCGATGAGCGGCGCTTCCGTCGCGACCGCCTCCTGACCCATGTCACGCAGGATCGTCACCTCGGTCCGCGCCGCGATGATCGGATCCTTGACTCCCTCGATCCACACCCTCGTACGGTGGCCGTCACCTCGTTCGTCACCGACCAGCGGCTCCAAGGCGAAGATGCGATCTGATCGCACGAACTTGCCGAAGCCCAGCGAAACCATGCGCGGTTCTGACGCCACGGTCCGATCATGTCAGCCCGCATGACGCCGTGCACACACACATCGAATCTTCGTGACGTCGGGGAGGGGATGTTTCGCAGCACTGCCGTCACAACGACCGCACTCAGCAGCCCCGCGGGGGCCGCTGTGCAACACAGCCGTCGAAATGTTGGGGCTCTCGCTCTCGCCGCACCATTTTTCCGAAGTCGCAACGAAAGGCCTTTGGATCAGTTACTGTGATCGCGTTTCTGATCACTACGATCCGCGGTCGTTCACGACGACACGCCGATTCTCGGGGGACTCATGGCCGTCTCCAGGGCGCTTATCATCAAAAGTGATCACATCTGTCACATGCTTCACTCCATCACCACCAGTAGGAGTCGACATGAGCTTCGCTATGCGGCCTGAGGCCGACAAAGACGCCGACACCGCAGCGCACCAGTGGACCACGGTCAATGCATCCGGCATTGACTATCTGCGACTTCCGCTCCATACGCGGTGGCTCACCGAGACCGACGATCTGACACTGGCGCTCAAGGAGCACCTCGACGTCGCGGAGCCCGGCGACACCATTGCGATCAGCGAGAAGGTCGCCATCTTGCTGACCGGCCGGACCGTTGACATCAGCACCATGCAGCCTGGTCGGCTGGCTCAGTTCCTGGCCCGCCATGTCCATCCGCGTACGGATTCCAAGGGTCTGAGCGTCGCGGAGAAGATGGAGTACGTCATCCGCACGGTCGGTTACCGGCGAATCATCGCGGCCTCAATCGGCAGTGCCGTGACTCGACCGTTGGGCATGCACGGAGCCTTCTACCGCATGGCAGGCCCGATCGCGCGTGATGTCGACGGCGGACGACCGCCGTACGAGCACGTGCTCTTCCCGCCTTTCGAGACCAAGGTCGCACAGCGCCTGTGTGCCGATCTCGAGCGTGCGCTGGACATCGGCGTCAGCATCGTTGATCTCAACGACTACGGCGGCACGATCCGCGCCGTCTCGCCGCGATCGCTGTCGGCCGAGACACTGGCTACCGTCCTTGGAGACAATCCGCTGGGCCAGAGACTCACGAGCACGCCGTTCGTGCTTGTCCGACCTGCCTAAGACCTGTGAAGAACAACTGAGGGGGGCCGACGCCAAAGGGTGTCGGTCAGCCCAGCTTCATATCTGCAGGTTTCGCTGAACTTGAGATTCAAACGTCTTAGCCTTTGGCGTCGGTCCCCTCAGCCGTTCTTCACCATGTTCGACGTGAGGACGTCACTACCGGCGACGCCGCGCAACTACGTCAATGGCCTCGGCGAGCAGCCGACGCTCCGGGGCTCGTAGGGCGTACAAGACTCCGAGGTTGATCGACACCAGGGTCAGGCCGACGGCGCACACCAACAACAGCTCGTTGAACAATCCCCCGCCCAAAACTTGGCTGAGCAGGTAGTAGACGCCGCCGGCAGCAGCTGTACCGACAGCCGCGGCCGCGGCCGTACGCCCCAAGATCAACGGCAACGACTTGAGATCGACGGCATCATGACGCCGACCTAGCAACCAGGTATTGGCCACCGCCGCGAACAGCACCGACAACGAGGTCGACGCTGCGATCCCGGCGATACCGAAGGTCAGTCCAAGGGTGAAGTCGCCGACCACATTGATCGTCATGGCCATCACGAAAACCGTCACGGGGCGGCGTGAATCGCCCATCGCGTACGAGGCACGCACCACCATCTCTCGCCAGCCAAGCGCCAGCAAGGCGGGCGCGTACCAGAAGATCGCGGTCGCGGTCCGCTGGGTGTCAGCGGGCGAAAAGCTGCCGTGCTCGAACACCAGGGCGACCAGTGGCACGGAGCAGACGAGGAGGAAACCACACACCGGCAGCAGCACCGTGGCCACGGTTGACAACCCTCGACCGACCAGTCGTCGCATCTCCGTGAGATCACGGGTGCCCGCAGCGGCGCCGAATGCGGGATAGAGGGCCGTAAGCAGCGACGCGACGAGCAACGTCTGGCCGAGCGAGATGATTCGCCAGGCGTAGCTCAACGCCGAGATTGTTCCCTCACCTACCATCGAGCCCACAGCTCGATCGACCATGGTGTTGGCATTGCCCAGCGCGCTGCCAACCAGCAGCGGTGGAATCAGCTTGGCGATCGAGCGGAAGGCCGGATCCTTCAGGTCCCACGATGCGCGCAGCCGCAACTTCAGAGCACGAATGGGCACGAACTGACACAACAACCGGGCTGCGGAACCAACAACGAATCCGACGGCAAGGGCATAGACGCCGTATCGAGGGCCGAAAACAACGGCCGCGACAATCATGATCAGGTTGAACGGAAGGCCCTGGATCGCGGACCAGAAGAACCGGCGGTGGGCTTCCGCGGCAGCGGCCAGCAGGTTCGTACCGGAAATCAAGACGGTCGCAATCAGCACGATGCGGGTCAGCGAGGCGGCAAGGTCAGCCTGTGCGCCCTTGAAGCCCGGCGCCAGCACGGTGACCACCAAGGGAGCGGCCAGCGCCATGATCAGTGAACCGAGCCCGAGGATCGTCAGCGTCACGGTCAGTACGACTGAGAGAGTGTGGGCTGCCTTGTTCGAGTCACCGTCCGCGCTGATCTGCGCGGCGAGTACCGGCACTGTGGACTTCGCCATGGCGCCAGCGATGAGGGCCAGCACCAGATTCATCAGCCCCTGTGCCACGAGGAAGGCATCGAGCTGCGCACCAGCCCCGAACACCCCGGCGATGACGACATCGCGGAGGAAGCCCAAAACCGCCGACAGCGCAGTCAATCCGGTTACCAGCGCTGCCGCTTGGGCAATCCCCGAGCGCGCCTTCACGCCTAGCAACATAATGCAGCCAGGTTCGTCCTCACGGCGACCTGGACGCGATCACCGCGCTGGCCGACCGGCCGAACGACCATGGATGCCGCTCCGACTAGGGGTCCTACTGCCTTCAGCATTCTTTTTACAAAGTGGTCAAATAACACATCGACATCGGCGGATCTGATGCGATTTCTGACCACTTACTCCGAGCTAGCGAGCCGGAGGAGCTCGGCTTCCCGCTCGGCGGACATGCGGCGCGGCCGGTGTTCCTCGCGCCAGTCATCCAATTCCGTCTCGCCGCCGTTCTCCAGCCATGACGCAATGTCGTCGACGGTTTTTCGAACCGGACGGCAGCGGAGCCCAGCCGCCTGCGCGCGCTCGGTGCCGATACGCCACGTACCCGCGAAGCGCTCCGGCAGCCACAACGGCAGCTCGGTCCAGGGTTCGACGTTGGCCTCCTCAAGTAGGTCGTCTGCTATCCAGCGCAGCTCAGCGTCACCGCACGCCGCGAGTAGCTCTCCCATCGTCGTTTGGCCGATGGGAGCGGTGCCATTGAACGCGCCAGTGACGCGCCGCTCGGCCAGGTCAAGCAGGAATGCGGCGAGATCGCGCGCGTCGATGATCTGGACTTCTAGATCGGGACGGCCGGGCGCGGGAACAGGCCCTGCCCCACGGATCCGGCGCACCCACCAGGGCAGTCGAAAGACGTTGTCGTGTGGGCCCACGATGAGGCCGGCGCGTACTACCGCACCGTTCGGCAGCACGATGCGCTCGCAACGCGCCTTGTCGGGCCCGTAACCCTCACCGTCCTGCCAAGTAGCCGAATCCTCATTGACTGGCTTCTCCGGCCAATCCGGATAGGCGTTACAGGAGGAGACAAAGACGTAGTGGCCGATGTCGAGAGCGTACGAGGCATTGACCTGGCCGGGCTCGTAACCCGACGTATCGATTGCGGCGTCCCAGCTGCGTCCACGCAGCGACGTCACGTCCGCGCGATCGCCAGCGACGTGCTCGACCCCCATCGGGCCGGTTCCGTGCTTGCCGCGTGTGAAGAGGGTCAGTTCGTGCCCACGTCGCAACGCCTCATCCACCACGTGTCGGCCCAAGAAGATCGTGCCACCGAGGATCAGGACGCGCATCCAGCGCACCCTGCCCAGGATCGTTCAGCGGTACTGCTAGCCGCGGACGTCGTCGTCCTCGACGTAGGCGGGCGTCTCCTGCTCGACAAGATCGGCATCGTCGACCTCGCGCAGGCCACGGCCGACGTACGCGGGCTGGGTCGTCTCGTCCTCGGCGTCCGCGCCTGCGAGCGGATCGGCCTCGACGGCCTGTTCGGCCCAATCGGCCTCTGGAACGTCAGCAGGCGGGGTGTCAGAGCTGGGAAGAGTCATGGGGGCTCCTTGACGGTCACATCGGTGATCAAGGTCTGGTTCCTCACCTTATGCCTGGCCGAAATAATCCGATTGCACGCCCCGACCAGCTACGCATAGCCTGATCAAGGAATATCTCGCAAACCATATTGTTGAGCCGAGAAGGAAGGGGGTGCCCACCTTGTACATGATCATCATGACTCCGAAGACGCGGACTGGCTGTGTTAACGCCGGCTGGATGAGGCACGCCCTCGACTCGGTCGCGTAGCGCGCCACTCTCCACTTCTTGAGATCCGCTCAGTCATCTGAGCGTGCTTTGGGCGACCCTCGAGTCGCCGAACGAACTACGCCAACATCACTTATGAATAAGGAATTTGCCATGTTTGTACACGAATACCGCAGTCCAGAACAGATCAGCCAGGAGGCCGCAGAACGCTACGCCCAGATGGAGGCGGTAGCCGCACAAAAGGCCGAGGCCAAGCGCGTACGCCGACAGCAGCGGCGCAGCGTCTTGCGGGCTGAGCCCGTTCAAGCCCGCCAATGAGGACACCTCCCTCGACTTGTCAGAATCTGGGCACCATATGGGGTGCTGAGATTCTGACAAGTCGGTTTGGGTGGTCGCCTATGTCGGAAACGCACGTGCACGTTCGATGCCTGCACGATGCACATGTTGTGCAACGTGTGCATCGTGACAGGAACGCACGTGCACGTGCGTTCCTAACCGTCGCAGCAGGTCAACGGCACCAGGCGCAATCAGCGGCGGCGGCGGGCCGTCCCGAAGATGCTGCGAACGATCTCCGTACCCGCCGTACGCGCGAACTGCTTGAATGCGCTCGAACCCGTGATCTGCTCCACCACTGACTTCTCCCGGCGTTGCGAGCTGCGCGGCTGGGTCCGTGCGGCAGCCCGGGCATCATGCTCAGCCTGAGCCTGAAGTCTCTCCCGTTCCTTAGCCTCAGCGGCCTCGCGGGCCGCGGCCTCCTTCTCCAGACGCTCGCGTTCAGCCGCCTCAGCTCCGGCCTGCAACGCACGCGCGAGCTTCTCGTATGCGGAGTCCCGATCGAGCAATTGCCCGTACTTTGCCATCAACGCCGACGCGGCAATCCCCGGACGCAGCACCTCATCAGGCGTCGGCGCCATGAGTGACTCCGGCGCCCGCATCCGAGTCCACGCCACAGGTGTCGGCGCGCCGTCCGGATCCATCACGGTCACGATCGCCTCGCCGATGCCCAGCTGCTGCAGCGTCTCCGCCAGGTCGTAATGCGACTTCGGAAAGGTGGCGACAGTTTGCTTGAGGGCCTTCGCGTCGTTCGGCGTATGGGCGCGGAGCTGATGTTGGACACGCGACCCGAGCTGGGCCAGCACGTCGTCGGGCACGTCCTTCGGGGTCTGGGTGACGAAGAAGATGCCGACACCCTTGGAACGGATCAGCCGTACGGTCTGGGCGATGGCATCCAGAAACGCCTTGGATGCGTCGTCGAACAGCAAGTGAGCTTCGTCGAAGAAAAAGACCAGCTTCGGCTTGTCGATGTCCCCGACCTCGGGCAGTTCATGGAACAAATCGGCCAGCAACCACATCAAGAAGGTCGAAAAGACTGCCGGTCGGTCCACCAGATTGGGCAGCTCTAACAGCGAGACCACACCGCGGCCATCGCGCGTCACACGCAGCAGATCGGCAGTATCGAACTCGGGCTCGCCGAAAAACGCCTCGGCACCCTGATCAGCGAAGTTGATCAAGGTACGCAAGATCACGCCGATCGTCGAAGCGCTCAGACCGCCGATGTTCTTCAGCTCCGCCTTGCCCTCGTCGCTGGTGAGATGAGTGAGCACTGCCCGCAGATCCTTGAGGTCCAGCAACGGCAGCCCGGCCTGGTCGGCGTAATGGAACACCAGACCCAACGACGACTCCTGCACCTCATTGAGGCTGAGCACTTTTGCCAGCAGCACCGGCCCGAACGAGCTCATGGTCGCCCGCAGCGGCACGCCGTTGCCCTGCCCGCCAAGAGCGAAGAACTCCGTGGGGCAGGCCTTGGGCTGCCAGTTCTGGCCGATCTTCTGAGTACGCGCCAACAGCTTGTCGTTCGGTTGTCCCGGGGAGGCAATGCCTGAAAGATCACCCTTGACATCCGCGGCAAAGACCGGGACCCCGGCGGCGGAGATCTGCTCGGCCATGAGTTGCAGTGTCTTGGTCTTGCCGGTGCCGGTCGCGCCGGCGACGAGCCCATGTCGGTTCAGCATGCTCAACGGAATCCGGACGATCGCAGCCGGAACCGGCACATCGTTCTCCATAAGCACGCCGAGCTCGATTGCAGGCTCGTCAAAGGTGTAACCCGCAACAATGTGTTGCACATCTTCGGAAAGTTGATCGGCGCCCGGCTCGGTCATGGCCAAATCGTAACGACGCAGCATGGAGATGCCCGAAGAAACTTGATTAGAGTGTCACAGTGATTTTCAAGCGCGTCGGGGACGTACGCCCGTACCCAGATCATGGTTACGTCCAGAAACAGTGGGCGGCTATCGCCCCACACCAGGTGCGCTTGGACCAGCTCGTTACCACAAAACGGACGTTGGATCTGGAAGCCCTTCTGGAGGAAGACTCCACCTTCTACGGCGACCTTTTTGCCCACGTCGTCTCCTGGCGTGGCGAGCTTTACCTCGAGGACGGGCTGCATCGCGCGCTACGCGCCGCCCTTCAGCAGCGCCAGACCATGCACGCCCGAGTGCTTGACCTGAAGTAGGGCCGAACTCCAGGTAGGCTCTCACGGCACGGGGGGTAGTCGGGCACGGGAGGAGCTCGGGGAACTCACGCATCGGGGCCGCTGCGGAGGTAAAGGAGTTCGACGTTGATCGGTCGGATCTTCCGTGTCGTACGGACCCCGATCACGCTCCTGATCTTGTTTGGCGTGCTCTTGTACGGGGCGTGGTGGGGATATACCAACATCCTCAGGCCGATTCCTCCGCTGCCTCCCGAACCATGCGTGAGCCAGAGCGTTCCCGGCGGTCAGCTGAAGAGCAGCCAGGTCGTCGTCAGGGTCTACAACGGCGGTGACCGTAAGGGCCTGGCAGCTGATGTGGGCCGGTCGCTGCGCACCAAAGGGTTCCGGGTCACGCTGACCACCAATACCGTCGAAAAGATTCAAAAGACCGTCATCGTTGGTGCTGATCCAAAAAATCCCGAAGTGAAGTTTGTCAAGACGTTCTTCAAGGAGTCGATCGTCCGCTCGGACAAGCGAGCTGATCGTTCGGTGGATGTGCTCGTGGGCAACAAGTACGGCGGCTTCAACAAGAAGGGCAAAGCCACCTATCAGGTGCAGACCGACACTGTCTGCCTGCCGTCTCAGACACCGAGCCCGACCCCCGCCATAGGCAACTGATTTTCAGGACCGGGAGCATGACAACGACACTGGATCGGTTATCTGAAGCGGTGAACTCCCATGACGCCGAACGCATGGCAACCCTCTTCGCCGAGGACTATGCCAGCTCGCAGCCAGCGCACCCGGGGCGTGGCTTCGGTGGTCGTGCACAGGTCGCCAAGAACTGGACGGCGCTCTTCGAGGCAGTACCGGACTTCACCGCTGAGGTGCTGTCCTCCTCGATCACCGGCAACGTCGAGTGGGGCGAATGGGACTGGCATGGGCAGTATCTGGATGGCTCGCCGTTTGCCATGCGAGGCGTAATGATCATGGTGATCCGCGACGGTTTGATTGCCGAGGCACGGCTCTACATGGAGCCAGTCGAGACCGTTGCTGAGGACATCGACGCCGCCGTACGCGGGCTCACCAAGCAGCCTGATACGAATCGTTGAGACGCGTCTGACCGGCGTACGGCGGTCGGTCTTCAGCGCTCCTCGCGGGCACGCCAGCGGGCGAGCCGACCTCGTTGGCCCACGGCCCGAAGGCGTTCCTCGGTGTTCACCCGCTGATCCTCAGGTGTCACGATGAGCAGCTCGTCGCCCGCCTGAATTCGCTCCCGGCCGTCGGGATAGAACGGGTGCTCCTCTCGGATGATCAAGGAGACCACGGTGTCTTTGGGGAGCCGCAACTCCATGACTTCGACACCTACCAGCCGCGACTTGGCCGGGATTCTGACCTGCAACAGATCGGCGGAAATCTTGTCCAGCGGTGCAACTTCGACTTCGACATCTTGTGCGATGCCGTCCTCCACCAGCCCGAGCAGGCGCGCGACGAAGGCCAAGGTCGGACCTTGAAGGCAGGTAAAGACGATCACAAAGACGAGTACGACATCGAACAGAAACTCCGCGCCTGCGACGCCCTGGGCCAAGGGGATCGTGGTCAGCACGATGGGTACGGCGCCGCGCAGACCCGCCCAGGAGAGGAATGCTTGATGCCGCACGGGAATCTTGAACCACACCGCGCAGGCAGCCACCGAGGCGGGTCGGGCCACAAGAGTGAGAAAGCCACCGGCCACGAGGGCAATCAGCGCGGCGCGGAGAGTGACCCGGTCCGGGAATGCGAGCAGGCCGAGCATCACGAAGAGCCCGATCTGCGCGATCCAGCCAATTCCTTCGACGAACGAGCGGGTCGCGGCACGGTGCGGCAGCTGGACGTTCCCCAAGATCAGCGCGCAGACGTACACGGCGGCGAACCCACTGGCGTGGATAAGTGAGGTGATGCCGTACGCGAACACCGTCCAGACCAAGATCGCGAGCGGATAGAGCCCCGACGACGGCAGTGCGACGCGCCGCAGAATCTGCGCACCGAGCCAGCCAAGTCCGCCACCGATCAGCAAGCCGCCGATGAGTTCGAGCACGATCAAACCGAGCAACCCGAAAATGCCGAACTTCATCGAATCGCCGACGGCCAGCGAGCTTGCCACCATGACGAGCAGCACCGTAGGCGCATCGTTGAGGCCGGACTCGGCCTCCAGCGTTCCCCGCAGAGAATGCGGAATGGGAACGGTGCGGAGCACCGAGAAGATCGCCGCAGCATCGGTCGGGGACGCGACCGCACCCAGCAGCATCGCAATCCAGATCGGCAGTCCGAGGACATAGTGCCCGAACAGAGTCATCAGACCGACGCTGATCCCGACGCCAAACGTGGCCAGCAATGCCGCCAGGATGGTCGAGGACTTGATGTCGCTCCACTTG
This sequence comes from Propionibacteriaceae bacterium, assembly GCA_036380335.1. Classification (GTDB taxonomy): domain Bacteria; phylum Actinomycetota; class Actinomycetes; order Propionibacteriales; family Propionibacteriaceae; genus Microlunatus. Next base: position 4,433 of record DASVEX010000031.1, on the reverse strand, counting down.
GTGGTGAGACCGCCCTCCGCCAAGATCACCACTAGCGCGGCGAACCCGAGTGCTTGCGCAAGATTGGCATTGTCGAAGGAGATTCCGATACCGGATTCGCCCATCACCATGCCGAGACCGAGGAACAACAGCAGTGAGGGCAGGCCGACCCGAGCGCCGATCCGGGCGGCGATGATCGCCGCGATCAAGACGACGGCACCCACCAGCAGGATGACGTCAATCTGAATCATGCGCACATCCTTCCCCAGGTTGGCGTTTCTCCGCACAAAGCCGCGAATGCGAGTAAAAGTTGCCGATTCGGCGGTGATCTGTGGCCTTGTGTGCAGAAACGAGGGTGAGGGGAACGATTGAGCGCGCGTCAGGATTTATGGCGCGTACGAGCCCGCCGTTTGCCCTCATGCATCGCTTGCACACGAGCAACGGGAACCGTGTGGCCTTCGGCCACCAAGTCCGCGTCCAGCGGTTGGGCTGGCGGCATCTGGTCGGCCCAGGGATCAGCCCCATCCAGCAGTCCGGCCGCGTTGTGAATGGTGAAGTCGGCCGGGGCGATCTGATCGATGTCGTCCCATGCGACCGGAAACGACACAGGTACGCCCGGCCGGATCCGTGGGCTGTAGGCAGAGACGACTGTGGCGCCTCCGGCGCGTGTCGAGTCGAGGAACACTTTGCCCTCGCGCTCATCCTTGACGAAGGCTGTCGTCGCCAGATCGGGATCGATCCGCTCGGCGCGTACGGCCACGGCACGCGTTGCCGCAGCCACGTCCTCCGGCGACGATCCGGCTGCAAGAGGCACAAACACGTGCAAGCCTTTTGCACCGCTCGTCTTCACCGCGCCGACCATGCCCGCGTCAGTAAGCGCTTGGTGGATCAGATGCGCGGCCTGGACGACGACCGGGAAGGCTGCTCCTTCGGGCGGATCAAGATCGAGCACCAGATAGTCCGGCTGATCCCAGCGATCAACCCTGAAGAGGGTGACGTGATACTCCAGAGCACGTTGGTTCGCGAACCAGAGCAGCGTACGGCGATCGTTGCACAGCGCGTACGACACCTCACGATGAGACGCCTCAGCCCAGATCGGGACCCTTGGCACCCAGTCAGGGGTGTACTTGGGCAGATTCTTTTGCATGAAGGGCGGCTGGCCGGGTCGGATGCGAATGACCGACAGGGGTCGGTCGGTCACGCAGGGAAGCATGCGCGCGTGAACCGCATCGAGGTAGTCCACGAGGTCTCGCTTGGTCGCGCCGGCTCCATCGAAGAGCTGCTCATCCAGATGGGTAAACGAGACGTCTGATGGCAGTTCGCTCTCACCACTCATGGATCAATCATCAGCGCAGCTCAGCTGCTGCCTCATCTGGGTAGTTCTCTGGGAAGTGGCATGCGACCTGATGATGCGGTAGCAACTCCACCAACGGTGGCTCCTGCGTCCGGCAGATCTCCTGTGCCTTCCAGCATCTGGTGTGGAACCGGCACGCCGGCGGAGGCGAGATCGGGCTGGGCACGTCACCAGTGAGCAGGATGCGCTCGCGCTCCTGGCGGCGTCGAGTGTCGGCGACAGGCACGGCTGACATCAGCGCAACGGTGTAGGGATGCAGCGGGCGGCCGTACAGCGCCTCAGCGTCGGCCAGCTCGACGATCTTGCCGAGATACATCACCGCTACCCGATCCGACATGTAGCGCACCACGGACAGGTCGTGGGCGATGATCACGTAGGTCAAATCGAATTCTTCCTGCAAGTCCTCCAGCAGGTTGACGACCTGCGCCTGAATCGAGACGTCCAGCGCTGACACCGGCTCGTCGGCGACGATCAGCCGTGGCCGCAGCGCGAGCGTACGTGCGATACCGATGCGCTGCCGCTGGCCACCAGAGAATTCATGGGGATAGCGGTTGTAGTGCTCCGGGTTGAGTCCGACCGCCGCAAGCAGATCCTGTACCGCTTTCTTGACTCCGCCCGGCGGCGTAATGCCTTGCAGGCGGAACGGGGCGCCGACGATCTTGCCAACGTTGTGTCGTGGATTCAGCGACGAATAGGGGTCCTGAAAGATCATTTGCATGTCGCGTCGCAACGGCCGTAGCTGGCCATCGTTCAGATGGGTGATGTCGCGTCCCTCGAAGGTGACTTTTCCCGCGGTTGGCTCGAGGAGGCGGGTGAGCAGCCGGGCCGTCGTCGATTTGCCGCACCCGGATTCACCGACGATCGAAAACGTCTCGCCACGTTTGACGGCGAAGTTCACCCCGTCCACCGCCTGGACGGCGCCTACCTGGCGACGCAGCAGGCCGGCGCGAATCGGAAAGTGCTTGACCAGACCCTCGACGATGATCAGTTCCGAGTTCTGTTCTGCGTCCGGCTCCGCAGCCTTACGCATCGCCGCTTTCATAGCTTCGGCGCAATCTCGTGCTCCCAGATCTGCTCACGATCGGTCGGAGAGAGGTGGCAGGCCACGGTGTGGCCAGCTTCGACGGGAGCAAGCTCGGGCCGGATGTCCTCGCTGAGACCGCCGTTGCGGGCAGCGTAGGCACAGCGCGGATGGAACGGACAGCCGGACGGTACATGGATCAGGCTGGGCGGCGTGCCCTTGATCGCTAGCAGCCGCTCACTCTTTTTGCGATCAAAGCGCGGCATCGACCCCAGCAGTCCCCAGGTGTAGGGGTGGGCAGGCCGGTTGAAAATTTGGTCGGCACTGCCGTACTCCATGGCACGGCCCGCGTACATCACCAGCACGTCGTCGGCGATCTCGGCTACGACGCCGAGGTCGTGGGTGATCAACACCACGGCGGAATTGAACTCGCTCTGGAGGTCGCGAATCAGGTCGAGGATCTGAGCTTGGACGGTGACGTCCAGGGCGGTGGTGGGTTCGTCGGCGATCAGCAAATCGGGATCGCATGACAGGGCCATGGCGATCATGGCCCTTTGCCGCATGCCGCCCGAGAACTGATGTGGGTACGCGTCGACGCGCTGGCTCGGCTCGGGGATCCCCACTCGGCCGAGCAGGTCAATGGCGTGCTTGCGCGCCACCTTCTTGTTCACCGGATTGTGGATTCGGTACGCCTCGATGATCTGGCTACCCACCGTGTGATAGGGGTTCATCGCCGACAACGGATCCTGAAAGATCATGGCCATGCGCTTGCCTCGCAAGCTCCGGACATACTCAGGCGTCTTGCCCAGCAGCTCGTCGCCGTCGAGATAGATCTCACCGGTTAGCCTGGCTCCGGGTCGCGACTGCTCTGAAGCGGGACGGGTGTGCAGACCCATGATCGCCAGACTGGTGACGCTCTTGCCTGATCCAGACTCTCCGACGATACCGAGCGTTCGGCCGCGGTCGAGAGCAAAGCTCAGCCCATCGACCGACTTCACCAACCCGTCGTCGGTCGGGAAGTGCACCCGAAGATCAACAACTTCGAGGAACGGTTGTTCGTCGGCCCGCCCGGGATGTCGGATGACCAGATCGCGGAGTGTCGACGTCGTCATTCGAGTCGCACCCGCGGATCGATGACGCCGTACAGAAGATCAACGAACAAGTTCGCCATGATCACAAAGAAACCGGCGACCAGGGTGACGCCGAGGATTTTCGGCAGGTCCCCGCTGACGATGCCGTCATAGGCGTACTTGCCCAGACCGTTGAGGGAAAACGTCTTTTCGGTGAGCACCGCACCGCCGAGGAGCAGACCAACGTCGAGGCCGAAGATCGTGAGAACGGGGGTCAAGGCTCCCCGGAGCGCATGTTTGAGGATCACGACGCGCTCCGGAAGCCCCTTGGCCCGTGCCGTGCGGATGTAATCCTCACTCATCGTCTCCAGCATCCCGGCTCGAGTCAGCCGGGCGTACTGGGCAGAGAACAGGAACGCGAGGGTGATCCAGGGCAGCAACAGCGAGTACGCCCATAGCGCCGGGTTCTCCGAAAACGGGACGAACGTGCCGCCAGGCGCGGTGATACGAAGCCGATAGCTGAAAAAAGCGAGCGCAATCAGCCCTGTGAAGAAGATCGGCAGCGACACCCCAGCCAGCGCGATGCCCATGGCGCCTCGATCAAACACCGACCCCCGCCGCAGGGCCGAAATCACACCAATGCTGACGCCGGCGATCAGCCAGATCAGTGCCGCCCCGACCACGAGCGAGATGGTCACCGGGGCGCGGTCGAGCAGCTCAGGCCACACGGGCTGCTTCGTGATAAAGGAATATCCAAGACAAGGTGCTGGGCAATGCTCCACACCGGAGCCGTAGTCGTAACTGGCACCAACAAAGATGCCCCTGAGCCAGTGCCAGTACTGGACGGGTACCGGCTCAAGTAGCCCGAGCTTCTCCGCAGTCAGATGGACGGTTTCCGCAGTAGCGGCCCGCCCCACGTAACGCGCTGCGAGCGTTTCCGGCGTGGCGCCACCGAGGCGTGGCACCAGGTAGAAGATCGAGAAGGTGACCATGCTGAGCACGATGAGCA
>DASVEX010000030.1:0-2269 GCA_036380335.1 Propionibacteriaceae bacterium | reverse complement strand
TTCTGCGAGATCTTTCCACCTGACGATTTTCCGCTCTGGTTCTATCGCAAACCCACGGCCCCAGATCTGCAGGTCAAGCCGTCGGACATCGATTTCGATGCGGTACGCGGCACCCGGCTGATGTGGTTGTCGGTCACCGGCCTCAGCGAGGAGCCCAGCCGCGAGTCGCACTTTGCCGTCTTGGACGCCCGGGCGCGCAAGCAGTTCACCGTACTTGATCTTGATTACCGTCCGATGTTCTGGGAAACTCCAGCGCACGCCACCGAGCAGGTGCAGCGAGCCCTGCCGCAGGTCACTGTTGCTGTCGGCAATCGCGAAGAGTGTGAGGTGGCGGTCGGGGAGACGGAGCCTGAGAAGGCTGCGGACGCGCTGCTTGCCGCTGGTGTCGAGCTGGCGATTGTGAAGCAGGGGCCCAAGGGAGTGCTGGCCAAGACCAACAAGGAGCGCGTCGAGTCGCCGCCGATTCCGATCCGACCACTGAACGGCCTCGGCGCGGGTGACTCCTTCGGGGGCTCGCTGTGTCACGGACTGCTTGCTGGCTGGCCGCTGGAGAAGGTGTTACAGCGCGCGAACGCGGCGGGTGCCATCGTTGCGTCCCGCCTCGAGTGCTCGACCGCAATGCCCACGGAAAGCGAGATCGAGACGCTCATCGCCGGCGGAGACCCCAATGCGCATCTTGCCGACTCACTGGCCGTCCACTTTGCAACTGCGAGTTCCCGATGAGCACCGTGACCGACGCGACGTCGGGAACCCAGTTCGCAGCCTCGATCAGCGAGCTCAACGAGATCCGAAGCCGCGATCCCGGACGCATCAAGCGACTGCTCGTGGGCCGTCGGAAGCGGGAACTGCTCGGTCCCGACGGCAGGCTCATGATCATCGCCTGTGATCATCCGGCACGTGGTGCGCTGAGCGCCGCGGGCAAGGCGACCGCGATGGCCAGCCGTACCGACCTGCTCGACCGCTTGGTGACGGCGCTAACCCGGCCGGGCGTCGACGGTCTGCTCGCCACCGCCGACATTGCGGAAGACCTGCTGATGCTCGGTGTCTTGGAGGAGAAGCTGGTTTTCGCCTCGATGAATCGTGGCGGCCTGCAAGGTGCGACCTTTGAAATGGATGATCGCAACACCGGCTACGACGTACGCGGCACTATCGATGCCGGGTTCGAGGGCGCCAAGATGCTGCTCCGAGTTGATCTTGAAGATCCGGCCACAGTCGCGACGCTGGAGCGGTGTGGCGAGGCTGTCAGCGCGCTCAATCGGGCTGAGCTGATCGCGATGGTGGAGCCCTTCATGTCCAGTCGTTTCGGCGGCAAGATCATCAATGACCTGTCCCCGGATGGAGTGATCAAATCTGTGCATATTGCGCAAGGTCTCGGCGCTTCCAGCGCGTACACCTGGATGAAACTTCCCGTGGTCCATGAGATGGAGCGGGTGATGGATGCGACGACGCTGCCGACCCTACTGCTCGGCGGCGATCCCGACAGCGCTCCGGATGAGACCTACGCCGCGTGGCAGGCGGCTCTGGCGCTGCCATCGGTGCGTGGTCTGGTCGTCGGCCGCACCATGCTCTACCCGGCCGATGACGATGTCGCGAAGGCGGTCGACACGGCTGTCTCACTGGTTCGGTAACGCTCGTGGAGTCGCGCTATTTGTTGCGGTCAGGTGCCGCTGCATCCGGTCCATACGAGGTTGCGGTGACGCCGGAGTCAGCAGGCTGGGGCTATTCCTCACTGAAGATCATCTCGCTACAGCCGGCAGGTACTCATCGTTTCGACACTGGCTCCGACGAGGTGATCGTGTTGCCGCTCAGCGGTGCCGTTGACGTTGAGGCCGACGATGCCGGTTGCGAGCTCGAGGGCCGGTCATCGGTGTTCGCCGGACCTACCGACGTGGCCTATCTCGGGGCCGGTCAGTCGGTGACGTTGCGATCGAGCGATGGCGGGCGATTCGCGCTGTGTGGCGCGCGTAGCCGATCGTCGCTCCCGCTGCGTTACCTCGCGGGCTCCCAGGTTCCGGTCGAGTTGCGTGGCGCCGGCCAATCCAGCAGGCAGGTACGCAACTTCGGCACTCCGGACTCGCTCGAGGCCACCAAGATCATCGCCTGCGAAGTGATCACTCCAGCTGGCAACTGGTCTTCCTACCCGGCGCATAAGCACGACGAGGCGAGCGAGACAGAGTCGGAGTTGGAAGAGATCTACTACTTCGAGATCGCTGCCGGGCCTGATGGCCAACCAGGCTTCGGCTTCATGCGTACGTCCTCCTCGCCGGGT
>DASVEX010000029.1:0-7427 GCA_036380335.1 Propionibacteriaceae bacterium | reverse complement strand
TGCACTCCATCTCGACGACTCGGGTTCCCTTGGAGTCCTTTCTACCCCCATCTAGACGCGATGGAAAGGCCTTCTAACTAGGAGAAAGCTGTGTATCTGCCGTCAGCCAGGTATGTCCGGGAGATGCCAACCGGTTGCGCTTATCAAGATCAAAATCGGCGTGATTGCATGACGGCCGTGGAGTCTTGACAGCCGCGAGCCGGGGTTTTGTCCACAGCCGCCAGCTCGCTCGAAGCCTCATCCACAGATTTCGCATGGGGCGGCGCGTCCGGGCTTGACGTCCACACACTGCCAACATGGACTCGCGTACGCCGGGCCAGCCAAGTGTTGCGGTGGTGATGACCGACTCCGAGCTGCTCGACCAGGTGCTCTCACTCACTGCGGTGGTCGGCGTTGAGCCGCTGCTGCTGAGCGACGCGAGTCTGGTACGGCCACACTGGTCGTCGGCAGCGATGGTGTTGCTCGGTATCGAACAGGCGGATCGCGTCGCGGCAATGGGCTTGCCGCGCCGCACCGGTGTTTATCTGGTTGCCGAGGACCGCACTGCAGCGCAAGCGCAGCCCTGGTCTCTGCGACTGGGCGCGGCACTCGTCGCGCTCCCGTCGAGTGCGAGTTGGCTGTCCGATGCTCTCGCCGACGTGACGCGGACAAGCGTGGGGAGTGGCCGCGTGATCTGTGTGGTGGGTGGCTCGGGCGGGGTCGGCGCCACCACGCTGGCAGCCGGGCTGGCGTTCGTCGCGGCGCGTACACAGCGGACCCTGCTGATCGATGCCGATCCGCGCTCTGGCGGGCTAGACCTGCTGATGGGAGCAGAGCGAATACCGGGCTGGCGGTGGCCCAGGCTGGCTAGCGCGCGTGGGCACCTCGGCGACCTGACCGGTCAGTTGCCCTCCGTTGAGGACGTTGATCTGTTGTCGATGGCCCGGGACGAGTCACTGCCCGGCGGCGAGTTACGGGCTGAGCAGATGAAGGCGGTATTGCTGTCGGCGATGCGCAGCCATGCGGTCGTCGTTGTCGATCTGTCTCGAACCCTCGGCAGCGCTGGAAGGGAAGCGTTGCGGCGAGCTGAGCTAGCGGTGCTGGTCGTGCGAGACGATGTCCGCGGGGTCGCCGCCGGCTGTGAGGTCGCGCGGCAGATCGGCGGCGATTGCGCCGGCCGCGGACTGGTCGTCAGACAAGGCCGGTCCCGCCTGCTCGAGCCACGTCTGGTTGCCAGCGGCGTCGATTGGCCGCTGCTCGGGTCGTTCGCCGATGACCCGGCCCTGCTGTTGGCAGCCGAGCGAGGCGATCCGCCGGCCCGGTCTGCGCGCAGTTCGCTCGCTCGACTGTGCGTGAAGGTGTTGAGCGATCTCTCGGAGCCACACCTGGATCAGCAGGAAGCGCGGGTCGGAGCATGATCGTTGCGCTGTCCTCCACCGCCGGGGATGGTGGCATCAACGAATCGGCCCTAGATGCGGTACGTGATCGCTTGGCTGGCATCGGTCGCGAGTACACCCCCGCTGACGTTGCGGCAGCCATGCGGGCTGAAGGTCTGGCGGTCAGTGACTCTGCGGTGCTCGACACGGTGGAGTCGTTGCGGCGGCACAGCGTAGGTGCCGGTCCATTAGAGCCGTTGCTTCGTGAGCCCGGGGTCACCGATGTATTGGTCAACGGCCCGGGTCAGGTGTTCGTCGATCGCGGTGCCGGACTGGAGCTCACCGCACTCCAATTCCACAATGACCATGAAGTACGCCGGCTCGCCCAGCGCCTGGCTGCCTCTGTGGGGCGGCGACTCGACGATGCGGTCCCGTTTGTCGACGCCAGGCTGCCGAACGGGGTGCGGGTGCACGCAGTGCTCGGCTGCTTGACCTCTCCCGGTACCTGCATTTCGCTCCGGGTGCCAGCGAAGCGAAGCTTTTCGCTCCGAGACTGCGTGACATCGGGCTCATTGAGTGCTGGAGCGGCCCAGGTGCTGACACGCATGATCGAGGCGAAGCTGGCATTCCTGATCAGTGGCGGAACGGGCTCAGGCAAGACAACCCTGCTTTCCGCACTTCTCGCGCTGGTGCCGCCACACGAGCGAATCGTCATTGTGGAGGATTCTCGCGAGCTTGCTCCAGACCATCCGCACGTGGTCCGGATCGAGGGTCGCCCGGCGAACACCGAGCTCGCGGGAGCAATCAGCCTGACAGCTTTGGTCCGCCAATCACTCCGGATGCGCCCTGACCGGTTGGTGGTCGGTGAAGTCCGTGGCGCCGAAATTTGTGACCTGCTGACCGCTATGAACACTGGCCACGAAGGTGGTTGTGGGACGGTACACGCCAATTCGACTGCCGATGTCCCGGCTCGTCTGGAGGCTCTCGCGTCGCTTGGAGGGCTGCCTCAGACTGCCTTGCACGCTCAGCTGGCGTCCGCGTTGGATGCAGTGATCCATGTCGCCCGAGATACCGCTGGCGTACGCCGCGTCGTCGAGATCTCGATCTTCGCCCGTGACCCATCCAGCGGGCTGGTGCGGAGCGAATGCGCGCTCGAATTTCGCACCAGCGGCCAAATTGTGCGAGGTCCGGGCAGCAGACGACTGGAAGGGATGCTGAACCGTTGATCATGATCATGATGTGTTGTCTATGCTGTGCGGGTTTGGCGGCCTGGCTGGCCGTGCCAGCCCCGACGGCCCGGACTGTCACGAGCCGCCTTGCTCCAGTGTCGCGCGTCTCCGGGCCAGAAAGCGCGGCAATAGAAGAGGGCCGCCGGAATCGACGACGATCATGGATCTATCTCGCGGTCATGATCATTGTGATGCTGGTGATCATCACAGCGGCAGGCTATGTCGCCGATGCGCAGGGCGCGGTGCTGAGCTGCGCGATCTCGCTGGTCGCACTCACGGCCGTCAGGCTGGGCTGGCAATACCGACGGCGTAGATCCGCACTGCGATTCCGAGCCGAGATAGCCCATGCGAGTGCGGTTCTGGCCTCCTATCTTCGGGTGGGACAGGTGCCATCCGCGGCTCTGGCTATCGGCGCCGCCGACTGTGAGGTACTCCGCGAGGGCCATCAGGCGCACACGCTCGGCGGCGACGTGGTGCGGGTCTGGCGACAGCAGGCGCGCCGCCCGGGACACGCTGGTCTCCTTGAGCTGGCGCGAGCCTGGCAGATCTCCGTCGAAACTGGCGCGCCGATGTCCTCGACACTCGACCAGGTGGCAGCCAGCCTGGCGGCCGATCAAGCACTGACCCAGGTTGTGAATAGCGAGCTTGCTGCCGCCCGCGCGACCGGCAAGGTGATGGCTGTCCTTCCCGGATGTGGGATAGGCATCGGGTATCTGCTGGGAGGTGACCCGGCGCGTTGGTTGCTGGCCGCACCCATGGGTTGGACATGCCTGCTATCCGGAGTAGTGCTGGCTTGTGCCGGGGTGCTCTGGATTGAAGCTCTGGCTCGGCAGGCCTCCGGGGAGGTGTAGCCGTGGCATTCACAATGATCTTGTTGGCTGCCCTGGACCCCGGGTCTATCGTCGGCCTGATGTCCGCCGGATTCGCGGGATTGGCGTTTTTCCTCGCGCTGCGGCATCCCGCTGGCCAGCTTCGCCGTATGACGCGCCGCCCATCCAGGTTCGCTGCCCTCACAACACCGCTCGCGCGAGTCGTCCGTGGGCGGCCGGATGCACCTCCTCTGATCCGCCGTGCGGTCTTGAGCACGGCATGCGTGTTCGGCCTCCGCCTGGCGGCAACTCGGCTGGACGGCTGGCTAGACGGCTCGCTTGGGACCTTCATGTGGTGGAGCGTCCCTCTGGTCTCTGCCGCCGGCATCGTGGCGCTCGGCTGGCTTGAGCCTCGCTCCGCCCGACGTCGACGACAACAGTTGATCATGGAGGCGCCGCAGGCCTTGGAGCTCATGGCGGCATGTCTTGGTGCCGGTCTGCCCGCTCGTGCTGCGTGTGGCGCGGTGGTGAAGTGCTTCGACGGGCCGGTCGCCGATGATCTTGGTCAGGTGCTGTCCTTGCTGGATCTGGGTGTTGGGAATGTGGCTGCGTGGCAGTCAATTCATGATCACCCGCAGTTGGGGCTCGCTGCTGCGGACCTGGCGCGATCCGTGGAGTCTGGAGCCTCGATGGTCGATGGCCTGCGACAACATGCTGCCGCGGCTCGTGAGGTAAGGCGTGGCGCCCTGCAAGTGCGGGCTAGGGGGGTCGGGGTACGCAGCGTGGCGCCAATGATGGGGTGCTTCATTCCCTCCTTCATGTTGCTAGGGGTCGTGCCCACCGTTGTCTCTGCGGTCTTCAGCGCGTTCGGCTGAGTGCCATGGACGGCCGGATATCCACAGATCTGGAGGCACTCGGAGCGCTGTCAACAGATTCCGGCGGGAGCGAACGATCCAGCCGCTCGTCAACAGACTTCAGATGCATCCGAACCGATGCCGCACCACGGCAATGGTGCGCAAGACCCGAGGAGGAACCATGATCCCTGGAACGACGATCACGCCCGGCACGACTCCGGCCGGATCCGATCACCCTGGAAAAGCGACCGGAGATCTCTCCGTCGTCGAGCCGGAGACGACGGTTGGTGCAGGCGCACTGTGCGCCCGCTGCGAGGACATGGCATGCGGCGACCAGGACAGCGCACTGAGCCGTCGCAATCAGCGCGGCATGGTGAGTGCGGAGTGGGCGGTCGGCATCATTGCCGCTGTCGCCATCGCCGGCGTCTTACTGGGAATTGTGACCAGCGGACCGGTCCACGACGCGCTGCTCAATTTCATCTTGATGGTGATCCGCTCGTTCTCCGGTTTTGTGAAGTGAGTCAGTTCGGAGCCGAGGTACGTGCGATCCGTGAAGATACCGATGATCAAAGCGCGGGACGGACGGGGGATGGTGACGGCCGAACTGGCCGTCACGACCCTGGCCGCCTTCGCCGTGCTGACGATGATGTGCTGGGGAATCTATGTAGTGGTAACCCAGCTTCGCTGTGTCGATGCGGCGGCGGCTGTTGCCAGGCAGGCGGCTCGCGGGGATGACTCCGCGGTGGTCAAGGCCAAGGCGGGAGCGCCATCGGGCGCGACGATCACGATCGACAAGCGTCGGAATCTGGTAACAGTGACCGTCAGAGTAAAGGCTCACCCATTAGGGCGTTGGCTCGCCTCCGTGCCCCTCGAGGCTCACGCCCAGGTGGTGCCGGAGCCGTCGGCGGGTGAGCCTGCGTGACTACGGGCAGATTCACGCGTTCCGAGTCGGGCAGCGCTTCGGTCCTCATGACTGGCGTCATCGGCTTCGTCGTGGCGCTGAGCAGTGCTGCCCTGGTCATCGCCGGGTACGCGGTGGGTTATCACCGCGCCCGAGCGGCGGCTGATCTCAGCGCCCTCAGTGGGGCGGCGGCGTATCAAGACGGTCGGGAGGCATGCGCTCAGGCCACCCGCACTGCCCGGCAGAACGGCGCTCGGCTGGACCACTGCGACGTGGTCGGCGACGCGATCGACTTCGTCGTGACCGTTCGGGTCTCGGTGCTTGCGCGTACCCGGATTCCTCACCTGCCGCACGCGGTCACCGCGCAGGCTCATGCCGGGCCAGTGCGATAGATGCAGTGCAAGACGCCCAGTGCAATGGCCCCGGCGCAATTGGCCCAGCGCAAGTTGGCCCAGCGCAAGTTGGCCCAGCGCAATAGGCCCAGCGCAAACACAAAAGGAGGCGCCGCGGATCGTCAGCAGCACCTTCGTCCACAACGATCGGGTGACTGCTGGTCTTCCGCCAGCAGCTACTACGTTGAGCAGAATCTCACCGTTGAGGATCGTCGCGGGTTTGCTCATCCGCTTCCTCGAGCATCGCCCGCCGCTCGGCCGCCGTCGTCGTGGAGGACTGGCTGTCCAGATCCAGCGCCGACTTCTCCCGTCCGGCCTCCAGGTCGGTTGCCTTGGCCGATGTCGGAGTGCTTGTGGTCGTCGATTTCGCGGTTGTCTCGGTGTCGGCCGGAGCGATCTCCGCCGGACTCGCTTTGGCAGCCGTCGTTTGTGCCGGGTCGGTCGAGTCGCTCGCCGCATTGTCGGTCGCCGCGTTGTCGCTCGAGGCTTCGAGGGCCTTCAGTTGCTTGCGCCGCAGCCGCGCCCGCCGAATACCGCTGCGCAGCAACAGCAATGCCAAGACGGTAGCCGCCATGGCAATGGCACCGGTAATAAAGATGCCCGCACTAGTGACCGAAATAACAGCCCCGAAGATGGACAAGTCATAGGTTTCGGGATTGCTCACCACAATCGCGACGACGAGCACCGCCACCAAGACCAGCAGAATCAAAGCGAGCGCGACCATGCCGTCATTATTGCGCTGGGGTACCCTCTGAGAAGCGACGCGACGAGGCGTCTTCCCAAATCGTCACTCGCGGGCTCTTCAGGTCGATCCGAGAGATCGGGCGTGGCCACGGGGCCCATAGCGATGTGTCCGCGTGCACGCCTCGACACCAAAACCAGTGCCACTTGTGGTTTAGACTTCGCGAGCGGCTAAGGGCAGTAGCCGCGAGTGCCGAAGGTCTCAGGAGGACGATGCATGTCCCTACTTCCAGTTCCCATGGAAGTGACTTCTCTTAACTTGTCGGGAGTCAATCTCACGTTCGTCGCAGTGGTCGGGGTTATCGCCCTGATCGCCCTTGTGATGGCCATGATCTTCCGCCGCGAGGTCCTTGCAGCCAACGACGGCACTCCTAATATGCAGTCCATCGCTCGTGCAGTTCAGGAGGGAGCCAGCGCCTACCTCGGCCGGCAGTTCCGCACCCTGAGCGTGTTCGCGGTAGCCGCCTTTTTCCTCCTGCTGCTGCTGCCAGTCCACGCCAGCGCTGAGTTCAGCAGCCTGACATTGCGCATCTGCCGCTCCGTCGCGTTCCTTGCCGGAGCGGTCTTTTCTGCCCTGATCGGTTTTCTCGGCATGTGGCTTGCGGTGCGCGCCAACGTACGCGTCGCCTCCGCCGCGCGTGACGGTGGCCGTGATCCCGCCATGAGGATCGCATTCCGCACCGGCGCGCACGTCGGTATGGCCACGGTCGGGCTCGGTCTGTTCGGCGCCTCACTCGTGGTTTTCATCTTCCGTGGCGACGCTCCGACCATTCTCGAAGGCTTCGGCTTCGGCGCCGCCATGCTCGCCATGTTCATGCGTGTCGGTGGCGGCATCTTCACCAAGGCGGCTGATGTGGGCGCCGACCTGGTGGGGAAGGTCGAGAAGAACATTCCTGAGGACGATCCGCGTAACGCCGCGACGATTGCCGACAATGTCGGGGACAACGTCGGCGACTGCGCCGGGATGGCCGCCGACCTGTTCGAGTCCTACGCCGTCACGCTGGTCGCGTCATTGATCCTTGGCAAGGCGGCCTTCGGCGAGTTTGGATTGGTTTTCCCGCTCATCGTGCCGGCCATTGGCGTCATCACCGCCATCATCGGCGTCTTCCTGACTCGCCCTCGACCCGGCGAGAACGGCCTGAAGAC
>DASVEX010000028.1:0-21424 GCA_036380335.1 Propionibacteriaceae bacterium | reverse complement strand
TCATCAGCGCGAAGACAGCCCTTGCGCCGATGGCAAGATCCATGGCACCGCCCACCGCGGGGATGGCGTCGGGAGCACCGGTGTGCCAGTTCGCGAGATCCCCGGTGAACGACACCTGGAAAGCGCCCAGTACGCAGACATCGAGGTGCCCGCCGCGCATCATCGCGAAGGAAGCGGCGTGATCGAAATAGGCCGCGCCCCGAGTCTCGGTAACCGGAACCTTGCCGGCATTGATCAAGTCCGGATCGATGTCAGCGCCGTACGCCTGCGGACCAACTCCCAACATCCCGTTCTCGGTGTGCAAGATCACCGCGCTGCCGGGGGTGAGAAAGTCGGCGACCCTCGTGGGCTGGCCGATCCCGAGGTTCACGTACGAGCCCGGTGGGATATCTGCGGCCACCAGCCGAGCAAGATCATCTCGGTTTAGCGGGCGAGCCCGGTCCAACACCGGCCGAGTGGTCATCGTGCTGCTTCCGTCTTGATCGCCGGAGTAACCCCGGCGATCTGGACGACGCGATCAACGAAGATCCCAGGAGTGATCACGGCCTCTGGATCGATCTCTCCCGGCTCAACGATCTCGCTGACCTGTACGATCGTGATCTTCGCTGCTGTGGCCATGACCGGACCAAAGTTGCGGGCCGTCTTGCGGTAGACAAGATTTCCGAGGGTGTCAGCACGGAAGGCTTTGATCAAGGCCACATCACCCTTGAGCGGATACTCCAACACGTAGTCACGGCCATCGATAGTGCGTTGTTCCTTCCCTTCGGTGAGCGGTGTCCCGACGCCAGTAGGGCAGAAGAACGCACCGATGCCGGACCCGGCCGCCCGTAGTCGTTCGGCCATATTGCCCTGTGGCACCAGCTCGAGCTCCACCTTGCCTGCTCGATAGAGCTCGTCGAAGACATAGGAATCGGCCTGTCGCGGGAATGAGCAGATGATCTTGCGAACCTGACCGTTCGCGAACAGTGCGGCCAGTCCGATCCGGCCGTTGCCGGCATTGTTGTTGACCACGGTCAGATCCTTGGCCCCGCTGCGGATCAGCGCATCGATGAGCTCTACAGGCTGCCCGGCCGTACCAAAGCCGCCGATCAGGATTGTCGATCCATCTGCGATCCCGGCGACCGCCTCATCGACGTTGGCCGCGACGATGACCATCTATGCAGCTCTTCGAGTCGTGTCCAGGTTCTCCAGAACGACCGCGAGCCCCTGTCCGACACCGATGCAGATAGCAGCAACTCCCCACCGATAACCGCCTTTTCGCAGGACCTTCGCAAGTGTGCCGAGGATTCGTCCTCCTGACGCCCCGAGCGGATGCCCGATCGCGATTGCGCCGCCGCGAGTGTTGACGATTTCAAGATCAACACCCCAGGCGTCGATGCACACCAGGGACTGCACCGCGAACGCCTCATTGAGCTCCACTGCGCCCACCGCCCGCCACGTGATCCCGGCGCGCCGCAGCGCGATCTCGGCGGCTGCCACCGGCGCGTAGCCGAACATCGGCGGCTCCAGTGCTGCGGCACCGCGGCCGGCGATGCGGGCCACCGGATCACCGCCGATTCCGGTTGCCGCCAGCTCTGAACCCATCAGGAGCGCCGACGCCCCATCGTTGAGTGGCGAGGCGTTCCCGGCGGTGATAGTGCCATCTGGCCGGAAGGAGGGCTTGAGGGCTGCGAGCTTCTCAGGCGTGGTGTCGGAGCGAATGCCCTCGTCGCGAGCCAGTACTACCTCGGGGACGCTGATGACGATGTCGTCGTAGAAGCCGTCCTGCCATGCCTGGTGCGCGAGCCGATGGGAGCGATAGGCGAAGGCGTCCTGTCGCTCCCGCGCAATGTTGAACTTCTCCCTCAGCTGTTCGTTGGACTCGCCGAGCGAGACGGTCCACTCGGGTGGCATCCGCTTGTTGATCAGCCGCCAGCCAAGGGCTGTGGACACCGCCGTGTTGTCGCCGAGCGGGAAAGGGTTGTCGGGTTTCATCAACACCCACGGTGATCGCGTCATCGACTCCGCGCCGCCGGCGATCATGACGTCGGCGTCACCGGTCTCGATGCTCCGCGAGGCGATCATGGCCGCGTCCAGACTCGAGCCGCAGAGCCGGTTGACGGTAGTCGCCGGGACAGTCACCGGAAGCCCGGCCAGTAGGCCTGCCATTCGACCGAGATTTCGGTTGTCTTCTCCGGCACCGTTCGCGTTACCGAAGATCACTTCATCGATCGCGCCGCCGTCGAGGTGCGGATGCCGTTCGAGCAGGGCCTTGATCACGTACGAGGCGAGGTCGTCGGGCCGGACTCCGGCCAGTGCGCCGTTGAATCGGCCGAACGGGGTCCGCACCGCGTCATACAGGTACGCGGCTGTCATGATCACTCACGATCTTGCTGCGGCGAGGCCTTAAATGCGGAAGAACATGCCGAGGAATCGGTCGGCGAGCGCCTTGTCGCCGCGTACCGTCCCGCCGTTGAAGCGCCCGAAGGCCGTGAGAACGAAGCTGCCGGGATCGAACTCGATGATCGCCGGGAGGTCGCTCACGTCGCCTTGTTCGTAGGTCATGCCATCTGGCGTGACGCTGACTCGGGCGTCCCCGGCGTTGGGTCCGCTGGTGACGCGAACGCCGACAGTAATCGGCTCGGTATCGGGCGCCACGCGAATCGTGCCGGCCAAGATCCCGAACATGAACGGAACCAGCAGATCCGCAACATCGCTGTGCAGACCGTGTTCTCGTCCGGTGCCTTCGCGAATGTCCCAGGAGTGCACGCCGTAATCCATCAGCTGGAACGCGGGGTAGAAGAACGCGGGCACCGGGCCCATGTAGAAGTGCGAGACCATGAGCCCCGTCCAGTCTTCGGCCGTCAGGCCATCGAAGATGCCCATCATCTTGTCGAAGTCGGTGCGCAACCTCTCGACCATCTCCCGCTGAGGGAGATCGCGGAACGATCGGCCCTGCTCCTCGGCGCGTTTTGCCATCCCGATGAGTCCGTAGCCGGGCGCGATCTCGGAGCGACTGCGGGCAGCATCGAACGCCGGGAAATACCCCTCGGTAGTGTCCACGATGTGGCCGACGATGTCGCGCACTTCCCACTCAGGACATGCCGTCTGGGCTGTCCACGTGTCCGGTTCCTCCGCCAACGTGAAGAAACCCGCAGCTTGATCTCGTACGACGCGCAGCACGGTGTCTTTGCCTTCGTAGGTCATGGCATTCCAACTCATGGCCGACCGCCCTCCTCAGCTGATATCGGTACTCCCTTGTGAACCGCAAGCCGGTTAAGATCAAGACGTGTTCGCATAGCGAACAGTTGTGCGCATACAATCAAACCAAGCGTCCCTCCGGAAGAGGAGACTGTCAACGTCGATGACGAACGCAGGTGTTTCGTAGTGTTCGCCCTCCAGATGGAAATCTCCGGAGCGCGCACACCATGATCGATTCGGTCAGCCGTCCAGCCGGCTTTGTGCACTCCTTGGAAAGCGGTCTTTCGGTAATTCGCTGCTTCTCTGACGAGCGGCCACGACTGACCCTCTCGGAAGTGGCACGTCAGACTGGCCTCTCCCGAGCATCCGCGCGACGTTCGCTCCTCACGCTCCAGACGCTGGGCTACGTCGGCAGCGATGAGCGCCAGTTCTTCCTTACTCCGCGGGTGCTGACTCTCGGCTACGCCTACCTCTCCTCGCTACCGTTTGCCGAGGTTGCACAAAGCCATCTCGCCGACCTTGCGAACGAGGTCCATGAGTCGTGCTCGGCGTCGGTGCTTGATGGCTTCGAGATCGTCTACGTCGCGCGCGCGGCGACCAAGCGCATCATGACGATTTCTTTGTCGGTCGGAACCCGGCTGCCTGCCTATGCGACATCTATGGGTCGGGTGCTTCTCGCTGCTCTTTCAGATGATCAGCTGGATGCGTACCTCGGCGCGGCAATGCTTGCGCCGTTGACGGAGCGCACGATTGTTGATCGCAATCAGCTGCGTGCCGAATTGCGGAGGACGCGTATCCGCGGATGGTGCGTGGTCGACCAGGAGCTGGAGCATGGTGTCCGATCTGTTGCTGTGCCCGTACACGATGCGAGCGGTCGGGTCGTCGCGGCGGTGAACACCAGTGCTCACGCGACCAGAGTGCCGCTCACCACGCTGCAGAAGTCCTTTCTCGCCAAGCTCAAAGACTGCGCCGTCGCGATTGATGCCGAGCTGCGTGCAGGCTCGGTCAGATCCCCCATGAAGTAGGCCGCAACCTAGGTACAACTAGGTTGCAGTCCGGTATGCATAGGCAGCAACCCGTGCAGACCGCAGGCGAGGTAGGTAAACGTAGGTTACCGAGGCTCCACCTCGGCTATCGGGTGTCGTACCCAGCGTCGCCCTCTGCCTCGAGTTCGGCTTCCAGCTCAGCCTCTGCCTCGAGTTCGGCTTCGAGCTCAGCCTCGGCTTCGGCGATGACGACGTCGATCACGAAGCCAAGAGCGTCGGTGAGATTGCCAGCGGCTGATACGACTCGCGCCGTACCGACAACTGGAGCTACTGCGACCAGCAGACCTTGCGCGTCGTCAAGGGTCAGCCCCACGTCGGCTGCGGGCCCGAAATTCAAGACATACGACGCAGCCGGAGCGTCCACCGCTACGAGGGCGGCGAGCCGCGCAAGCATGTGCTCGCGCCCACTGAGGGTGCCGTTGGCCACCGAGACGGCGGTCATATCGGCGAGGGTGTTGAGTACGGGTGTGTCGTCTGGCATGGCGGGGCACCTCTCTCGCATCGTTGGGGAATCTGGCGGCGTACTTTGGCATACGCCGGGATCGATCCTCGTCATCGCCCGCCCGTTCGTCACCACCCCTGAGGGGTGACCAGGCCGGTCAGCGAGCCGCCAGGCCTTACGATCCACAGCCCAACCGCGATAATTTGTTGCCCAGCCACGGTCGGTACGGGCACTGAGCCTGTCGAAGGGCAGTGGTTCGGGGGGCAAGCTCGGGGACGACCGCTTGGAGCCCGGATGCGAACACGTGCTTTGGTCCCTGTCCCGGTAGCCGTCGGGCTGACGGTTGTCGTGATCACTCTTGGCCTTGATCTCGGCCATGATCGCACGCTACCTACGGCGCACACCGCTGCCGCTGCCACGCCGACGAGCAGCCCGTCGGTCACTCCCAATGTCAACCCTGGCGAAGATCTTGTGCCGGCGACTTTCGCCGCCAAGCAGCGCCTCTCGTTCCAGCCGCCGGTCGAGCTGCAGTCGGCGAACGGGCAGCTTCGAACCGCGTTCAGCGTCGAGCCGACCACCTTCGACGTAGCCGGTTCCAAGATCAAGGGCTATGCGTTCCAAGGCCAGTACATCGGGCCCACGCTGCGGGTTCGTCCCGGTGACACCGTCCGGATCGATCTGACCAATAGGCTCGGGCAGCGGACCAATCTGCATGGCCATGGGATGTTCATGTCGCCGCTGGGCATCTCCGACAACGTCTTGCGGGTGATGAAGAGCGACACTTTCAATCACATCGTGTGGAAACTCCCTCCGGACATCGAACCCGGCACGTACTGGTACCACACCCACCTGCACGGCCTGGTCGAGAAGCAGGTCTTCTCCGGGCTCTCCGGCGTCCTGATCGTCGACGGGCTGGACGAGCTCCTGCCCCCCGACCTGCAGGCGGCCAACCAGTACGTAGTGGCGCTGAAGGATTTGCAGGTCAAAAATGGCGCGATTGTGAATACCAACATCGACTCGAATGCCCCGACTACCCGTACGGTCAACGGCCAGGTCGATCCGGTGCTTACCGTGCGGACCAACGAGACCCAGATGCTTCGACTGGCGAATATCGGTGCCGACATCTGGTATCGGCTCAAGCTGAGCGGCGCGCAGTTCCGGGTGATCGCGGAGGACGCCAACCCGGTGGCGCAGGTGTGGGCCGCCGACGAACTCGTGCTGCCGCCCGGGAAGCGTTACGACGTCTTGGTCCGGTGGCCTAACGCGGGTACCCAAACGCTGAAGACCCTGCCGTACAGCACCGGGCCCGACGGGGACAACTACCCCGAGCGCCGGTTGATGACGGTGCAGGTTCAGGGCGACCCGGTGCCCGACATCGCCTGGCCGACATCCTTGGCGCCGCCGTCGCCGCTGGCCACCGACCAGGTAGACCGCACCCGACAGTTCGTGTTCAGCGAGAACACCAAGACCAACCAGTTCTACATCAATGGCAAGCAGTTCGACGCAACCCGGGTCAACGTCGTCGCCAAGCTCGGCACAACCGAGGAATGGATCCTCAAGAACGTCTCGCGCGAGGAGCATCCGTTCCATATTCACGTGAACGACTTCTTGGTCATGGCGGTCAATGGGAAGCCGGTCGAGTCCTATAGCGAGCAGGACACCGTGCCGTTACCGGTGGGCGGTGAGGTGCGGATTCGCATGCATTTCAACCGCTTCGTCGGAACGTACGTCTTTCACTGCCACATCTTGGCCCACGAAGACAACGGAATGATGAACATCGTCGACGTCTCCAAGAACGGGAAGCTATCCAAGGCAACGCAACAAATTCTCGACAAGATGAATCAGGAGATGGC
Source organism: Propionibacteriaceae bacterium (assembly GCA_036380335.1). GTDB lineage: Bacteria > Actinomycetota > Actinomycetes > Propionibacteriales > Propionibacteriaceae > Microlunatus. The sequence continues at coordinate 14,903 of DASVEX010000028.1, read as the reverse complement.
CGGCCAGCACGTAGGCCACCACTAGCGACCTCAGATCAATTTCGCGGAGAGTCGGCGTTGTCACTGCTCCAAAATATAGAGTACGCTACGTTCTCTGTAAGCTCATTCGGAAAGAGGCTGCATGTCTGAGCGGGCGAACCGTTCGGTGGCTGCGGTCCTTCCTGGCCTCTTGCTGGCCATGTTCCTGGGAGCCATCGACCTGACGATCATGGCGCCCGCCCTGCCCGCTGTGGCCCAAGACCTTGGTGGGCTTGATCAGATACCGGTGGTCGTCACCGGCTACCTGCTCGCGGCGACGGCGATGATGCCGATCTACGGCAAGCTCGGCGACCGGTTTGGGCGCAAGCCGGTGATGCTCGCCTCGATCGGACTGTTCGTGGCGGGCGCCGCGCTATGCATTTTCGCGACGTCGATGACTCAACTGGCCGCGTTTCGAGCCGTACAGGGCTTAGGCGGTGGCGGTCTCTCGATCGGGGCTCAAGCGATCATCGGGGAGATCATCAGCCCACGGGAGCGCGGCCGATATCTCGGCTACATCGGCGCGGCGTACGTGGTCGCTGCGGTGGGCGGACCATTGCTCGGCGGCTTCCTCATTGATCATGTCGGCTGGCGGGGCATCTTCGTGATCTACCTGCCACTTGGCATCGCGGCGGCTGTGATCATGTGGTTCACCCTGCGGCTGCCACGTTCTTCCGATCGGCTGCCGGTCGATTACGCCGGGGCGCTGAGCCTCGCCGCAACGGTCGTCGGAGTCGTTCTGCTGGGTCAGACGCGCAATCTGATCTTCGCCGGGTTGGCCGTCGTCGGCCTGCTGGCTTGGCTGCTCAGCGCGCGGTCGGCCACCGATCCGATCCTGCCGCTGCGGCTCTTTCGCGATCGGGGGTTCGCCATTCCGGTGTCGGTCAGCTTCTTGATCGGATTCGCGCTCTTCGGCGTGATCACCTACCTGCCCACCTTCCTCCAGGTGGTCTCCGGCCTCACCGCGATCCGCGCCGGCCTGGTGCTCACCGCCTTGATGGCCGGTGTCCTGGTTGGCACAGTGGGCTCCGGACGGTTGATCACCCGCAGCGGCCGCTACAAGATCTTTCCGCTGGTAGGGACCGCGATCGCCGCTATCGGGCTGGCCCTTCTCGCACTGCTGCTCAACAGCGACCAGCCGCTGGCGATTGCGGGCGTGATGATCATCATTGGGCTCGGCATCGGACTCGTCATGCAGGTCATGGTGCTGGCAGCCCAGAACGGGGCCGCGTACGCCGATCTTGGAGTCGCGACGTCGTCGGTCACGTTCCTGCGACAGATCGGCGCCTCGCTTGGAGTGGCGATCGTGGGCGCCGTGCTGCTCGGCGGCGCTGTGCAGGAACCTGCGGCAGCGGCGGAGACCTTGGTTGCTCGGATGCCCCTGGTCATCGGCCTGATGGCGCCGCTGCTCGGACTGGCCTTTCTGCTGCTGCTTGCGCTGCCGGCGATTCCCCTGCGTGAAACGGCCTACGTAACGGAGGAAGCCAGATGAGTACGGTGCTCGGCTTGCGCGATCTCGGACGTGACGACATCGCCACGGCCGGCGGCAAAGGGGCCAACCTCGGTGAGCTGATCAAGGCGGGGTTCGATGTCCCGGACGGATTCGTCCTCACGACCGAGGCGTACGCGGCGGCCCTTGAGGCTGCTCAGCTATCCCTACCCCCAGAGAGCGAGCACGATCCCGCTGCGTTTCGTGAGCAGGTGTGCCGAGTTCCCGTCCCCGAGAGCACCCGCCGGGAGATCGCCACTGGGTACGCGAACCTCGGCGCTGGTCCTGTCGCCGTGCGTTCCAGCGCCACTGCCGAGGACCTGCCAGGTGCGACCTTCGCCGGACAGCAAGACAGCTTCCTCAATGTCATCGGGGAGCAACAGCTGATCGATGCGATTCGGCAGTGCTGGGCCTCGCTGTGGACTGAAAGAGCCGTCGCATACCGGCGGCGGCGCCGCATCGAGCCGAGTGAGGTGCGCATCGGCGTCGTGGTGCAGACGATGGTGCAGGCCGATGCCGCCGGCGTCATGTTCACCGCCAACCCGATCACCGGCGCTCGCGATCAGACCGTCGTCGACGCCAGCAGCGGGTTGGGGGAAGCGGTCGTCTCGGGAGCAGTCACGCCAGATCACTACGTACTCGATGCCGACGGCAGGCTCCTGGAGTTTTCGCTGGGGCGACGTGAGCTGGCCGTCGTAGGTAGGGCAGGCGGTGGAGTGGAGCAGCGGCCAGGGGGAGTGGCGGAACGGCTGCTCTCCGACAAAACTCTCGAAGCGCTTGTGGCGCTGGGCTCCGGCGTGTCCCGCCACTTCGGTCAACCACAAGACATCGAATGGGCGCTCAGCGACGGCCATCTGTATGTCGTCCAGACCAGGCCGATGACAGCGCTGCCTCCGGCACCGCTTGCCCTGTCTCGGTTCCAGCGGCTCCAGGGCTCCATCCTGCTGGAGATGCTGACGCTTCGCCCCTATCCCATCGACATGACGACGTGGCTCCCGTACGGTCCGGCCGGGATCATGGCCGATATGACGGCCTTCTTCGGGATCCAAGGCCTTTTCTCGAACTTCCTGGTCGAGGACTCCGAGGGAGTCGTAGTCAGCTACCGCCCGCCTTCCCCGCACTTCACACTCGGTGTGCTGCGGGCGCCGTATCGGCTGCTGTCCAGGATGTTGCGGTACGACCCGGCTCGCTGGCAGCAAGATCCTCGGGCCATCGCCTTCCGGGCGAGTATCCGCAGCGCCAACGAGCGACGGCCCGCCGAGATGAGCTGGCGGGAGCTCATCCGGCACCTCCGGCAATCGTTGGAACTGATGCGCCCGATCGCGAAGCTGCGCATCGACTACCTGCCGAGCGTGGCAGTTGCGGCAGCGAGGCTCCGACTGCTGCTCGAATTGCTCGGCAATGGCTCGCTGTTTGCCGACCTGATAGCTGGCGCTCCCACGCTCACCGCCGCGGCGAACGAGGGCCTTGAGTTGCTGGCAGACCGGGTACGCGGTGATGATCAACTCAGGGCGGCACTGGAGGCAGGCGGCCTAGAACGGTTCGATGACTACCCGGAGTTTGCCGCGGCGTTCCGGGAGTATTTGGACACCTTCGGCGCCCGTGAGACCACCGGTCTGGTCGTGGCCACTGCGCCAACCTGGGGTGAATCACCAGAGATGGTCTTGAACTTGATCATGGGAATGGCCGCGCCCACAACGGCGGGCGCTGGGCCGGCGCGTCCGGAACGTGGCGATGAGGCCATGACGCGGCTGAGCACGGACTGGGTGATGCACTATCGGGGTCCGAGGAAGCTTGTCCGCCGCTGGGTGGACGCGGCGCGTACCGGAGTCGCATTTCGAGAAGACACGCACGCCGAGGCCGGTTGGGCATTGCCAATCTTTCGACGGGCGCTGCTGGACGCCGGCCGGCGGCTCTGCGCGGCCGGCGTTCTTGACACGCCCGAGGACGTTTACCACCTCCGGCTGGAAGAGCTCGAAGCAATTGCCGACGCCAGCCGCATTGACCCTCATGAGCGAGACCGGCTGCGGGATGCCATGCGACGCCGGGCGGCCAAGCGCGAAGAGCTGGCTGGCGTACCGCTGATCGATCCGAATCTGGTCTTCCCGCCGCTGCAGGATTCTGACTCGCTGGTGACGGGGACGCCAGCCGGTGGTGGTCGGGTGACCGGAGCCGTCCGGATCGTACGCGAACCAAGCGAGTTCGGCATGCTGAAGCAGGGCGAGATCCTGGTCTGCCCAGCCACAAACCCGTCCTGGACTCCGCTGTTCCAACAGGCGGCCGCGGTGGTGGTCGACTCGGGCGGGCTGGCCTCACATGCAGCCATCGTTGCGCGCGAGTACGGCATCCCGGCGATCATGGGAACCGGCCGAGGAACCAGCGTTCTCAGCAACGGCCAGCTGGTGACAGTAGACGGCGGCTCCGGCCGGGTCGTGGCGTACCAGCCGGAAGGCTGACCATGATCATCGATCACCGAACGCTGCCGCGCCGCCGCGGCCGAGTGCTGCATGAGGCGATCCTCGAGGCGGCACTCGCTGAGCTCGCGCAGGTCGGCTACGCGAACCTGACCATGGAGCGGGTGGCCGCACGGGCGAAGGCTAGCAAGGCGTCGGTCTACAGCCGCTGGCCGAGCCGGATCGAGCTGGTGATGGACGTCTTCTACCATCTGATGCCCGATCCAGCCGCGCCGCCGGACACCGGCACCCTGCGAGGTGATCTCCTCGCGACGTTTCGGCAGACCGCCGGGCTGCTGGCGGGCCCCGCCGGCGAGGCGCTCCGTGGACTCCTCGGAGACGTTCTGCCCGATCCGACGCGTACGGCCGAGATGCGACGCCATTCACATCAGCACAGCCGCCGAACGTTGGAGGTGATCATCGGCCGGGCTCTCGAACGTGGCGAAATCAGCGCGGCGGCGGTGACGCCCTTGCGACTCGAGGCGGGTCCGGCGATGCTGCGCTACTACTTCCTCTTTCAGGGACTTCCCGTACCGGATGCCGTGATCGTCGGCATCGTCGACGACGTGATCGTGCCATTGCTGACCGACTCACGGGACGGAACACGTCAACGCAGCTGACGGTCAGGAGCGCCCAGCCAGGTAGTGGCTGTAGCCGTAACTGGTCACAAAGGCGGGGTAGTTCGCACCCAGGCAGCCGTGTTCGAGGATGTCTCGGGCCGCCGTAACCTGCCAGCGCTGATCAGGATCGGTGTCTTCGAGAGTCTGCTCGACCTCCTCGGCCAGCATTGCCGCGACCAGGTCCCGAGTGATCGGAATCCCGCCGGTCATGCGCGCCGCATGACGGATCCACTGCCAGATCTGCATCCGCGAGATTTCGACGGTCGCCGCGTCCTCCATCAGGTGGTTGATGGCTACCGCGCCGCGGCCGCCGACCCACGCCGATAGGTACGCCAGCGGGACTCGCAGGTTCGTGCGCAGGCCTGCCACGGTGATCGAATGCGGCATGTCGCCGAGCCCGATCAGTTGCTCCGCAGTGACCGCTACGTCGTCGCGGCGGCGCTCAATCTGGTGCGGCCGATCCGCCAGAACCGAGGAGAATGCGTCGGTGCAGGTCGGCACCAGCGCGGGATGTGCCACCCAGGAACCGTCGAAGCCATCAGCGGCTTCCCGCGCTTTGTCGGCTTGGGTGCGTTCGAGGGCAACCGACGTCGCATCCGGATCGGCGCCGCTGGGCACGAAGGCGGCCATGCCGCCGATCGCGTGCGCGCCGCGCTCGTGACAGGTCTTGACCAACAGTTCGGTGTACGCCCTCATGAACGGCACCGTCATGGTGATGCTCGTCCGGTCCGGCAGCACGCGGCTCTCATCGTCGGCGAAATTCTTGATGAAGGAGAAGATGTAGTCCCAGCGACCGGCGTTGAGCCCAGCGGAGTACTCGCGAAGCTCGTGGAGGATCTCGGTCATCTGGAACGCCGCAGGAAGAGTTTCGATCAGGCAGGTGGCACGGATGGTTCCGCGCGGAATACCGAGCACTTCCTCCGACCAGGCGAATACGTCGTGCCACAACCGCGCCTCGAGGCGCGACTCCATCTTGGGGAGATAGAAGTAGGGGCCCCGCCCATTGCTGATCAAGGTCAGCGCGTTATGGAAGAAGAACAAGCCGAAGTCCACAAACGCTGCGGGAATCGGCTGGCCGTCCATCACCAGGTGGTGCTCGGTCAGGTGCCAGCCGCGCGGCCGCACCATGATCGTCGCCGGTTCCTGGCCGAGTTCATGATGCCGGCCGTCGGCGTCGGTGAAGTCGATCTGCCGGCGGATCGCGTCGTACAGGTTGAGCTGCCCGTCGACGATGTTGAACCAGGTCGGCGAGGTGGCGTCTTCGAAATCGGCCATCCAGACCCGCGCTCCCGAATTGAGCGCGCCAATGGTCATCTTTCGGGTTGGCGGTCCGGTGATCTCGCAGCGACGGTCCACGAGCCCAGGAGCGAGCGGCGCGACTCGCCAGGTCGGATCATCGCGAATCGCTGCCGTCTCGAGCAGAAAGCGAAACGGATGCCCCTGGTCGCTGCGGCTGCGCCGGATCGCCAACAGTTCGGCACGCCGACCGGCGAACTGGCCGTGCAGTCTGCAGACGAAGTCCAGCCCCTCTTCGGTCAGAATCTCGTCGAAGCGGTCATGCATGGTGCCGATCACGCTCAGCTCGCTGGTCAGCGAGCTGCGTGACAAATGCGACGCTTGATACCGGTACTGCGGCAGCGTTCGGGGTGGCGGTTCAGCGGTAATGGTCATGATTATCTCCCTGGGTTTCTCCAGAGCTGCTCGCGGATGCCCACGCTCGCAGCTCGATCAATGGAATTGGGCGGTCTCGGTCGAGCCGGCCAGCGCGGTCGTCTCGCTGCGCGGGTTGAGCGCAGTGGCCACCTTGTCGAAATAGCCGGTGCCAACCTCCGCCTGGTGTCGGGTGGCGGTGTAGCCGTGCGGCTCGTCGGCGAACTCGGCCTGCTGCAGCGCTACATAGGACGTCATTCCGTCATGGGCATACCCACGGGCCAAGCTGAACATCGCATGGTTGAGCGCGTGGAAACCAGCCAAGGTGATGAACTGGAAGCGGTAGCCGAGTTCGCCAAGTCGATCTTGGAACTCAGCGATCTGCCGATCGTCGAGGCTGGCTTTCCAGTTGAACGACGGGGAGCAGTTGTACGCCAACATCTTGCCCGGAAAGTCCTTGTGGAGCTCGGTGGCAAACTCCCGTGCCAGGCCGAGGTCCGGGGTGCCGGTTTCAACCCAGATGAGGTCGGCGTAAGGCGCGTACGCCTTTGCCCGAGCCAGCACTGGTCCTAGACCTGACCGGACACGGTAGAAGCCCTCGTTGGTCCGTTCTCCGGTGCAGAAGGGCATGTCCACCGGGTCGACGTCGGAGGTGATCAAGGTTGCGCCCAGCGCGTCGGTGCGCGCGATGATCAAGGTTTCGGTGCCCATCATGTCGGCCGCGAGTCGAGCGGCGTTGAGGGTGCGGACATGCTGCCGGGTGGGAATGAGTACCTTGCCGCCAAGATGCCCGCACTTCTTCTCCGCGGCGAGCTGATCTTCCCAGTGCACGCCGGCGGCGCCCGCCATAATCATCTGCTTCATCAGCTCGAATGCGTTCAGCGGACCTCCGAAGCCAGCCTCAGCGTCGGCGACAATCGGGATGATCAGCTCGCCCGGCCGGTCGCGGTTTTCCCCGTTGGCCCAGGCGATCTGGTCGGCCCTCATCATCGCGTTGTTGATCCGGCGTACCACAGCTGGCACTGAATTGGCCGGGTACAGGCTCTGATCGGGATACGTATGGCCGGCCAGGTTCGCGTCAGCGGCCACCTGCCATCCGGAGAGATAAATCGCCTGCAATCCGGCCTTGACCTGCTGTACGGCCTGATTTCCGGTGAGTGCGCCAAGCGCCCGGACATAGGTCTGGTCGTGGAGCAGCTGCCAGAGCCGCCTCGCTCCGTTGTTGGCCAGGGTCTGTTCCTCCACCACGGACCCACGCAGGTTGATGACGTCTGCCGATGTGTAACTGCGCTCGATGCCAGCCCAGCGCGGGTTGATAGCCCAGTCGCGCTGAAGCAGCTGTTGAGGGGTGAGGCTAGTGGTCTCCGTGGTCTCCGGGGTGGGCAGCATGGTGGTCATGGCCACAACTGTGGTCCTGATCAGTAGTCCAGATGCACATCTGGTCCAGTCAAGATCAGGCGTTCTTGACAGATCCAAGGACTTGCGGAAATCTCCAGCAGCGATTGAAATCGGAGGTATGACATCGAGGTCGCCATCCGGCTTGTCAAGTCTTGCGAATCTTGACGGCGAACGTGTGTTGCGGCTCGTGTCCGCCGCAACGGCCGGTGACGCTGGGCAGGTCAACCACCCCAGCGGACCCGATCCGCTCGTCATCGGCAAGTGCATCAGGTACCGACGCAAGCGGTGCGGCCTCACTCTGGGCGACTTGGGGGAGCGTGTCGGGCTCTCCGCGTCAGCCGTGTCGCTGATCGAAACGGGTAAGCGGGAGGCCAAAGTCTCTACGCTCGCGGCAATGGCTGAGGCACTCGACTGCCAACTGGCCGATCTGTTGACCGACACGGCACCCAGCCGTCGGGCCACGCTCGAGCTCGAGCTCGAGCGTGCGCAACGGTCCCGCTCTTTCGCAGAACTCGGCATCCCTGCGGTGAAGGCCGGACCCCGGCTCCCACTGGATGCCCTGGAGTCGCTGGTGGCTCTACATCATCGGCTCGCCGCGTACAGCGCGGAGCGAGATGGCACGCCGGAGTATGCGCGACGCGCCAACGCCAACCTGCGGGCCAGGATGCGCGCTTCCGACAACTACTTCCCGGCCATCGAGGACCTGGCCGACGAACTGGTGCTCGGTGTTGATCATGACGGCGGGCCACTTACCCGGCATCGAGTCAATGCGATCGCCGAGCGTCTCGGCTTCAGCCTGCATTCCGTGCCTAACTTGCCGCAATCGACGCGGTCAGTGACTGACCTGGCCGCCCGACGGATCTTCCTGCCGACCAGTGACAGTGCCGCCCAGCGCACCCTCGCGCTTGCCGCGCTGGGGCATGTGGTGCTGCAGCATCGCCCGCCCGCCGATTATGCCGAGTTCCTCGCCCAGCGAGTGGAGGTCAACTATTTCGCCGCGGCCGTGCTCATCCCACAGCGGTGGGCGGTGGCGTACCTCCGAGAAGCCAAAGAGAACAAGGATCTGGAGATCGAGGACCTGCGCGATCGCTATCTGACGTCGTACGAGATGGCGGCGCATCGATTCACCAATCTGGCCACCATCCACCTCGACATCCCGGTGCACTTCATGAAGACCAACAAGGCGGGCATCATCTACAAGGCTTATGCCAACGACGGAGTCACATTCCCGGCGGACGGCACCGGGGCCGTAGAGGGCCAGCGGGTCTGCCGGTTTTGGACAGCGCGCCGGGTTTTTGCGCAGCCTGACTGGACCAAGCCCTACCAGCAGTACACCGATACGCCCGGCGGCACCTTCTGGTGCACTGCACTAGCAGAGCAGGGCGAGCGCGAAGCGTTCTCGGTGTCAGTTGGGACGCCGTACGAGCACGTCAAGTGGTTCCGGGGCCGTGGCACCCAGCACCGCTCGAAGTCCCGCTGTCCCGATCCGACCTGCTGCACGCTGCCGCCGCAGCAGCTCGCCGCTCGTTGGACGGAGGCCAGCTGGCCCAGTGCCCGGGTGCACTCCGCTCTGCTAGCGAGCTTGCCGGCCGGGGCGTTCCCAGGGGTGGACCAAACCGAGGTGATGGAGTTCCTTGATCGGCAGTGACAGTCGGGTGCGACAGCCGCCGCTCCACTTGCCCTCATCCGGTTTCCGCTCGCTCGATGAAGGCCGGCGGGTGGAGTTTGACACCACCGAGGGCCCGAAGGGTCTGCAGGCGACGCAGGTGCGCAGCATCTAGCTTCTGACAACTTGCGAAGCGCCGCCCTGCACGGCCTCGCGCGCCCAGGCGGCAATGCAGGGCGAGCCCTTCGTCGGGACTAGCCGATCTCGATCTTCGACCGTGATCGCACGCCAGCCCTCACATGCCTCTCACAGTTGGCTCCGAGCTGCATCATTGCTTCACGAGATGTGCTGGCTCAGGTCGGCGCAACACGTGAGAGAAAGCATCCCTCCTTGATGATCATGCTCGAGCAGCCATCAAAGCACAGCGGTTCTTACCGCAGGTCCGCGCGTACGGCTCTCCTCGCAGTAATAGCGAGCGCAGCCTTGCTCTCACCAATGACCGGCTTGGTTACTCCGGCAGCGGCCGCTACGGACGGCGTCGTATCCGGCGCCGTCGTCGATTGGCGACAGATCCCGCGCGGCGGCGGCTACCCGACAGCAACGGCAGTCTCGAGTCCGGCTAGCACCACTCTGTCCAAGGGTGTCGTGCTGATCGACACTGTGCTGCCGTATCAAAATGCGGAGGGGGCTGGCACCGGAATGGTGCTGACAGCCTCGGGTCAGGTGCTCACCAGTTACCACGTCGTGAAAGCTGCCAGCACGATCAAGGTCACCGTCGCTGAAACCGGCAAGACGTATCACGCCACGGTGGTCGGGAGTGATCAGACAGCCGACGTGGCACTGCTGCAGTTGGAGGGCGTCAGCAGCCTTACCCCCGTCAAGATCGACAGTGACAAGACTTCGGTCGGTGACAAGGTCACCGCAGTGGGCAACGCGGGCGGCACTGGGACGCTAACCGCGGCCAAGGGAACCATCCTGTCGCTCAGGGCTTCGATCACCACGGCCGCAGAAAGGCCCGTGGCCTCCGAAACATTGACTCAGATGATCGAGACAACCGCCGACGTGGTCTCGGGAGACTCTGGCGGACCGCTGTACGACGCAGACGGCGAAGTGATTGGTATCGACACTGCAGCCTCAAGTGGCAGCGAAATCAACGGCTACGCCACTCCGATCCAGCGCGCTCTTGGCGTCGTGCAACAGATCCGGTCCGGGCAGGAAAGCAGCACGGTGCAGGTTGGGCCCGCGCCGTTCCTCGGAGTGGAACTGAGCGACGCGTCGTCCTCCGAGTTCGGCTATCCGGGGGCGGCTCTCGACGAATCTTCGGGCGCAACAGTCGAGAGCATTGTCAGTGGCACCGCGGCAGCGCAGGCCGGCCTGGAGGCCGGAGATCAGATCACTGCGCTGGGCGGCCATGCCGTCACCTCAGCCGAAGACGTCTCAGCCCTCCTGACTGGGTACGATCCGGGTGACCGCATCAAGATCGTCTGGATTGACCAAGTAGGCAGTCAGCATGGCGCCACAGTCACCCTGGGTGCGAGTCCGGTGGCCTGACCCGGCAGCAGGCTGGCCCGTCAACGAGCTGCTGCGACAGCTATCTGCCTGAGGTCCAAGATTTCCAGGCGGCCGGCGAATGAAGGCGCGGGTGCAGTTCCCGTCCGCGCACCAGCGCAGAGCCGCCCAATCCGGGCTGTCGAACAGGTCGAGACAGTCCCGGGCGAGAAGCGCGAACAACATATCGGCGGCAGCGTTGACGAGGGTGCGGTCCGTCGCACTTGCGGTTTGGTGGTTGATGAGCGTGGCGATCAAGCGGACCATTGCCTCTTCTCTCGCGCACCCAATACGCCGCTCCGCCCCTGCGTACACAGGTCTTCACCATCGGTGCCGGCCTCAAGGTCACCGAATCAGAAAGGGCGACCCAAGGGACTCGCGGCGAGGTCGCGTCACAAACCCGGCCTAGCCTCCCCAGCCGGTCTCGCGGCGCGCCAGATCATCTCAGCGAATTCAGAGTCACCGAGTGGGTGGGTACCGCTGGCGTTGACGAGGTAGATGCGGCGGTGCGGTGATCGCCACAGCCAAGTGCCGGGTTCGGGTTGCCTGACTTGCCAACCGCCGTGTGTCTTACATCTGTGGTGCCGGCGTACATGCGGTCCCAAGTTGCCGATTCTGGTCTGGCTTGGCGGCCCACCACGGTCTGGACTCAAATAACGAATGGTGTGATCAACATCGATCCGCCGGGAGACCGCGGCGGCGTAGGGAAACACGTCAGCCGGGTACCGCAGTTGCAGGTGCTCCCGAAGCCGAGCTGGGATCTCATAGCTGTCCACTGGGGTATGCCCAGCCGGCAGATCAATCACCGGCTTCAAGTTGATCATGCAGCGGTCTCCGAGCACACTGCGCAACCGACCCAGCAGAACCGGACCGACATCTTCGACCCGGGCCACACCCGACCCGTCAGTGAGCGCCTCGGAGCTGAGGTGGACATACACCACAGCACGAGGCCGGACCCTGTCCGGGTCGAACGGCGGCGGCTCGAGCCGCAACGACTGATGATCAGCAACGACGGCGAGCTCGGCATCCTGCTCGGCCTCCGCTGCTCCCTCGGCAACATCGGCTGGCTCGGCAGCTCCGTCCCACTCGTCGCCTTGATGCTCACACAACAGCTGCAGTGCTTGGGCGGGTTGGGCGAGGATGCCGATCGCTTTGGAGCGGCGGACCTCCACCGGATCGGTGTCGCCCTGGCGGGCCAGGATGTCGGCGATCCGGTCGATGGTGGCTTTGAACCAGATCGCATCACCGGCCGTCGCCCGAGCGATGATCAACTTCAACCCGTGCTCGGAGGCTCGGCCAAGCCGTACGAACCGTTCCTCCGCAGCGAGAGCCGCTTGTCGTTCGGCGCCGACCGGGTCGGCTTGGATGATGGCTGCCTCCAACAGGGTCTGCAGCCGACCCCACGACACCGCCCCTAGCGAGAGGGCCAGCTGGCCATCCACCCATTCGGCCTGCTCGAGAGTGAGCTGCCGAGTAGCGGCGGCGATTCGCCGCGCCTGGTAGGCCGGCACCCGCCCTGCCAGAGCGGCCGTCCAAATCTGGGGGAGCCGGTGCCGCAAATCCAACGCGTCACCTATCAGCCGGCCAGCCGCCCCATCGGAGATCCGCAACACGCAACCCAACTCGGCTGGGGCAAAATCGCCGACTGTCGGGGTGCCGTCCCCACCCAGCTGCACTGGATGCTCAACGCCGGGCAGCCGGCTCTCTGTGAGCGCGTCTCCAGAATGCAGGTCGGCCCAATGCCCGGCGATCTGCAGCCTGCGCGTTTCGGCAATGATCAGGGTGTGTTCGTTAGCCTCCGCCGCGCCCAGCGTGGCGGAGGCATCCATCTCCACCAGATCATTTTCGAACACGCATTCAATATATGATTCAGGTCAGACACTTCCACCGACATTTTGGCCGTTCGCGAGCAACGGACAACACCTCGCCAAGGCGGACAACACCTTTCAGCTGGCTCGTCCAACCAGTGAATTAAAGGGCGATATGCGGGTACCTGGACTTTAGGGCCGGCAAGACGGCCCAATTCCATGCAAAAGGAGTCAACATGCCAGCCGTGCCCTCGCTTGCGATGAACAACGGAATCCAGATCCCACAGCTAGGCTTCGGCGTCTTCCTGATTCCGGCGGAGGAGACCGAGAAGGCAGTATCTGAGGCACTCAGTGCCGGATATCGGCTGATCGACACGGCGCAGGGCTATCGGAACGAGGAGGGTGTTGGCGCAGCGATTGCCTCGGCTGGTATCCAACGCGACGAGCTGTTCATTACGACGAAGCTGACCAACAGCGAGCAGGGCTACGACAAAGCGCTGAGAGCCTTCGACGAGAGCATGAACAAGCTCGGCATCGATGTTCTTGATCTTTTCCTGATCCACTGGCCACAGCCGATGTTCGACCAGTATGTGGAGACCTGGCGGGCGTTCGAGCGTCTCTTAGCCGACGGACGGGTGTCGTCGATCGGGGTGTCGAACTTTGAAATCGAGCACTTGGAGCGACTGCTCGCGGAAACCGACGTGGTGCCGGCCGTGAACCAGGTTGAGTTGCACCCGGAGTTTCCGCAAGAGGAGCTGCGGGAATTCCATGCCGAGCACGGAATCCTGACCGAATCGTGGGGGCCGCTGGGGCAGGGCAAGGGACTGCTGGAGAACCCGCACATCGTCGACGTTGCTCGACGGAAGGCCCGTACGCCGGGCCAGGTGGTGCTGCGCTGGCACATTCAGCTCGGCAACGTGGTGATCCCCAAGTCGGTCAACCCCGGCCGGATCCGCGAGAACATCGACATCTTCGACTTCGAGCTCGATGAGTCCGACATGCAGGCGATAGAGCAGGTGCGAACCGGTCGCCGACTCGGTGCCGACCCGAATCATTTCGACATGCGCTGAGTCAGCTACCTAGCAGAGGACCAGTCCAGGCTGGACAGCAGCAGTGCACGCGGCCTCCTGGCTGTTCGCCAGTCGATGACACGTGAAAGTCAGGACGTGACTCGATCAGCGTCGATGCCGAGCTGGTCGCCGATCGGCTCAGTCCGTAGGCGGCGCTAGCTTTCGGCGACCTCGAATGTGGTTGTCAGTTCTGCGGTGGAGTCACCGCCGACCCATACGTCAAAGATTGCGCTGTCGATCACCCAATCGTGAACTGCAGCATTCCAGTACCGCCGCTCATTTTGGCCCAGTGAGAATTCGACTACGCGTGACTCGCCGGCGCTGAGGGTTATCCGTTGGAACCCTTTGAGTTCGCGTACGGGCCGGGAGGCTGAGCCGTATCGCTGGTGGATATAGAGCTGCACAACCTCGTCCGCCTCCGAATCGCTCGTGTTGGTTACCTCCGCCGACACAGTCACCGAGGCGTTGGGCGCGATGGCCGGTTGATCAACGGTGAGGTTCGCGAAGGTGAAGCTGCCGTAACTCAACCCGTACCCAAAGGGGAACAACGGGGTGCTGGCTTCATCCCAGTAGCGTCGACCTTGATTTTCGGGCTCGTGGGAAATTGTGTGGGAGTAAACCATCGGCACCTGTCCGACGGTCCGCGGCCAGGTAAACGGCAGCTTGCCACCCGGCGAAACCGTTCCGAAGAGCAAGTTCGCGACAGCGGCGCCGCCTTGGGTGCCGGGATACCAGATGTCCATGATCGCCGGCACGTTTTCTGCGGCCCAGCGCAGATCCAGCGGCCGCCCGTTCATTACGAGCAGCACGATGGGCGTACCGGTGTCGACGACGGCCTGCAGCAGCTCAAGTTGGCGTCCCGGCAAGTCAAGCGATGAACGCGACGCCGCCTCGCCGATCATGTTCTGCCATTCACCCACCACGACCACCGCAACATCAGCCTCGCTGGCGGTGTCCACGGCGCGCTGGAACTCGGCGTCCTCATCAAACCCTTCGGGGTCCTCCGGCCGGTTCCCGCCGAACATGTCGAACATTGACGCGAACACTCGCTGCACCACCGGCACTCCCGGTGCGTACTCAACGTGCACCTTGTCGCCGATCGTGCGTCGAATGCCGTCCAGCACAGTCACCGTCTCGTCCAAGTCAAAGTCGAAGACCCAGGGTCCGATGGTGTCCCGCTTGGAGTCGCCCAGCGGCCCGATCACTGCGATAGATTCCAGGCTTGCAGCATCGAGAGGGAGCA
>DASVEX010000027.1:0-6110 GCA_036380335.1 Propionibacteriaceae bacterium | reverse complement strand
GCCAGCAGGTGGTGGCCGTTGATCCGCCAGGCCCAGGGATCGGTGCTCGTCGGATCTCCCAGCACCACCAGCCAGTACGGCAGGTCCCGGTACGGATCAACGCCAGCTCGGCCGGCCTGCTGGAGCGACAGCTCTCGCCGGACAGCTTCGATCCGGATCACCAGCTGCGTGTCGGACCAGCCGCGCACGCTTTGGACGAGCTGCAGCAGGTCCAGCGCCGGCTCCAGCTGCTCGTCGCTCAGGTCGCCGAGTCGAAGTCCGGGTCGCTGACCAGGGAGGTAGGTCCACCGCTTGTGCATGTCGCCGTCGAACGGGAAGACCAGTTGACGGCGTTGCTCGGTATCCAGGCGGTCGACCAGACCGCGGACCGCCGCCCGCATCGCCGCGGCGAGATCCGGCATGGTGAGCTCAACCATGCCGCCAACCTAGCGGCCGCCTTCGCGGGCAAGCGTGGCCGCCAGCAGAGGTAGGCGTCGGGTGCTTGTAGACATTCCACAGCCTGTTGAGGACGAAGCCGACATCGTTGTCCCTCTCAGCTTCCTGCGATGTCCTCGCTGCGCTGCGGGCCGCGCCGGCTCGTTGCTCCGGATTTCGGTCGTGTACCGCTCAGCGACATAGCAGCTCTCGCTAGCGGTACCAGTCACTTCAGTTCAAGATCGGACTCGGAAGCCGTGAGGTTGCCGGATTCGCTCGACCGTCGGGCAGCTTCCTGGCGGTCCGCCTCGCGCCTGAGTTCGAGGAGTTCCTCGTCGTCGAGCGCCTCCCGGATGAAGCTTGCCGGCGTGACGACCCCTACGCCGGTGTGCACCCTGGTTCGCACTCCTTGTAGCGATGCGTCGCGGGCGTCAGGTGTCAGTAGGGTCTCGTAGTCATCGAAGTGGGCGGCGATCATCCCGAAGAACACAGTGAGGTGCCTCAGATCCCAGGTTCGCAGACCTGGGTCTGGAGATCCGGGAACAGGTACGAGCACCGGGAAGGAGTGCTGTACGAAGCACGGCGCCCCGCTCATGCCCTGGTAAGCGCGACAGTCGATGAGGTGGCCAGTCAGCTCGGTTTGGATGACGCCTGTCCTAGCGGGGATGCTCTGCTGCCACATCCGTCCGACGGTCCCAGATCTCACCATCGGAACTCCCGCTTCGGCCATCGGCGCCAGGCTCCGGAGCAGACCGATGAAGAAGACGGTGTCTCCCAGGGAGGCCTCGTCAGTAAACGTCGCGACTGGAACCGCGATCCCGTCGACCTCAGCATCGTCCTGAAGCGGAGCGACCGCGATGTCATACGTAGGATGGTGGACCCAGTTGTCAATGCGTTCGTCTCGTATTGAACCGCCGATCAAGCGGAATCGGGCGTAGACCGGCTGGGTGCCTAGGACCACATGCCCGGCGGTGACCAGGTAGAAGTGCCGCAGCTCCGTACCGAAGGTCTCGCTGTCCACCATCACGGCGAAGCCCGTTCCGGCCAGACTAAGGGCCCCGTCGGCGGCCGCGCGCAGGAGCAGCATCGCGGCTCTCTCATAATCGTTAGTCAGTGGCATCGCCGTTCCCTCTCCTGTCCTGGTGAGGCCAGGGCCATGAAAGACCACTTTGGACCACTGACGGCTGAGGATCTCCAATACCTGCCGCAATACACCGTTGCAGCTCGCACAGCATCGAGACGGTCGCGGCCAGCTGCGGTAAGTGGCCTGTGCGGAAGCGGACCCTCCTACGGCGCCATGACGCTGGGTCACTTTGGAACTGGCTCCCGGGCGCTACCTCCAACACAGCGACCTCGACGACCGAGAGTCGTTCACCCGCGCCATATCCGCCTCCCAAGAGGCGGCGCAATCTCCTTGTGCTGCTCAGCGGCGGCGACCCGACCTTGGCGACTAGCCCATACACCTCGTGCAAGTGTCGGCCAGATCGGGAGTCCGTCAGGTGCCGAGGAAGTTCTGTCGGGGCAAGCAGGCTTGGCCCAACCGCTGAGTAGCACTCATTCACAACGAGAAGCGACGGTGGTCACGACCCGGTTGTTTGAGGAGGGCACGACGTTGTCGAGCTCGTCGAGGTTCGAGACGTCAGCCTTAAGGCGGCCACCGGCTTGTCGCGCTGCTCCGACATCTGGATCAGAAGCCGCGCCAGAACAGGTGCGAATAGAAGTACCGTGGGTATCGTCGCCGGCGGCGACGACCTTCCCCCAACTGTCCCTCAGCGCGACGGTGTCCATCAAGCTCAGGGCGACCGAGATTCGACGATGTCAGGCTCCGTGGAGGCGACCACCGCAATCGCTCTCAAGAGGATGTCTTCGGGGACTCTGGCCTCCCGCATGGCGGCCACTAGATGGCTGACGACGGCGGCGAGGTCATCATGGCTAATTCCGAGGCCAGCGTGGGCCTGGTCAAGCGGGCGTCCGTCGTAGTCTGCCGGGCCGCCGAGCACTTGTGAGATCAACAGCACTTGGTGGCGCTTGAGTCGCGCAAGGTCGACCCCTTCGAAGTGTTGGGCAAGCTGGGGATCGCGCAGAACCCGCTCATAGAAATCGTTCACGACAGCGCTTACGGCAGGTCCGCCGCCAACTAAGTCGTAATCACTCAGGCCCCCGCTAGTCGTTTGGTCACTCATGCGTGCTGTCCTTCGGAGTAGCGAACGTGGCCAACAAATTTACTTTCACTTGCCACATATGGACACCGCAGAAAATGGTTGAGCCTGCTTCACCCGGCTCTTGAGCGCGCGGCTGCCCTAGATCGCCACATGTGCCCGTAATCGAGCGACCTCGGAGCTGAAATCCACGGTCTCCTGGCACTAAGCAGAGGTAGAGGGCAGAACCTCAGGAGGCTCCGCCAGCATTTCGCTGTGTTGGGGACGTTAAGGATGACCGGCCGGGGCGAGGCCCAACGGTATAGATACATGGGCCGCGGACCGAAGCTTTCAACTTTCCGGCCTGTGCAGAATTCTGTGTACAACGCCAAAAGGCGCATGGCCTACGGCCCGGTGCGGCGGCTGAGCTCGGGCTGTCCGGAAGCCGACCCTCTAGCGGGTATGCGTTGACGGCGTCGAGGCATCTGCACGGCTATGTGCAGCAGCGCTGCGGTCAGGCGCAGCGGTGCGATCGCCAGCGCGAAAGCGCCGGCCGACACTCCCATGGCAAGACTGATCAGCGGTGGGATTACGGCGGCACCGAGCGCGGGTGCCGCAGCCTGGAATCCGGGCAAGCGGTCCGCGACCGCAGCTGACCTCCGTTCAGCCGTCGTCTGAACCAGCAGCGGGTACATCGGAGCAGTCGACAATCCGAACAACAGCACCGCTGTTGTCGCTGTGAAGGCACGCCCCAATCGCGACGGTACGGCGACGGTCGCACCCCGTCGATCAGCGACACGAGGCCACGATCGGCTGACCGATTGCGGGCGGGCCGGCGATTATCGGGTAGTCGTTGTAGACCTGCTGCCTGCTAGCGCCTCGACTGATTGCTTCACCTGATGGCGAGAGTGGCGCTGACTTTGCGAGGATCCGGAGCCAGACTGGGACTATGACGGCTCCGGCTGAGATTCCACGGGGGCTTGTCAGGACGCCGCCCCCACTCGCGCCGATGCCGCCGGGTCACTGGTTACTCGGGCATGTGAAGGAGCTGCGAGAAGATCCGCTGAGGTTGTTCAACACGAGCCGGGAGCTGCTCGGCGATGTGGTGCGATATCGGATGGGCTCCCTCTATATAGAACAGTTCAGCCACCCTGACCAGGTTCGACACGTCCTCGTCGATGCTAGGGACATATACGTTAAGGGCACGATCTGGGACAAGCTCAGGCCGCTGGTTGGAAATGGGCTGGTGACGGCCGACGGCCAGGATTGGAAACGACAGCGGCGCTTGGCTCAGCCGGCTTTCCAACATGGCCAGCTGGAACCTATCTGCCTGATCATGACCGAAACGATTGCCGAGGCCCTCGAGGGCTGGCACGCCCCGCGCCGAGGCCTCAGCACCATTGCGCTGTTCTCCGAACTCAGAAAGCTGACGCTAAGCGTCGTGATCCGGGCACTGTTCGGAACCGAGCTCGCCGCACAACTTCCCGCTGTCGCTGACTCCTTTGTCACGGCGTTGGAAGTGACCAACCGCAGGATGATCTCCCCCATTCCGTACCTGCCATGGCTCTACCAGATGCCGACCCGCGACAACCTCGCTTTTCGCCGGGCAGCGGGCTACCTAAGCAAAGTGGTAGACGAGATCATTCGGCGTCGCGAGAGCACAACTGAACCGGCATCGACCGACCTACTTGCCCTGATCATGGCCGCTCAACTTGCCGAGGAGAACCACACCAGTCCGCGTCTACTGCGCGACGAGGTCATGACGCTGCTGCTGGCTGGTTTCGAGACGTCTGCAACAACGATGACGTGGGCGATCTGCCTCCTCGAGCGCCACCCGGAGGCACGGTCCCGCATGGTGACAGAAGTAGATCTTGCCCTGGGCGGGCGAACGCCCGAGTTCCGCGATCTCCTTACACTGCCGTACACCCGGGCTGTGCTCGAGGAGACTCTCCGCCTGCGTCCAGCCGTGTGGGCAATACCGCGGATGGCGACGCGAGCGGATGAGGTTGGAGGCTTCCGAGTGCCTCGCGGTGACATCGTTACTTTGGTTCCCTATGTGACGCATCGACATCCCGACTTCTGGGTGGACCCTGAGCAATTCGAGCCGGCGCGGTTCTTGCCCGCAGGCCGAACTGGAATCAACCGTTGGGCCTACTTCCCGTTCGGCGCAGGACAGCGCAAGTGCCTTGGAATGGATTTCGCGCTGATGGAGGCTCAGCTGACGCTGGCGATGATCGCGCAGCGCTACCAGCTCCACAGCCCCGATCAGCTGGATGTGCGACCAGATCCCTATGTGACCCTTCGTCCGGCGGGCGATGTGCCGATGCTCGTGTCGGCACGATGATCTTGCTCGTGACACGCCGACGACGTTGTTGACCACGTAACGCCGAGCTGGTCGGGCTGGGCGTCAGCGTCGAGCGCCGGACGCGCGCCGACGACCCGGAGGACCTGGTCTAGTACGTCGTCATGCACGACCCGAAGTGCAACGAGTTCTGCGTTGGCTGAGATGATCATGAACCCGGCCGGCGCATCAGGGCTGCGACCGATTCAACGGCAAGTACTCCGTCGCCGATGAACCGCATGACGTCAGAATTGCCGTACCAGGCGCCGATCTCATCCACGTCGTCGAGTATGGACATAGGCAGGCGCGTATCCCCGCCAGCAGCGGACGCACCCACCGACACCGGCTCAATCGCGGCGGTGACCGTGGAGCCAACAATGCGCTCTATGTTGTCGTTCTTGGCCGCCTCCGCTACGACCCACGCACCCGCGCCTACGCCGAGCGCCGCACGCACGAAGGCCTGTCGAGGCCCGAGATCATCCGCTGCTTGAAGCGCTACGTCGCCCGCGAGATCTTCACGCCCTACCCACGCTGGCCGCCGAAAACCATTCGACGCACACACTTGCCAGACCATAGGAGCATCGACCCGCTATCGGACATTGAAGCATGCGCAGGGAACGCTCATCGGAGTGTGTGGTGTCGGTGCGGCAATGCTGGATCGGTTTCGGAACTGGCTTCGGCAGCGTAGAGAAGCCGACCACAGAATTGGATTGGCTCTTGCCCCGAGGGCATCCTGTGGCAATCGATCAAGAGGAGAAGCATCGTGGAGCTTTATGAAGTAATGCGCACAACGTCCGCGGTGCGTCACTTCACCAATGACCCGTTGCCAGACGAGATCCTTTACACCATCCTCGACAACGCGCGGTTCGCACCGAGCGGCGGCAACCGGCAGGGTACACGGATCGTGATCATTCGGGATCCGGACACCAGACAGGCGCTGGTGGAACTGACGATTCCAGCGACCAAGAAGTACGTTGCGCAGCGGCAAGCCGGGGAGAATCCCTGGAACACCATCTATCCAAGCCGGGTGTCCGACGATGAGGTTGCGGCGGCCGAGGTTCCCGAAAGCTTCACAGCTCCGCTCCTGCAGGCGGGAGTCGTTCTTGTGGTGTGCGTTGACCTCCGGGTTGTGGCTGCGCTCGACAAGGAGCTCGATCGTGTTGGCATCGTCGGAGGGGCTTCGGTTTATCCGCTGGTATGGAACATCCTGCTCGCGG
>DASVEX010000026.1:0-2853 GCA_036380335.1 Propionibacteriaceae bacterium | reverse complement strand
TCGGCGCTGACGTGGACCCGCTGCGCGTCGTACGTCATGGCAACGCGGGGCACGACTGTGGCTGGTTTGCCGCGCTCCACATGGAGTCCGTGGCCGCCGGCGTCGCGCAGCTCACGATCAAAAGCGAAGAGCACCGCCATCAACCAATCGCGACGTGCGTAGCCAGCAGAGGACAATAGCGCCGGGTCGAGGACAAAGAGTGGGAGCACAGCTTCCCCGTCATCGATCGCCGAGCGGAGCGCCGGATTGTCGGCCAGTCGGAAATCACGTCGCACCCACCAGATCGCAACCTGTCCAGCCGAGGCCATCGTCTAATCTTGCCATCGGGCATCATGGGTCTTCGCAAGCGTCGGAAATCGCGATCTGCTGAGCAGCTTCTCAAACGCGATGCGGGAGTGAAGACAATAGGAGAGACGTGAGCGACCTGATCGACACCACGGAGATGTACCTCCGCACGATCTATGAGCTGGAGGAGGAGGGCATCGTCCCTCTGCGCGCTCGGATCGCCGAGCGTCTGCATCAGAGTGGCCCGACGGTGTCGCAAACGGTCGCACGCATGGAGCGTGACAACCTCGTGCATGTCCTCGGGGACCGCCATCTCGAGCTGACCGACGAGGGACGTGCTCGGGCCACCCGAGTCATGAGGAAGCACCGACTGGCTGAGCGGCTACTCATCGACGTCATCGGACTCGATTGGGAGAAGGTGCATGATGAGGCCTGCCGCTGGGAGCACGTGATCTCCGAAGATGTGGAGCGCAAGCTCGTTGACCTGCTGCACGCTCCCACGATGTCTCCGTACGGCAATCCCATTCCCGGTCTGGAGGAACTCGGAGTGAGCGGGCGGACCGAGCCTTTCCGGGACGGCAATGAGCAGTTGCAGGACGTCGTTGGCGACTCGCCGTCCTCGATCACCGTCATCATCGAGAGGATGAGTGAGGAGATCCAGAAGGACGTCGAAATCATGGGCACGCTCCGCCAGGCTGGTATCCAACCCGGTGCAAAGGTCCGTGCCGAGCCCGGGGGATTAGGTGTGAGGCTGACTGTCGATGGTTTGCCTGGCTGTGAGATCGACCGTGAGGCCTCCACCCATCTGTTTGTGTCCCGCGTTTGACGCGCCGCGAGGAGCTTCGCGGTGAGCGATGACGTGAATTGGCGGAAGTACCTGGCCGAGTTCCACCGTGATCGAGCTGGGATTGCCGAAGCCGTCCTGTCCCGGGCGCTGGCCGGTGATCATTCTCCCTACCGCTGGTTGGCTCGCGCGGTGTCGGTGACGGCGACGATGGTTGTTGATCTTGCTTGCGGCTCAGGCCCGATGTCGCGGGAGCTCGCGCAGCCAGGGCGAACGATCATCGGTCTCGACCTCTCGGAACACGAGCTCGCTTTGGCGCTCGCACGAGGGCCTGGGCCGTGGGTCCGAGCCGACGCCTTGCAGCTTCCTTTCAAAGACGAAAGCGTTGACGTCGTTACCAGCTCCATGGGATTGGTGGTCGTGCAGCCGCTGACCCGCGTGATCGAAGAGGTAGCGCGGGTACTACGGCCAGGAGGCGTGTTGGCCGCGATCGCCCCCGGAATTCGGCCGCTCGCCCCGAGCGACCTAAGGGTGCTCACCCGGATCAACGGACGGCTGCGTACCAAGCCCCAGTTTCCCGGGCCAGTCGAACTGACTGGCTTTGCCAGGACGCTGCAGCTGCATGGAATGCGGGCCGTAGAAGATGCCCGCGAGCGTTATCGATTTAGCATTCGCTCTCGCGCCGACGCTGAGCTGGTCATGTCGGCGTTGTATCTGCCGAACACCCGGTGGGCGCGAGTGGAGCGTGCCATCGAGTATCTGGAGGACAGCGTCAAGCGGCGCGAGGTGGTCGAAGTGGCAATACCGATGCGCCGACTCGTGGCCATCAAGTAAGGGCTGCGGCGCTACGTGGGTATGGAATAGGCGTACATGTTGCGCGGTTTACTCAGTGGCTGCCGCAAAGCCCCCAGGCAGCTGATCCCCTAACGAGGAGCATATGCATGGCAACGATTAACATCACGGCCGAGAACTTTGAAGAGACCATCACCGACAACGACATCGTTCTGGTGGATTTCTGGGCCGACTGGTGTGGA
Organism: Propionibacteriaceae bacterium; assembly: GCA_036380335.1. Taxonomy (GTDB): domain Bacteria; phylum Actinomycetota; class Actinomycetes; order Propionibacteriales; family Propionibacteriaceae; genus Microlunatus. Next base: position 750 of record DASVEX010000026.1, on the reverse strand, counting down.
CCGTGCAAGCGGTTCGGACCTGTCTATGAGAAGGCGTCAGAGGAGTACGACGGGATTGTCTTCGCCAAGTTGGATACTGACGCCAACTATGAGCTGACCAGCCAGCTGGGCATCGAGGGCATTCCCACGCTGATGGCCTTCCGTGAGGGCGTCCTGGTCTTCAATCAGGCCGGTGCCCTCCCCGGGCAAGCCCTGCAGCAGGTGCTGGACGCTGTCAAGGGTCTCGATATGGAAGAGGTCCACGCCCAGGTCGCCAAGCTCCAGGCCGAGCACGAGCACAGTCACGAGTAAGAAGATCGTGCGCGTTTGACCTTCAAGACAAGGGCTAAGCGCGCTCGATGTTGTTTTGAGGCCGCGTGATATCGGTCGTGCTCACCGAGTGCAGGTGTGCATATCCTGTCTGCCGATGGATTTGCGGCTGAACAGTCTTGAGAGTCCACTGCAAGATCAAATCCTTGACCGGAAGGGCTGATCGCCAAGTCCTGCTTCCTCAGGAGTGCGGAATACCCGAGTGGACGCTCAGCGATGCACGGGGTTGCGCCAACCCGGCATGAGAGCCGTCTCCGCGAGTTGACGTGCGAGGCTGGTCCTGAGGTCGTCAACGGTTGGTCTGCCGACGGAGTCGATGACGCGCAAGGACCCGGGGATCGCGCTCGGCCCAGAGATCACGCAGCTTCTCTGCGTCAGCCAGTTGCCATAGTCGAAGCCTGAGTCGCTCGGTTGTTAACTCCGTCGACATTGGCTGCATCG
>DASVEX010000025.1:0-2616 GCA_036380335.1 Propionibacteriaceae bacterium | reverse complement strand
GGGTCGGTAATCGAGTAGATGATCTCGGCGAAGACCAGCATCGGTCCTCTGGGTTCCCAGTCGCGAACGAGCACCGGGACCCAGGACAAAATCATGCGCGCGAACAGGATCAGCAGGAAGATCCACAAGATCCAGTTGATGATGAGTCCCACGACAACCACGGTTGAGGCCTGTCTGTTCTGCTTCTATAGCTCGGTGTAGGTGTACGACACCAGCCTAGGTGTGCAGATCAGTGAGGCGGAGTCCCTGACTAGCTCTGGTTGAAGAACCCGCCTGCGATCCGCTCCTTGTCTTCCGCTGCCACGGTGACATCGTGCGGAGACAACAGGAACACTTTGCTGGTGACGCGTTCGATACTGCCACGCAGACCAAAGATGAGACCAGCGGCAAAATCGACCAGCCGTTTGGCGTCGACATCCTCCATGTCGGACAGGTTCATGATGACGGGCACGCCATCACGGAAGTGCTCGCCGATAACGCGAGCCTCGTTATACGTGCGGGGATGAACAGTGATGATTCGTGACACATCGGCCGTCCGTGGATGGGGAGCGAGAGTCGGAGTCACAGGGGCTGCAGTGAGCGCAGATGCACGACGGCTTTCGAGGGGAGTCACCGTGGCGGCCTTGTCCGGAACTGCGAGCGACTCATCCGCACTGTCCTCTTCGGTCAACGCCTCGTAACCCGCGGCATCGTCGTAGGCGGCATCGTCATAATCGGTGTACCGATCGTCGGTGACCAGGCCCAGCCAAGCTGCCGCGCGCTTCAGTCGTTCCGCCATCTCATCCGCCTCTACTTGTGCCTTTACTGGGCGTACGTGACGTCGAGATTACCGTCGAAGCATGGTGATCATTCGGCCCGACACGCACTACTTCAGGAAGTCAGGAACGTCTAGATCATCTTCGTAGGAGGGCCTGCTCGGTACCGTGACGCGGGTAGGAGCGAGCGGGACGGGTGGCGGCTGCGGGGCCGGCGGCGGAGCTTCCACCGGAGATACATGATTGAACCCGTAGTTGTTGTTCGAGGTGACGCCGACCGGTTCCGGGTCAGGGGGAATCGGAGCGGAGCGTGCCTGGTGCGTACGCAGGTCGGCAGCGCGGCTGACACCAGGCTGCCGGCGCGGCGGCTGGCCACCTTCGAAGCCAGCCGCAATCACGGTGACCTTGACCTCGTCGCCGAGCGCGTCGTCGATCACTGTGCCGAAGATGATGTTCGCGTCTTCGTGCGCCGCCCCCTGGATCAGGTTCGCAGCAGCGGAGACTTCGAACAGACCGAGATCGGAGCCACCGGCGATGGAGAGCAGTACGCCGTGGGCACCCTCGATGCTGGCCTCTAGCAGTGGCGAGGACACGGCCGTTTCGGCAGCCGCTCGCGCGCGGTCCTCGCCACGGGCGGAACCAATGCCCATCAGCGCCGAGCCGGCATTCGACATGACCGCCTTGACATCGGCAAAGTCCAAGTTGATCAAGCCTGGCGTAGTGATCAAGTCGGTGATACCGGAGACGCCCTGCATCAGCACCTGGTCGGCCTGCTTGAAGGCGTCCAGGATTGCGATCTGGTGATCGATCATCTGAAGCAGCTTGTCATTGGGAATCACGATCAATGTGTCGACCTCTTCGCGGAGGTTCACGATGCCCTGCTCGGCCTGGACGGCGCGACGCTTGCCCTCGAAGGAGAACGGCCGGGTCACGACGCCGATGGTGAGCGCGCCCAGAGCCCGTGCGATACGAGCCACGACCGGCGCACCGCCGGTACCCGTACCGCCGCCCTCGCCAGCGGTGACGAACACCATGTCCGCACCCTTGAGAGCGTCTTCGATGTCTTGCGCGTGATCCTCGGCCGCTTGGCGGCCCTTGTCCGGGTCCGCGCCGGCACCAAGTCCGCGCGTCAGATCACGGCCGATGTCCAACTTGACGTCCGCATCGCTCATCAGCAGCGCCTGTGCGTCAGTGTTGACCGCGATGAATTCGACACCCCGAAGCCCGGCTTCGATCATCCGATTGACGGCGTTGACGCCACCGCCGCCGACGCCCACGACCTTGATGATCGCCAAGTAGTTCTGTGACGCAGAAACCACGGTTCCGCCTCTTCTTCCATTGTTGCGGACTATGTGGTCGCACCAATTCTCAACCTGAGGGTCTCAACCTGAGGCTCAACCTAAAGTCGACGGTCAAGTTGCCCGGGTGGGGAAACAGCGCGGTGTTCAATGAGGCTACGAGATGGTGACCATTGATGCTGTTGTGACACGCCTAGATCACCAATTCATCACCAAATTGCTGTATGTCAAGGAGAGAGTGAGACTTCAGAGAGCGCGGCCAGACTTTGCAGGCAGAGAGAGCGCCGGCACCGAGACGCCCCGTGAGCATGGTGGGAGAGATAGCTAGCGCAGGGCAGGATTGTGCGGACTCGACACGTCGATGTAGGACCTTGGCTTCTTCTTCAGCAGCGCCGTCACAACCTGAGCCTTCAACTCCGAGTCCGCTGAGTTGCCCCAGGTCACAGTTCGTCCTGATGTCAACATCAGCACGATGCTGTCGCGGCTATCGGCCGTAATCAGACTGACCTTGCCACGCAGCTTTTCTGGAAGCGCTTTGCCAACAGCAGCGACCTGGCTGAGCA
>DASVEX010000024.1:0-4844 GCA_036380335.1 Propionibacteriaceae bacterium | reverse complement strand
TGAGCTCGACGGCATTTCGGGCCTCACCAATATCCGCACCAATCTCGAGGAACAGCGCAAGTTGCTCAAGGTGACCCTCGACAAGAAGAAGGCCGCTTCGCTGGGTTTTACCCAAGGTGATGTGGGTCAGGCGATCTCCAGTGCACTGCGCGGCACCCGGGTGGGCTCAGTCACTCTGGCTGGCGAGCAACGAGATATCTTCGTTCGTAGTCAGGCTGCGGACGAACCGAGCCCGGCCGATATTGGCAATCTCGAGCTGCCGGTCAGCCAGCTGCAACAAACCAACGCCCAGAAGAAGGCATCGGACAAGCTGGCGGCCAAACAGAAGGCTCTCACCAAAGAGCAGCAGCAGATCGCCGACGATGCCACGGCAGATCAGAATGATGAGCTTCGCAAGCAGCGAACCAAGCTCGATAAGAACCGCTCCGACACTGTGGACCAGCTCAGCCACACCAGACGCCAGCTGGCAGACACCAAGAAGCAGTTGGCCAAGCTCAAGGCGAACCCGCCAAAGCCACCTCCTCCTCCCAACCCCTCTGTTCCGCCCGTTCCGGTAACGCAAGACCAGCTGGCAGCGCAACTACAGACTCAGCAGTGGTCGCAGCAGGTCGCTCAGCTGTCGGCGGCCGTCACTCAGACCGAGAAAGCCATAGATCAGACCGACGCCAGCATTGACCAGATCGACGAAAGCATCAAGCAGGTTGACAAGCAGCAGGATGCAGCCGACCAGCAGGCCCAGCAGACCGCGGAGCAGCGGGCCAAGCAGAAAAAGCTCCAAGACGAGCAGGATGCGCTGTCCGACGTCCGCGCCAAGGCAGTAAAGGTCAAGAATGTCGCCAAGGTCCAAGAGGTGCTGGCTCCGACGACGGTTACCCAAATCGAGGGAACGCCGTCGGTGACGATCAACGCCACACCCGATGTCAATGATCTTGGCGCGCTGACGACGACGATTCAGAGCAGGCTCGATGCATTGACCGACCTGCCACCGGGCGTCACGGCAACGCTCGGCGGAGCCGCCCAAGATCAGCGTGACGCCTTCACTCAGCTCGGTCTGGCGATGCTGGTGGCCATCGCCTTGGTCTTCATGATCATGGTCGGCACCTTCCGCAGCCTGGTGCAACCGTTGATCTTGATGGTCTCCATTCCGTTTGCCGCGACGGGCGCGGTTGCCGGCCTCTTGATCACCGACACCCCGCTCGGCGTGCCGGCGATGGTGGGTCTCCTGATGCTGATCGGCATCGTGGTCACGAACGCGATCGTCTTGATCGATCTGATCAATCAATATCGCCGGCGCGGCGAGGATCTCCGCTCGGCAATCACCGACGGAGCCCGACTGCGGCTGCGACCGATCATCATGACAGCGTGTGCGACGATCTTTGCGTTGATCCCGATGGCTCTTGGGTTTACCGGGGGAGGGGCGTTCATTTCAGGGCCGCTGGCGATTGTCGTGATCGGTGGCCTGATCTCCTCGACCGTACTGACTCTGCTTCTGGTGCCGGTGTTGTACTCCCTGGTCGAGCGGCGCAGCGAACGCCGCCGGCTCCGCGAGGTGTCAGATCTGCCGTGACCCTCGGCGCGCTGGCCCCAGTGGGAAACGCACGTGCACGTGCGTTTCCGACACCAGGGAGCGGTGCACGCGATGGCGTACGCGGATGGCGCGCAAGGGGCGCGAATGCTCAGCGTCTGCTGAAGTGTCACCGAATATCCCTCAAGAGCGGCGACAGCGTAAGGTAAGCGCCACTTCGGTAGGGTCACGAAGCTTCTTGGAGGATTAATGGAGATCAACTGGTCAACCGAATGGCTGACGAGCCTGTTATGGATTGCGCGGGTTTTTGTTTTCGTCTTGATCGGATTCGCATTGGTCGGGTGGTTGTTGATCCGGCGTACGCGCTGGGGTCGGCAGTTCTGGCGGTTGTCGAGTCTCTACTTCATTCCGCGCACTCGCAGCTGGATCGCCTGGCGACCGGTTCTCACCGTGGCTTTGCTGCTGCTCTTGACCGTCGTGTCGGTTCGGATCGATGTCTTGCTGACGTACCAGAGCAATGGCCTTTACACGGCACTACAGAACCTCGACGCGCCCATGTTCTGGAAGTTCATTGCGATCTTCGGGGTGCTCGCCACGATCTATGTGATCTTGGTGCTTTTTAGCTTCTGGGTCGGCCAGGCACAGATCATTCACTGGCGGCTCTGGCTGAATCAGCGCATGGTTGGTGATTGGCTGGGTGGCACGGCATACCACCGGATGAAGTTTGTCGGCGCTCCAGTGGACAACCCCGATCAGCGCATTCAGCAAGACGTCACGTCCTTCGCCGACGACTCGCAGTCCTTGGCTTTAGGAGCGGTGTCCTCCTCCGTGTCGCTGGTCTCCTTCACCATCATCTTGTGGTCGCTATCCGGTCCGCTCACCGTCTTCGGCCTCCAGATCCCGCGCGCCATGGTCTTTCTGGCCTATATCTACGTGATCATTGCGACGGTATTGGCCTTCCGGATCGGCCGGCCGCTGATCCGCCTGAACTTCCTCAATGAGCTGCTCACGGCCTCATACCGCTACAACCTGGTGCGAATCCGGGACAACTCCGAGAACATTGCGTTCTATCGCGGTGAGCAGGTGGAGAACACCGGGCTCATGGGCCGCTTTGTGGCTGTCATCGCCAATACCTGGGCCATCGTGTATCGCAGCTTGAAGTTTCAAGGATTCAACCTTGCGATCAGCCAAATTGCGGTGATCTTCCCATGGGTCATTCAGGCTCAGCGATTCTTCAGCCAGCAGATCACCCTTGGCGATGTCACCCAGACCGCAGGGGCGTTCAGTCAAGTTGAGGGCTCGCTGTCGTTCTTCCGGCTGGCCTATGACGACTTCGCCAGCTATAAGGCCTCACTGAACCGGCTCACCCAGCTGCTCGACGCCAACGACGAGGCTCGCGCTCTGCCGGTGGCGGTGACAGAGGAGCGGCCCGATGGGCTCGGTGTCCGTGACCTCGACGTGCGTTTGCCCGATGGCACGCCGATATTGACCGACCTCGATCTCGATATCCGCGGCGGGGAGTCACTGCTGGTCAAAGGCGCGTCCGGAAGCGGCAAGACGACGCTGCTCCGTAGCCTGGCTGGCCTATGGCCGTACGTCGACGGAACAATCGACCGGCCGATGGATGGGCAGGCGATGTTCTGCGGGCAGGCTCCCTACCTGCCGCTCGGCACGCTGCGCACCGGGTTGGCCTACCCATCGCCTGCCGAAACTCTCAGCGACGACGTGGCTGCCGACATACTGCGAGCGGTCCAACTCGGGCATTTGGCAGACCGGCTGGACGTGGAGACTGACTGGTCGAGGACACTGTCACCTGGCGAGCAGCAGCGGCTTGCGTTCGGCCGCATCCTGATCGCGCGGCCGGCGCTGGCATTTTTCGACGAAACCACCTCTGCGCTGGACGAGGGTATGGAACACGCCATCTACGGACTGGTACGGGAACGGATGCCCGACTGCACGATCGTCAGCGTGGGCCATCGGAGCAGCCTGGAGAATCTGCACAGCAACGAGCTCACGCTGCTGGGTGAGGGCCGCTGGGAGGCACGAGCCCTGGTGGTCGAGTAACTGGGTTCTGACGAGTCCGGGCCAGCCACGCCTCGCGAGTGATCAAATAGACTGGCCATCCGTCGGTATTCGTCCTGGCCGGTTGCATCCCGAGTTTGCTCAGTAATGCCTGGGCCGGACGATTCTCTGGTCGGGTTTCGGCACCAATGACCGCAAGCTCCAGTTGCCCGAATCCGGCGTCGATAGTCGCACTCGCAGCTTCGAAGCCCATCCCCTGACGCCAGAAATGGCGGTTGCCTCGGCCGCCGATACCGACCACGGGCCCGGAGCCGTAGTCCTCATGCTGCAAGCCGACATCGCCAACGATCTGTCCGGATTCGGTGTGCATCACGGTCCAGAGACTCAATTGATCATCGCGCTCAAAGAGATCAATCTTGGTCTGCACCCATTCGCGAGCCTCGTCGACGGTGGAGGGAAGCTCGGAGTTCAGATGCTGCATCGTCTCGACGTCGCCGTAGACAGCGAGCAACGGCTCAGCGTCGTCGAGGCGCATGGGCCTGATGGTCAATCGCGTTGTCGTGATCGGAAATCGAATCGGCACGCAGTCAGTATGGAGTCCCGGTCAGCCAGTTGGCATCGTGCCGGTGGTCATCTGCCAAAGATCACCGCCCCAGTTGTCGTCGAAGCCGGTGTGCTTACCGCTGTAGATCCAGATCTTGTCGTGAAAGACCACGCTGATTGGTGATCTAGGTGCCCAGGGGGCGTGATCAGCTTGACGACTCCAGCTCATCCCGTCAGAGGAGTACCACACGTCGTTGAGGGCATCGGTGGAGCGGTCCTTCCAACCGCCGAACACCCAGAGTCTGCCGTCGTACGCGACCCGGGCAAAGTCGTGGCGTCCTCGCCAATTGGCCTCACTAACCAGTGGCGTCCAATCGCGGCCGTTCGAACTGCGCCATACGTCAGCCATGTCCTGGCCGCCGAGGATGTAGAGCCCGCCCTGGAAGACGACGACGCCGGCCTTGTCGCGCGGCGTCCAGGGTGCGGCGTGCGTGACCTGTGTCCAGGAGGTGCCGTCATCCGACACCCAGACGTCGTTCAAAAAGCCGTCTGTTGAGCGATCATCCGCAATGTGATTAGCGCCTCCGATCAGCCATAGCCTGTTGCGATAGACGACGACCGTGTGGCTACCTCGCGGGGACCAAGCCGCGTTGCCGATTTTCGACCACGTAACGCCATCGGCGGAGGACCAGATGTCGTTCAAGAAGGTACGAGCCCGGTAATCCAGGCCTCCGTATATCCACATTCGACCCTT
>DASVEX010000023.1:0-8051 GCA_036380335.1 Propionibacteriaceae bacterium | reverse complement strand
GCTCAACGCGCTCAGTCCGAACCGAGCATTGACGATTGCGTCGGTCGCCTTCTCCATGACGTCCCGTCCCTGAGGAGTAATCGAGGCGAGCACCGCCCGCCCGTCCTCGGGATGGGGCGTACGCCGGATCAACTCGGCCGCTTCGAGGCGCTTTACCAGCGGCGTCACCGACGTGGCATGGACCTGGAGGCGTTCGCCGATCTTGCCCAATGGCAATGAGCCGCGACGGGAGAAGGAAAGCAAGACCAAGACCTCATACCGTGCGAAGGTCAGGCCCAGCGGCCGAAGCAATTCATCCAGCTCGGTGAGTAGCAGCTGGTGTACCCGCATCAGCGACGTGACGGCACGCATCCGAGGCATCTCGCCCCAGAGGGTGACCCACTGCTTCGCGGCCTCCTCAATCGGGTCGAAGGGCAACCGATGTCGCTCCACGGTGCTCACGTTCCGTCATCCTCGTCGATCCCGGAAATCTGCTGAGGCAACTCGGGCGGTTGCATCACCATGCGCAGCACATCCTCACGCTGATCTATGTCGCTTACGTAGGTGATGACGTTCAGGCCTTGGACTTGAGCCGCGGACTCGAAGACGAAATTCCCATAATTCAGCCACCGGCCGATGACGGGCTTGTTGACGGTGATGTCCAAAATCCTCTGTAGCGGCACGCTAGCGCGTGCGGTGGCGAGGACTCCGTGGACCCGAAACACCCGCTGGTTGGTGATAACAAAACGATCGCGGTACTCCTCGATTATTCGATAGAGCGCCTGTACGCCAATCACCAGGCCGAGCAAGAAGATCACCCAGAAGACGGCGCCTGTGAATGCGAAAGCGCTGACCAAGATCACGAAAGCCACGCCGGCACGGACTCCCGGCCAGGCACTCGCGACCCAGTGCTTCTTGACCTCGAGAACCTTGTGCTCACCAGCCGTAGTCAAGATGTATTTGTCGACGTGCGGATCGAGCCAGTTGACGATGCCCATGGGCAGCTAGCCAGCAGCCAGCGACTGGAAGAACGTAATCAGCGAGCGGAACACGCGGGCTAAGGCTCCGAATATGGCACGGACGGCATCCGCAGCCGCCTGGGGTTGTGCAATCAAATAGAACAGCGCAAAGGCTACGACCAAGAAGACGATGATCCGCTTTACCCACACCATGTCGGACTATTCATCCTTCCGGTTTCTATCGCAGAATATTCGAACAGTCTGCCCCATGTACAGGCACACGCCTGGATACTCATCTTTGTACCCGATGTGCCACCAGATCGACGGCAGGCACGCCGTCCGAGAGCCGCGGCCCTACGCCGCCGCCACCTAGGGTCGCCCTCAGCGCCCAAGGACCACTCGGTCAGCCGCCGCATACGGATCTAGCTCACCTCGGCTCACAGCCTCCGCAAGATCATCTATCCCCGCCGCACCGTTGACCCGGAATTCGGTGCGCAGCCTGGCGAAGGCGATGCTCTCCACTTCGCGCCGAGCCCGTGCAGTACGGCGTTCTTGGGCACGTCCGGTATCGATTTGGAATGCCCTGAACCGATCTACAGCGTGCATCAGATCATCGATCCCGCGATGCTCGTACGCGACCGTTGAGACGATCGGCGGCTTCCAATCGTGTGGACCTCGGTCCGCAAGAGCGATCATGGTCCGCAGCTCCCGCACCAACGCCTGAGCGCCGTCGCGATCACTCTTGTTGACAACGAATATGTCGCCGATCTCCAGGATCCCAGCCTTGGCGGCCTGGATCCCGTCACCCATGCCCGGAGCCAGCAAGACGAGCACCGTATCGGCCGTTTCTGCCACCTCGAGCTCCGACTGGCCCACCCCGACAGTCTCCATGATCACGGTGTCAAAACCTGCCGCGTCGAAGGCCCGCAACGCCTGCGGTGCGGCGGCCGCGAGGCCGCCAAGGTGACCCCTTGTTGCCATTGATCTGATGTACACGTCGCCATCGAGAGTGTGTTCCTGCATACGCACCCGATCTCCCAGCAGGGCACCGCCCGAAAAGGGCGAACTCGGATCCACGGCCAGCACGCCGACCCGCTCACCACGGGTCCGCAGCACCCGAACGAGCGAGCTCGCCGTGGTCGACTTGCCGACCCCAGGCGGCCCTGTCAAGCCAACCACGTGGGCCCGGCCCGTATCCGGCGTGAGCTCCTTCATGATCATCGGCAACGCCGGCGATGCGTTCTCGATCCAACTGATCAAACGACCCAGCGCTCTCGGATTGCCCGACCGGACCGCAGCGAGAACAGTTCCGACGTCGTCGCGGTCAACCGACAAGCCAACGGACAACGCGGGGCGCGCCGCTTTAGCGGGAGCTGGTGTCTGTCGGAACGGTGATGATCAAGGCGTCGCCCTGCCCACCGCCGCCGCACAGTGCAGCGACGCCGGAACCGCCGCCACGACGTCGCAGCTCCATGGCAAGGGTCAACAGCAGCCGAGCACCCGACGCGCCAATGGGATGGCCGAGGGCGATAGCACCACCATTGACGTTGACCTTGTCGTCGGTCTCCTCCTCGCTCAAGCCCAACGACCTTGCGCTCGCGACACCGACTGCGGCGAAGGCTTCGTTGATCTCAATGAGTTGGAGATCAGCGAGGCTGATCTGTTGTTTCTTCACAGCAAGGTCGATCGCATTGGCCGGCTGCAACTGCAAAGACGAGTCCGGGCCGGCAACACTGGCGTATGCGCCAATCTCGGCAATGGGAGTAGCGCCGAGTCGCTCAGCCGCTTCCTTGCTCATCACCACCATGGCAGCCGCCCCATCCGAGATCGGGCTGGATGAACCCGCGGTGATCGAACCGTCGCGGCCGAACGCCGGCTTGAGCTTGCCAAGTGATTCCGCGGTCACACCCTCGCGGATGCCTTCATCCTTGCTGATCACCAGATCGTCACCGCGGCGCTGCGGGACGCGCACCTCCACGATCTCTTCCGCCATCGTGCCATTGGCGGTAGCAGCCGCCGCGCGCCGATGGGAACGCGCCGCGAAGGCATCTTGATCTTCGCGACTAACCAGGTGCTCGCCCGTGTTGCAGCTATCGGTCAGCGCCCCCATAGCCTGGTCGGTGAACACGTCCCAGAGACCGTCGTAGGCCATGTGGTCGATGATCGTCACGTTGCCGTACTTGTAGCCGGACCGCGAGCCAGGTAGCAGGTGCGGGGCTTGGGTCATGGATTCCATGCCGCCGGCGATGACCACCTCGCATTCGCCCGCTCGGATCAGCTGATCAGCAAGCGCCACCGCATTCAGCCCGGAAAGACACACCTTGTTGATGGTCACGGCGGGCACCGACATGGCGATGCCGCCCTTGACCGCGGCCTGCCGAGCGGAGATCTGGCCCGTGCCCGCCTGCAGCACCTGACCCATCACCACATAGTCGACGTGGTCCGGCGAAACGCCCGAACGCTCGAGCGCCGCCGCAATCGCGTGACCGCCAAGATCTGTGGCCGATACGTCCTTCAGGCCACCGAGCAGTTTGCCAATCGGCGTACGTGCTCCGCCGACAATCACTGATCCCATGCTTCTACCTCCCAGCTCGCAGCTGTGCTCTGACGATGATCACGTCGGATACAAATTCCGAGCTGCTCGCGCAACGTTCCCGACGCTCGCAGCTAGTCTCAGACCCCAGTCTGGCACTCTAAGTGGCATGACCAGAAGGCCTCCCGATCTCGCGGCTGTCCTTCCGGGGCTACTCGGTCTTGATCATGTTGGTATCGCGGTGCCTGATTTGGACGAAGCGATCTCCTTCTACCGTGACCAGCTCGGGCTGCGAATCGTCCACCGCGAGGACAACCTGGACCAGCAGGTTGCCGAGGTCATGCTGGCGACCAGTGACGCAGGAGCGGCGGGCAACCAGCTCCAGCTGCTGATGCCACTGACCGAGGACTCGGTGCTCAACCGATTTCTGATGAGACGTGGACCCGGCCTGCACCACGTGGCTTACGCTGTGTCAGATGTCCGGTCCGCATCCACAATTTTGCGTCACTGCGGCGTACGGGTGCTTTATGATGCACCGAGAGCCGGTACCCGTGGCTCGCAGATCAACTTTGTCCACCCCAAGGACACTGGCGGCGTCTTACTCGAGTTGGTCGAGCAAGCCGCGGCGGATCCGCGCAGTGTCCAATCACGTTGGGGCTGAGCGGATGGCCGTCGCTCACACGGGCACAGACTTCATGGCCGAGCTTGTCGGCCAGCAGATAAGGGCGTCCATACCTATTTCCGGAGAGGGCTTCTTGCGGTGAACGCATCAGACAACACGGGGCTTGGCCTGTTCGACGACACAGCAAGCGCAGTCGGAAATTTTCCGACTGCACTACGGGGCTATGACAGAACGGCCGTTGACGACTACGTCCGCACTCTTGAGGAGAGTGTCGTCAAGTCCCGCAGACACTCTGCTCAGCTCGAGCAGCAGGTGACCCTACTCCAAGATGAGGTCGCCACCTCTGGCGACAAGACCGACAAAGACCTTGACTATGCCAACCTTGGCGGGCGCGCCAATGACATCCTGCGGTTGGCTCAGGAGCAGGCCCGCGAACTCGTCCAAAACGCAACGATCGAGGCCGAGAAAGTCAAGGAGCAAGCGCGCCGCGAGGCAGATGGCCTGCGAAACAACGCTGCGCGCGAAGGCGACGCCATCAAGACCGGCGGTACGGCCCAGGTTGACCAATTGCGCGCCAAGTTGCGCGAGGAGGTCCAGGCTCAGGTCGACAAGGCCAAGGATGAAGGTGACGCCTTGATAGCGGCCGCTCGGCGGCAGTCCGAGTCGATTCGGCGCGAGGCCGATCACGAGGCACAGACAACCCGTCAGAATGCCTACCTTGACACCGAGAACCTGCGGCGCACGGTTGAGCGTGAAGCCGCCGAAGCGCGATCCAAGCTGGCCACCGAGCGGGAGCAGGCGGTCCTGCAGCTGAAGACCACCTATGACGAGGCGCAGCAGAAGACCGCTGCCCTGCTGGCCGAGGCAACCAGGCATCACAGCGAGTCTGCCGAGCGGCTCGAGGCCGATCTGGCCGAGGCTGCTCGGATTCGCGCGGAGGCTCTCGCGGAGGCCGAGCAGAGCAAGGGCGCGGCCGCTCAGGAGGCCGAGGCGCGGATCGCCACCGCCAAGAAGCAGGCCGCCGCAATCAATGAGCGCACCCAGCAAGAGTTCGCCTGGCGGAAGCAGCAGCTGCGCCGAGAGACCGAGCTGTTGCACCAGCGCAAGCAGGCTGTGCTCAGCCAGTTGGCCAGCTTGTCGGCTCTCGCCGAGCAGACGGCCAGCGCATTCCCAGATCTCGACGACCCCAGCGATCTAGAGGGCGGCGAGGTCGGAGATCGCACGGTGATGCGTCCCGACATGCTGCCACCCGCTGGTCCCAGCGAGGACAACTCGGGCGGTGGCAGACCCAGTGCATCGCCTCGGAACGGCGGAAAGGCCAGTGAAGATCACGAGCTGGAGATCGACGGTGATGCAACCGTGCTGGTGGCCCCGTCAGATCTGCCCGGCGAAGGCGCCAAATCGAAGTAGCACGCCCGGTCGGCGGTCGGCTGCGATGATCATCACCAGCTGACCCGCTGGCTCTCTGACTGCAGACACACCGCCGCGTGATCATCGTTGGTGTCGACGATTCAGCCGAAGCTGAGGCGGCGGCCAAATGGGCGGTTCGAGAAGCGGAGTTGCGCACAGATGACCTCCTCCTCGTCCACGCATACGAAGCGCCGCTCCTGCCGCACCAGACTGAAACCGTCGCCATCGCCCAGGGACGGAGGCAGCGTCAAGCGCTGCTCGAGAGGGTAGCTGGCACCTTGACCGTGCCGGCGACGATCCACCTCGGCCAGCTCGTCGAGGTTGACAGCCCGGAGGCCCTGCTGCCGAGGCTTTCCGAACAGGCGGAACTAACCGTGCTCGGTCAAGATCATCGCTCCGGCGTCGGCCACATGCCGCTCGGACATACGGCTAGCACCGTCGCTAGCATGTCCCGGCATCCCGTAGTGGCGGTGCCTAGAGGCTGGACGCCACAAGCCGCCGACCGCCGCCCGATCGCCGTAGCCATCGACGGGCGGCATCCTTCTTCGAGCACGCTCGGCTTCGCATTTGGCGAGGCGAGCCTCCGCCGGGTTGCGATATTGGTGGTGCACTCTGCGCCGCTGGCCGAGCTAGCGGATGGAGAGCAGGACATCGGACTCAATTTGGCTGAAATTCTGGCTGGCTGGAAGGCCGACTATCCCGACATCGAGGTGGACACCCAAATGCTGGCCGGTGCACCCCGTGACACCGTTGCCTCGGCGTCCGCGGATGCGCAACTGCTCGTCGTCGGCAGCCCGTACCGCGGCCGGGAATGGACGCGCTGGATCCGCTCAGTAGCCCGCGCAGTAATTGATCGCGCCACGTGTCCTGTCGCCGTGATACCGCAGCAGCACCCGCGATCCGCGACGGCGGACTAGGGCTTGGTGTCGCCGACTGGCGACGGCAACAGGCGCTCGGACGCGGCTCTGGACCCAACTCAGACTTGGGGTTTGGGCTTCAGCATCACAAGAAAAAGTCGTCGTTAGGCCTCCACACTCGGCGCATTACCGTGGCGTGCGGCGTACCACTGCTGGTACGCGTTCACCGCCGTAGGAAGCGTCATGAACACCCGGTCCTCACCGATCCGGTCGATGAAGCCTGTTGGCTCCAGGACCCCCCGTAGGTCGGACTTCACTCGCGCCAGCGCGAAAACGATCTCGCGCTCTGCCAGCGTCCGGCGGACCTCCTCAAGGGCGTCGACTGCTGTCAGGTCAACCTCGACGTTGGCCTCGGCATTCAGCAAGAACCACTCGACCGGCGGATCCGCAGCGTCAACCGAGGCCAGCGCGCGGCGCTTGAAGTCTTCGGCGTTGGCGAAGAACAACGGCGCGTCGTAGCGATAGACCAGCAGGCGGGGCACCTGGCGGCCGGCGGCGTAGTCGTCGATGTCGTGCATGCCAGCCAGCCCCGGAACGTAGCCCAAGATGCCGTCGTGTGGTCGGGCGATGCGTTCCAGCAGCTCAAGAATCGACAGTGCTACGGCCACCGCTATGCCATACAGCACATCGAAGATCAACACCCCGGCTGTGGTGGCCAACGCCAGGAGCAGTTCGCTGCGCCGGAACCGGGCGATCCGACGGAGCTCGGGGAAATCGATCAACCTGATTGCGGCGAACACCACAAGGGCACCTAGGGCGGCCAGTGGAAAGGTGGAGAGCGCCGGACCCAGAAACAACATGGTGAGCAGCACAATTGCGGCGGTGACGAGGGAGTACAGCTGCGTGCGGCTGCCCACCGCGTCCCCGATCACCGTACGGCTGCCGCTGCTGCTGACTGGGAAGCCGGAGAACAAGCCGGCACCTAGGTTGGCCGCACCCAGCGCCAGGAACTCCTGGCGGGCGTCGATCTGCTCCCGCCGACGGGTTGCGAATGCACGCGCCGTCACAACGTTGTCGGTGTAGGCGACGATGGTCACACCGAGCGCTGCCGGTATCAAAGTGCTCAAGTCGACGGTAGAAAAGTCCGGAATCGAGGCTGGCGGCAGCCCCCGCGGGACAGTGCCGACGGTCTTGACCCCCATCTGGTTCAGATCGAACACGGCGACCGCGACAGCGGCCAAACCATCGCCATCAGCGGACCGGGCCATCGCGGCAGAAACCGCTGAAACGCCACGAGCAATGCGAAAGTCGCCACGGCAACAAGCAGCGTCGGCAAATGAACTTGACCCAGATGGGCAACGAAGAACCGCAGTTCGGAAAAGACGGAATCCCCTTCCACGGAAATACCGGTCACCTTGCCGAGCTGACTGACGATCATCAGCCCCGCGATGCCGGCCATGTAACCGATCAGCACCGGATGGGAAAGCAGGTTGGCCAAAAAACCAAGCCTCGCCACCCAGCAGATCAAGCAGATCGCGCCCACCGCAAGCGCTAGCGCCGCCGCGGTGTTTGCATAGTTCTGCCGATCACCGGCAACCAGTACGATGACCGCCGCCGCAGTCATCAGCGCGGTGCTCGACTCTGGACCGACGGACAGCTGGCGGGACGAACCGAGGAAGGCATAGGCAATC
>DASVEX010000022.1:0-19567 GCA_036380335.1 Propionibacteriaceae bacterium | reverse complement strand
TTCCGGCACTAGAAGATGGCTCCGGGATTGAGGATGCCGAGGGGGTCCAGGGCGTTCTTGATGGTCAATGACAGAGTCATCACCTCCGGCCCGAGCTGAGCCGGCAGGGCTGCTTTCTTCGCTCGCCCAACGCCGTGCTCGCCGGTGATCGTGCCGCCAAGCCTGATGGCGAGCTGCATGATCTCATCGAAGGCGCGATACGCGCGGTTCCGTGCGTCCGGATCGCCGCGGTCATACACGACGATCGGGTGCGTGTTGCCATCTCCGGCGTGTGCGACCACCGGGATCTCGACCGAATACCGGTCCGCAGCGGCGGCAACGCCGGCCAGGAGCTCCGGCAACCGAGGCACCGGTGCACCAACGTCCTCCAGCAGGATGGAGCCTCGAGCCTCGATCGCTGGAAATGCAGCTCGCCGGGCGGCAACGAACAGCTCACCCTCTTCAGGGTCAGTGGTGACGAAGACCTCCTTCGCACCAGCAGCCGTACAGGCGGCCTCCATCAACTCGATCTCCGCGGCGCACGCCGCGCCGGGCGCATCGGACTGAGCAAGAAGTAAGGCGCCGGCCGATCGATCCAGCCCCATCGAGCGATAGTCCTCGACCGCATTGATTGAGGCGTGATCCATCAGTTCCATCATGGATGCTCGAAGCGTCCTACCGATCGTCACAACGGTGTCAGCCGCATCCTGCACAGTGGGGAAGTAGGCAACCAGAGTGGATCGCGGTCCCTGCTCCGGTACCAGCCGGAGGATGGCGCGCGTCATGATTCCGAGGGTTCCGCCGCTTCCAACGAAGAGTTTGAGTAACGGCAGCCCAGCTACGTCCTTGATCCGCTTACCGCCCAGAGTGATGAGGGTCCCGTCGGCCAGTACAACGTCGAGCCCGAGGACGTAGTCGGTGGTCACGCCGTACTTGACGCAGCACAATCCACCCGCATTTGTGGCGATATTGCCACCGATAGAACAGATCTCGTACGAGGACGGGTCCGGCGGATACCACAGGCCGTACTGAGCTGCCGCCGCCTTCACATCAGCATTGAAGGCACCGGCCTCCACCACGGCGACTCGAGCAGCGACATCGATCTCGACCGAACGCATCCGCTCCAGGCTCAGCACGATGCCTCCGGTAACCGCCGAAGCTCCACCAGAGAGGCCACTGCCGGCGCCGCGCGGAACTACTGGTACGCGGTGCTCGGCTGCCCATCGGATGGCAGTCTGTACCTCCGAGGCGTTGCCAGGCCGAACCACGGCGATCGGAACTCCCGCGGTCGGGTCGCGGGACCAGTCGAAGCGGTAGTTCTCGCAGCTGACGGGGTCAGTCCGGACGGCGTCACCGAGGAGCGCGACGAGCTGTTTCAACGCAGTCTCCATACCAACCAAGTTAGTGCCGAGCCACTAGCCCTAGCCCGCGACCTCGGCCGCCTCGAGCCACGCGTGCTCCAGCTCGTCCTTGCTGGCAGTGATCAGTTCGATCTCGCGCTGCAGCTCAGCGAGCTGTTGATAGTCGCTGGCCGCGGTCGTCATCTGCTTGTGCAGCGCCGTGATCCGCTGGTCGAGGCGGGCGATCTGTTGTTCGAGCCGTGCGAGGTCTTTCCTCGCTTGGCGTGTTGCGGCGCTGGAGGTCGCGGAGTCACGCTGCAGCGAGGTGGGCGAGGGCGAGATTTCTGGCGATCGGTCGCTGCGCATCCGCAAGTATTGATCAACACCGCCGGGCAGCAGGACACACGATCCGTCGCCTAGCAACGCGTAGCTCACATCGCAGACCCGCTCCAGGAAATATCGATCATGTGACACCACGAGCAGGGTGCCTGGCCAGCTGTCGAGGTAATCCTCAAAGACGGTCAAGGTGTCAATGTCGAGGTCATTGGTGGGCTCATCGAGCAGCAGGACGTTCGGCTCGTCAAGCAGTATGCGGAGCATCTGAAGTCGCCGCCGTTCGCCACCTGACAGGTCGTCGAGTCGGGTCGTCAGTTTGTCGCCGGTAAACCCGAAGTCCTCCAGCAGCGAACCGGCGCTGGCTTCTGCGCCCGAAGCGAGCCTCGCCTGCTGCCGCAGCTGATCGACCGATTCCAGGACTCGTTCGGTGCCGCGAAGCTCGGTCACGTCCTGACTCAAGTAGCCGATACGCAGCGTCTTGCCCCGTTTGACGCGTCCCGAGTCAGGGGTGAGATCACCGTGCAGCAGCCGAAGCACGGTGGTCTTGCCGGAGCCGTTCACCCCGACGATGCCAATCCGCATGCCGGGGCCGATTGACCAGGAGAGGTTATCGAGCAACGTCCGGCCACCCAGGCTCACACTCACTCGATCAAGATCGAAGACGTCCTTGCCCAGGCGGGCGATCGCAAATCGTTGTAGTTGAAGTCGATCACGCGGTTCGGGCTCATCGGCGATCAGCGCCGCGGCTGCGTCCAGCCGGAACTTCGGCTTCGAGGTACGCGCTGGTGCGCCGCGGCGTAGCCAAGCCAGTTCCTTGCGCAGCAGATTGTTGCGCCGTGACGTGATCATGGCGGCCTGGCGGGCGCGTTCTGCCCGCGCCAACACGTACGCCGCGTAGCCACCGACATAGGCCTGAACTCTGCCGTCATGTACTTCCCACATTCGAGTACAGACGGCGTCGAGGAACCAGCGGTCGTGGCTGACGATCAGCATCGCAACCTCGGCCGCC
Source organism: Propionibacteriaceae bacterium (assembly GCA_036380335.1). Classification (GTDB taxonomy): domain Bacteria; phylum Actinomycetota; class Actinomycetes; order Propionibacteriales; family Propionibacteriaceae; genus Microlunatus. Next base: position 16,903 of record DASVEX010000022.1, on the reverse strand, counting down.
TGCCGATCATTCAGGTGCTTGGCCAACCAGTCGACCGCCTCCACATCGAGATGGTTGGTCGGCTCATCCAGAATCAGCAGATCATGATCAGCAAGCAGCAGATTCACGAGTGCGGCCCGGCGACGCTCCCCACCGCTCAGGCTGTCCAGTGGGGTGTCAAGATCGACATCCGCCAGCAGATGTTCGACGATCTCTCGTGTACCAGAATTGGCTGCCCACACGTGGTCTGGGGCGCCGGCGACGATGAGATCTCGGACAGAGACGTTGGACGGCGTGTGGTCGATCTGATCCAAGAAACCAATCGACAGCTGGGCGGTGTGGGTGACGCGACCACTGTCTGCCGTCAGAGTCCCTGCGAGGACGCGCAGCAGGGTGGTCTTTCCCGCCCCGTTGCGGCCCACGACGCCCACTACGTCGCCGCGGCCCAGGCCAAGGCTGAGGTCATCGAGCAGCGTACGGGTGCCGTAGCTCATGGTGACGCCTTCGGCGTTGATCAGGTTGCTCATCGATCAGTCAGGCGGCTCTCGCGCCCAGCTATGACACGCGGTGCTGGGCTCTGAATCAGCGACCGCGCATGGCCTGCCGGGCACCCTTGACCTGCCGGGGGCTGGTCGGCATCGGTCCCTTGGGCATCGGCACGGGTGGACGGAGAGCGTCAAGCGCGCGTAACCGCTGCTTGAGGTCGGTGATCTGGTGAGGCTGCAGCGCCTTGGGCAGTTTGCGGATGTGGTCGGCCAGCTTGTTCAGTGGCACTTGACCTTCTTTGTCGCCCATGATCACCGTCGTGACGGTAATCCCGTACGCCACCCGCTCGTGCTTCTTCACCTCGCTCGCGAGGAGTTGCCGCACCCGGCCTGTCTCGCCTTCGCCGATCAGCACCAGGCCGCCGGGGCCGATGGTGCGATGCACGACATCCTTGTTGCGATTGGCTGCGATGATCGGCGTCGAAATCCACTTCTTGGGCAGCATTCCGAGGGCTACCTCGGCTGAGCCCGTCGTCCCTGCGTAACGCCTGAAGGTGGCTGCCTTTGCACGGCGTACCAGCATGAACATCGCAGCCAGGATGCCGATCATGACGCCGGCGAAGATCACGTTGAACGCGTAGCCCCAGGTCAGGCCTATCACAATGCTGAGCGCGGTCGGCAGTAAGAATGCGCCGATCAGGAGGTACGGCAGCGCTTTGTCGTACTCGTGGGTGACCTGGTACGCGCGAATGATCTGCCGAATCCGGCCCATGTCCGCCGGATTGTCGCTCGCCTTCTTCCGGGCCTTCTCCGCCTTCTTTGCCTCTTTGGCCTTGACCTTGACTTCCTTGGCCGCAGCCTTCGGATCCTGGGCCGCAGGCTTCGCCGCCTTGGTGCCGCTCTTGGCGCTCCGGGACGCCGCGTCAGCCATTCCCACTCACTTTCAGCTCTCGATTCTCTGCTCGGTGTGGTTGCTAGACCGCCGATGCACGGACGGTCAGCGCTTCCCGGGTGTGGACTGCCTGACGATACAGCCGGCCGGCGCGATAGGAGGAGCGTACGAGTGGTCCGCTCATCACGCCAGCGAAACCGATGGCAGTTGCCTCGTCGGCTAGCTCCACGAACTCCTCCGGCTTGACCCACCGATCGACTGGATGATGCCGGGGCGAGGGCCGCAGGTATTGAGTGATCGTGACAATCTCGGCACCGGCGTCGTACAGGTCCCGCAGCGCCTCACTGATCTCGGAGCGAGTTTCACCCATGCCGAGAATCAGGTTCGACTTGGTCACCAGGCCGGCGGATCGTGACGCTCGCAGCACATCCAGGGAGCGCTCGTAGCGGAAACCTGGCCGGATACGCCGAAAGATTCGCGGGACGGTCTCCACGTTGTGCGCAAAGACCTCCGGTTCGGTCTCGAAAACCTGGCTGAGGTAGTCGGGATTGCCGGAGAAGTCGGGTGCCAGCATCTCGACGCCTGTGTCGGGATTGAGCTGGTGAATCTTGCGAATCGTCTCGGCGTACAGCCAGGCGCCCTCATCGGGAAGATCATCACGGCACACCCCGGTGACCGTCGCATAGCGAAGACCCATCGCCTGCACCGACTCGGCAACCCGGAGTGGCTCGCTCGCGTCGAAACTGGCCGGCTTCCCGGTGTCGATCTGGCAGAAATCGCAGCGTCGGGTGCAGACGTCGCCGCCGATCAGGAACGTCGCCTCGCGGTCCTCCCAGCACTCGAATATGTTCGGACAGCCCGCTTCCTGGCAGACCGTGTGCAAACCCTGGCTTTTCACCAATTGCTGAAGCTCGCGATACTCCGGCCCCATCCGCGCCGTGGTCTTGATCCACGACGGCTTCTTCTCCACCGGAGTGCTCGCATTGCGAACTTCCAGGCGGAGCATCCTGCGGCCTTCGGGAGCGATGGTCACCTCATCACCTTACTGTGTTGGATTGCTCCGCTCGCTGTCGCTCGCTCCGCGCGGATCGCGCCTTGGAGCGCACCTACTTCGTCGTCGTTCGGGGACGAAAAGCGTGTCCCCTCCCTCCTCCTCAGCACGGCGCGTGGCGCAATCCGGTGTTGGATTGCTCCGCTCGCTGTCGCTCGCTCTGTCGAATGGCGATGTTCGTTGGGGAGCCGCCGTCTTCGTCGGATCCGACGAAACGACCGTGTCGAGAATCAGCTCTGTTCTCGACGCGTTTCGCCGGCTTCTCCTGCAGATCGGCGGCACGAACATCGCGGGCGCGGATCGCGCGTTGGAGCGCACCTACTTCGTCGTCGTTCGGGGACGAAAAGCGTGTCCCCTCCCTCCTCCTCAGCACGGCGCGTGGCGCGATCCGGTGTTGGATTGCTCCGCTCGCTGTCGTTCGCTCTGTCGAATGGCTGGCTCCGCTCGCTGCGATGTTCGCCGGGGGAGCCGCCGTCTTCGTCGATCTCCGGGACTGGCGTTTCTCCGCACGGAGCCACGAATGTAGCCGGAATGGGCGCGCAAGCGACTCATTCGTGGCGGCGTGCGGAACAACGCGAGAGGCGCCCATCCGAGTGGCCGTCTCGAGACGGCCACGGCGGGCCGCTGGCGCCGCAGCCGGGTCACTGACGCCGCGGCCCTCGTGGGCGTAGACGCTCACACCACGTCGCGGCGGCGGAATATCAACAGGGAGCCGATGATCACGAGCGTGATCAGGATTGACCAGTAGATGGCGCCGTGCGTGAGGCTCACGGTCTGGTCGACCCACTCGATGGTCGCCCCCTCCGGCGTCACCTTCTCGATCGGCACGGAATAGGCGTAGCCGTGCTCCACGATTGCCGCGAGACTAGCCTCGGGAGTCCACGGTGTCAGCCGCTGCGCCCACACCAGCGAGCCCAACGGCCCACTGCGGACGAACCAGAGAACGGCATAGCCAAGCAAGACGCCAATCGCGCCAGCGGTATGCCGAGTCACCAGAGCGGCAGAGAAGCCGAGCACCGTGAGCCCAATTACTGCCAACACACCGCGCCCTGCCATCGCGCCGAGCTCGGCAAACGACTCGATGGGGGAGCCGTAGAGCCGTGCCAGCACTGCCGCGGCAAAGAGTACGAGTGCAGCGGCGAACGCGCCGAGCAGTGCTGCAAACCCGATCATCGTTAGCAGCTTCGACCAGAAAACCCGCCCGCGCCGCGGGACAAAGGTGAGCCAGTTGGCAATCGAACCAGAGCTGTACTCAGCGCCGATGAAGCTGGCGGCGATCATGAAGGCGGCGAGCGCGACAAAAACTGTGGACACCTCGAGTGCAGTTCTGGCCGCCTCCTTGAATGGCGTCTGACCCGCACTGAAATCTTCCAGAGTCGGCTCCGGGATCGTGCACTCCTCTGGCGTACCGCCCGTGTCCCGGCACTGCCCCTCGTACGTCTCATGGTTGTCCACCCAGTCTTTGTGAGATTGCTCGTACACGCGCTGGGCAGCGGCGAGTTGTTCGCCGGTTGCCGGCGAGAGGGAGTCGTTGACGACCAGCTGATATGCGCCAAGCCCGAGCAACAACACAATCAGGGCGATGCCGGTGAACCGTCGGCTGAGCAGTCTGGCGATTTCGGCCGCGACCAGCCGGGTCATACCCGCCCGCTCCAATCCGGCCGCTCCGGCCGGCGCTGTCGCTGAGCTTGCGGTTTGCGCTGGGCTGGCGGGCGCTGGTGTTCAACCGAGCGACGCTGCTGCGGTTTGCGACGGCGCTGCTGTTGGGCGGCTAAATGATCACCCGCGGTGAGATTGAGGAATACCGATTCGAGATCAGGCTGGATCGGTGTGAGCTCGGAGACGTAGAGGCCCTGATCCGCCAGCAGCCGCGTGATGACCGCAAGATCCAACCGCTGGTTGCTCAGACTGACCTTGAGTAGCCGGCCGGCCAGCGGTTCGACCGTAAAGCCGGATCTCGTGAGGACCTCGGCGGCTCGCAGATGATCGGAGACCCCGACCCGAGCAGACAGCTGTCCATCGGCGGAGAGAATCTGGCTGACATTGCCCTCGGCGAGCAACCGGCCGCGGCCGATGATCGTGACCGTATCGGCGATCTGCTGCACCTCACTGAGAATGTGGCTGGAGACAAGCACCGTCTTACCCCGCCGGGCCAGGTTCCGCATCATGCTGCGGATCTCGTGAATGCCAGCTGGATCAAGTCCGTTGATGGGCTCGTCAAAGATCAGCAAATCCGGGTCTTTGAGCAGCGTCGCCGCGATCGCCAGGCGCTGTTTCATGCCGAGCGAATATTTGCGGTACTTGTCGCTGCCGCGCCGTGCCAGCCCAACTTCGTCCAGCACGGCCGCAACCCGCCGTTGTGGCGCGCCAATTGCGCGGGCCAGCAGTCGCAGGTTCTTCTCCCCAGAGAATGCCGGGAAGAACTTCGGCTGCTCAACGATGGCGCCCACCCGGTCGATGATCCGATCGAGGGCCAGCGGCACCTCATGATCAAAAATCCGGATGTGGCCCGCGTCAGCGGCGATCAGTCCAAGCAGCATCCTGATCGTCGTTGTCTTACCCGATCCGTTGGGACCCAGGAACCCGTGGACGCCGCCGACGGGCACCCTGAGGTCCAGGCCGTCGACGGCCGCTTGTTTGCCGCTGCGGGTCCGATACACCTTCTCCAGGCTGTACGCCTCGATGGCATAGTCGACCGCAGGCGGCCCAACGACGGTCCGCCGGCGCGCTGCAACATTCGACGTAGGTGGATCAGGCGGCGCCAACTGCAAGCCTGGGGTGAGCGGTCTCGGCGGATCCCACATCTGGTGATTGGGTGTATTCCTCGAAGGCCAAGTAGTGCTGCAACTGGGGACGGAGCGCCTGCGCCGCCTCACTGACAGTGACGTGTCGGCCCAGCTCTGCGGTCATCGACGTCACCCCGACTCCGGTCAATCCACACGGGATGATCCGGTCGAACGAACGGAGATCAGGATCGACATTGAGCGCAAAGCCATGCATCGTCGTCCCTGCCGCGACGCGCACCCCGATCGCGGCGATCTTGCGCTCCAGCCGCTGATCATCCCCAGCCAGCCAGACGCCGGAGCGGCCGCGGATTCGGCCCGTTTGCAGGCCGTAGGAGGCCAGCATGGTGATCAAAGCCTCTTCGAGCCGGCGCACGTAATCGACCACGAGCACAGACTCCGGCAACCGCACAATCGGGTAACCCACGAGCTGCCCGGGACCGTGCCAAGTGATCTTGCCGCCGCGGTCCACATCGATCACGGGTGTGCCATCGACGGGGCGCTCATGGGGTTCGGTTCGCTTGCCTGCCGTGTAGACGCTGGCGTGTTCGAGGAGCAGCACGGTGTCTGGCCGGACGCCATCGGAGACCTCGGCGTGTACGGCCCGCTGCAAATCCCACGTCGCCTGATAGTCGACGTGTTCGCTGCCCAACCCCAGATCGCGGAACACCAGTTCCATGGCGCTGAGTCTAATGTCGCGCGGTCAGCCACGAGCACAGCCGGGCGGGCTGCCCCCGCAGCGTGCAATCAATCCCGCAGGGCGGATGCGACGAGGTCCGCCACGGTGGGATCCCTGAACACAAAGCCATCACCCGTCAGTCGCTCGGGAATCGCATACACGTCGCCGACCAGCTGCCCCGCCAATTCACCGAGGGCGGCGCGGATGATCGGAGTCGGCATGCGAAGGAACCGTGGCCGATGCAAGGCGGCTGCGAGGGCGTCGCTGAACTCCACGTTGGTGGTGGGCTGCGGCAAGGTCAGGTTGTACGGCCCGGAAGCCTGATCAGTCGTTGCGGCCCACTGCACGACGCCGAGGTAATCCCGAAGGCTGATCATGGGCATCCGTTGAGTGCCGTCGCCAAGCGTCGCACCGAGACCGATCGACCAGGCCAGCTTGAGTGGAACGAGGGTCCCGCCGCTGGAGTGCATCACCGGGCTGGTGCGGAGGACGACGACGCGCACTCCGGCATTGGCGGCAGGCTTAGCCGCAGCCTCCCATTTTGTGGTGACCTGAGCCAGGTAGTCGGCTGCCGCCGGCGAGTCCTCGGTGTAGGGCTCGGCTCCGGAAGTCGTGCCGTACCGAGCGATGCCGCTCATCTGGATCATGGTGCGCGGCCGAGCGTCTGTTTGAGCCGCCAGTCCGCGCGCCATGGTGCTCGTCGTATTGACCCGCGATGAGAGGATCTGCTCTCGGCGCGACTCAGTCCAGGGCAGGGGAGCGACGGGCACTCCGGCGAGGTTGACCGCAACGTCAACCCCATCGAACGCGGCCGCGTCCACCGTGCCTGAATCGGGATCCCACTGAAACTCGGTGGAGGTTGCTGGCTCACGGCGCACCAGGCGGAAGACCTCTTGACCCTCACCGGCCAGTCGCACCCTGAGTGCGGTGCCGAGAAAGCCCGACGCGCCCGCCAATAACCACTTCATGTGATCACTTCGCACGAAGCAGGGGGATCAGACGCCGAACTCAGCGCCAAAGTCGCCTTCCTCTAAGCGTGCTTTAAGAGTGCTGAGGAACCTGGCTGCCACGGCGCCGTCGACAAGACGATGGTCATAGGACACGGACAGATACATCATGTCGCGGATCGCAATGACCTGGCCCAGCCGCGGATCGGAGATCACCACCGGCCGTTTCACGAGCGCACCGGTGCCGAGGATCGCCACCTGTGGCTGGTTGATGATCGGCGTGTCCATCAAGGTGCCAGCCGAACCGTAGTTCGTAATCGTGAACGTGCCGCCGGTCAGTTCGTCGGGCGTCACCTTGTTCTGCCGGGTACGAGCAGCCAAGTCGGCGATCCGCTTCGCAAGTCCGGCGATGCTCAGATCACCCGCGTCCTTGATCACCGGAACCAGCAGACCCTTCTCGGTGTCCACGGCAATGCCGAGATGCTCGGCATCCGGGTAGGTAATGGTGCGTTCCTCGGTGTCGATCGTCGCGTTCAGCTTGGGATACGCCTTGAGTGCCTCGATGGAAGCCTTCGCGATAAACGGCAGGTAGGACAGTGAGGCGCCCTCGCGCTTCTTGAAGTCGTCCTTGACCTTGGCGCGGATCTGCGAGATGGCCGTCAGATCGACCTCGACCGTGGCGGTCAACTGTGCTGCCACCTGGAGGGACTCCACCATCCGTTTGGCAATGGTCTGGCGGAGCCGGGACATCTTCTCGGTGGTGCCACGCAAGGTGCTGACCTCAGGTGCTGCCGCTCTCGCTGCCGGAGCGGCCGCTGCTGGCTGCTCGGCTGGGGCTTGCGGAGCTGGCGCGGCAGCAGCCTGCTTGGCAGCCTCGGCGGCGGCCAGGACGTCCTGCTTGCGGATCCGGCCACCAACGCCCGTTCCGTTCAGCGAGCCGAGGTCGACGCCATGTTCCTTGGCCAGCTTGCGTACCAGGGGTGTCACATAGCTGGCATCAGAGTCGCTGACGACTGGTGTCGGGCGAGGTGGAGCGGCGGCTGCTGGGCCGTGTTGCTCCGGCTGGGCGTCCACTTTGGGCGTGGGCGCCGCAGCCTTCGGCTCGGCTTGCTGGGTTGGCGCTGGCTGCCGCGCAGGTTCAGGGGTCGGCTGAGGCTCGGGCGCGGCAGTCTCCGGCGCTGCTGGGCGAGGCGCTTCCTGTGCTGGCGGGGCAGCACCCGCCTCGCCGATGACGGCAAGTACCGCTCCAACCTCGACGGTCTCGTCCTCCTGCACCCGGATTTCGAGCAACGTGCCGGCTGCCGGCGACGGGATTTCGGTGTCGACCTTGTCGGTCGACACCTCCAGCAGCGGCTCATCGGTCTTGACAGACTCACCTACCTGTTTCAGCCAGCGACTCACGGTGCCCTCCGTGACGCTCTCGCCCAGTTCAGGCAGGGTTACCTCGGTGGCGCCGTCTGAACTCGGCGCACCTCCACTAGGTGCCTCGGCGACCGGCGCGGGTTCCGTGGTAGCGGCCGAGGTGTCGGGCTCCTGCGTCGCCGGCTCTTCACTAGGGGCCGCCTCTTCGGCAGGGCCCGGCTCTGGGGCAGGCGCAGCCTCCTCGGCCGTACCTTCGCGTGGGGCGTCCTCGGCGCTGGGCGCCTCGGGCGCGGACTCGGCACTACCAGCCTCGCTCGCTTCACCGATCACCGCGAGCACGGCGCCCACCTCAACTGTCTCGTCCTCTTGCGCCTTGATCTCCAACAGCACGCCCGAGGCGGGAGAGGGGATCTCGGTGTCGACCTTGTCAGTCGACACCTCAAGCAAAGGCTCGTCGGCTTCGACGGTGTCACCCACCTGCTTGAGCCACCGGCTGACCGTTCCTTCGGTGACGCTCTCACCGAGTGCTGGGAGGGTTACAGAGGTCGACATGGCTACTGAGGACTCCTTTATCGTGCTGGTGCTCGGTTGGTCCTGGTGTCGCGTGGTGGCACGGGCGGACTCGATCGGGCCTCTTAGGTGCCGGTGGGCCACAGCCTAGCCTCAGCAGCTCGCCACGGCGCGAGGGCGTTGCTGGGTTCTTACTTTCGACTTCGGGCGAGCAGCTTCGCGCCCGATCCTGATGCCTATCTGTGAGCGTGCAGGGGCTTGCCCGCAAGGGCGAGGTGTGCCTCGCCGAGTGCTTCGCTCTGCGTGGGGTGGGGGTGGATCAGGGCTGCGACCTCTTCAGGAAACGCGTCCCAGTTGGTGATCAGCTGCGCCTCTGACGCGAGCTCGCTTACCCGCGCACCGATCATGTGAACTCCGACGACCGGACCACGTGGCTGTCGTACGAGCTTGACAAACCCCCGTGTCTTGAGGATGCGCGATTTGCCGTTGCCAGCGAGGTCGTAACTGAACGTTTCGACATCGCCAAAGCGGGTGCGCGCTTGATCTTCCGTCAGTCCTACGGATGCGATTTCTGGGTCACAGTAGGTCACCCGCGGTATCTGCGAGTCGGCAATGGTGATCGGCGCTCGGTCCAAGACACCCGTCCGATACGCAATCTCCTCGGCGACGAAGATGCCCTGCGCGAAACCGCGGTGCGCCAATTGCGGGCCACGCACGAGGTCACCCAACGCGTATACGCCGGGGATGGGGGTCTCCAGGCGCTCGCTGACGCGTACGAAGCCGTCGTCGAGATCAATGCCCGCCTCTTGATAGCCGAGGTCAGCGGTAAGTGGCCCACGTCCGACCGCGACGAGCATGAGCTCGGCTTCCAGCACCTGACCGTCCGCGAGTTCTACGCGTACGCCCGACTCGTTGGCCTCGCAGGCTGCCAATGCAGCGCCCGTGATGACCTTGATCTTGCGCCTGGCAAAGGCCCGTTCCAGTGCGGTGGAGATGCTCGGATCCTCTCCGGACACGAGCCGAGGGAGGGCCTCCAGCACCGTGACGTCAACGCCGAATGAGCGCCATATCGAAGCGAATTCCACTCCGATCACTCCGCCGCCCAGCACGATTGCCGACGCTGGCAGTCGGTCCAGCCGGAGAGCGTGCTCGCTGCTCAGGATCTTCACGCCGTCCACCTCGATGCCCGGCAGCGAGCGAGGGTACGACCCGGTAGCCAGCACGAGATGGGATGCGGGATGGGTTTCATCGCCGACCTTGACGGCCGGGTGTCCGTCAGCCTCGGTCAGCCGGCCCGCGCCCTGCAGAACGGTGATGCCGCCAGAGTTGATCAGCTCCGAAAGTCCCTTGTAGACGCGCGTGACCACGCTGTCTGCGTACGACACCACCCCGACAAGATCGATCTTGTCAATGGCGGCATGAATGCCGAATTCGCTGCCATTGCGCACTGAGTCCGCCACTTCTGCGGCATGCAGCATCGCCTTGGTGGGAATGCAACCCCGATGCAGGCAGGTACCTCCGACCTTGTCCCGCTCCACGAGCCCAACGGTCAAACCCAATTGAGCCGCGCGCAGCGCACAGGCATAGCCTCCGCTGCCAGCACCAAGGACGACGAGATCGAATGCATCTGTGCTCCGAGCGTCGGTTGCGCGAGCGGTGCCATCGAGAGAACGGGCCATGGCGCCATCCTCTCAGTCGCCGAAGGCCCGCGATTGTGCAACATAGCGGCCATAATTGGCGCATGAGTTGGTTCCGGCGGACAGCGAGCCGGGTGAAGAAAAGCCGCGGCTATGCCTCGCAGAGTCGCTCCGTCGACGACGCCGTCACGTCGCACCTGACGCAGTTCGCGCGTAGCCGTCGTGGCGTCGAGGCATTCGTTGAGCCCAAGACCGCGGTAACTCAGACGACCCTCTTACTGGTTGCGTTTGATGGCGAGTGGACCCGACGCGTAGTGCCCTCGCCCGAATGGGCGCATGCATTCGCGGAGCACTTGCAGATCCCTGGCTACGACGCAGCCGTGGTGGGCTATCCGCAGCGGATGCGGGACTACAACACTCGCAACAAGAAGCATCCGGACCTGCGCTGACGCTGGCGCGACCCCGGGGGTTCTGTCACCAATCCTGCCGTTCGATTGTTTCCCTCGCCAAGCTCGCTCTGTCTAATGGCTCGCTCCGCTCGCTGCGATGTTCGCCGGGGAGCCGCCGTCTTCGTCGAATCCGACGAAACGACCCGTGTCGGAGAATCAGCCCTGTTCTCGACGCATTTCGTCGGCTTCTCCTGCAGATCGGCGGCGCGAACATCGCGGGCGCGGATCGCGCCTGACAGCCGCCTACTTCGTCGTCGCTCGGAGACGAAGAGCGTGTCTCCTCCCTCCTCCTCAGCACGGCGGCGCGCGATCCGGGCTCGGACGGACCAATCCTCATCCGCAGTGTCTCCGAACCCCGAATGTGTGAAACGTCTGCGGAGGTCGGACTTACCTGACCGTGTCGAACTTGCGCTTGGGGGGCGGCGTTTTACACGTCCAGCCGTGCTGGCAGGGGTGCTGAGTCGGTGGGATGGATGACTCGGTGCCGGGGCAGCTGTCAGCGCGGCTGGTCCCCAATCTTGTCGTGTCTTGTGGCGATCAGTCAGCGGCGAGGGAGCGGGCCAGGGCGATGAGCGTTCGTACGCCTGCCCCGGTGCCTCCTGACGCGACGTACCCGTACGGCTTGCCGTCGTAGAACGCCGGGCCGGCAATGTCGAGGTGCGCCCATGGGGTCCCCTCGGCGACGAACTCCCGCAGAAAGGCGCCGGCGACCAAGGCGCCAGCCCAACGATCGGGTGCGACTGAACGCAGGTCGGCGACTTTGGAATCGAGCTTGCTCCGGACCTCGCGAGGGATCGGGAGTTGCCAGACATCCTCACCGGCCGACGCCGCGGCATCGAGGACCAGCTCAGCCGTGGCGTCGTCGGTGGCCATCAGACCTGTCGTCCGGTCCCCCAGGGCAACCACACAGGCGCCGGTCAAGGTCGCGACGTCAACCACCATGTCCGGATTGTCCTCATTGGCCCGTGCGATGGCATCGGCCATCACCAGTCGACCTTCGGCGTCGGAGTTCCCGTTCTCAACGGTCTTGCCGCCATAGATCGACAACACGTCGGACGGGCGGTATGCGCTCCCTGATGGCAGATTCTCCGCCAGCGCACCGTACGCCGTAACTTTGATCTTGAGACCAAGTTGGGCGATCGCATGCACCGCAGCCAGCACTGCGGCAGCACCGGCCATGTCGCATTTCATGGTGTACATGCCCTCGGCCGGCTTCAGGTTGAGTCCGCCGCTGTCGAAGGTGATGCCCTTGCCGACAAGCGCAAGATGGAATGTCGCGCCGCGCGGGCTGTAGCTCAGCCGCACCAGTCGTGGTGGTCTGGCCGAGCCGCCACCGACCGCCATCAGACCGCCGTACCCGTCGCGGCTCAATGCCTTCTCATCCAATACGTCGATCGCGATCTTCCTGCCACGCACCAAATTGCGTATCTCGTTGGCAAATGACTCGGGATAGAGGAGGTTCGCTGGGATGTTCACCCAGTCGCGTACGGTCACGACCGCCCGGGCTACGATCTCGGCTGCAGAGGCGATCGAGTCGCCCCGCACCTCACCTGAGTGGACGACAGTGATGGCGTTGATCTTGCCGCTGTTTGTCGGAGCAGCGCTGATCGGCTCGTACTGATAGCTGCCGAGCAGCGCACCTTCGGCGACGGCTGCGAGCTGATCGGTATCGCTACTCCCTAGCGAAATAGCCACCGACAGCGCATCGCTGCCGGCCAGCGAGGCTGCATGCCGTACACCGGTTCCAGCGGCGCGCCGCAGGTCCTCCGCACTCGGCTGCTCCGACTCCAAGCCGACCACGACAATGCGTGGTCCACCGTCGACCGCAGGCAGAGTCCGTTTCGAATCGGCGCTCGCCTTCGCCCCCAGCGACGTTGCCATGTCAAGAACGGACATGCCGAAGCGTTTCGTGAACCCGCCATCGATTGTGTTGGGTACGTGCCGGGCGCCTGAGGTGGTCAAGCCCACCACGAGTACGTCGACGTGGCGCGGGAGCGCGTTGGTGATGGCAAGCGAGGGCAGGGTGCGACTGGGCACGATGGCCACATCCTTCGGTGAGCTAGGCGTGATCCAATGAGGGCTTGAACAGGTTAGCCCGAAGCTGGCGGATGAAATGGGGTGAGGCGTGGCGGAGAATGCCGCGGCTGACGCGTTACTGACATCGCCGTTGCACGAACGGCAGGTCGTGGCCGGCGCAAGGTTTGCAGCCTTCAGCGGATGGTCGATGCCATTGGAGTACGCCGGCGCCGGGGTGTTGGCCGAGCACGCGGCGGTCCGTAGCGCGGTCGGAATTTTCGACGTCAGTCATCTTGGCAAAGCGATGGTGACTGGGCCGGGAGCGGCTGACTTCGTCAACCGGTGCTTGACGGCGGACCTTCGCAAGATCGGCCCGGGTCAGGCTCAGTACACCTTGATCTGCAACTCCGATGGCGGCGTGGTCGACGACATGATCGTCTATCTCAAGTCGGCCGAAGAGGTCTTCATGATCCCGAACGCGGCGAATTGCGCGCAGGTGGTGGCGCTGCTGGCGGAGGCTGCGCCGCGCGGTGTCACGGTGATCAACCAGCATCGGGATTACGCCGTGCTGGCGGTGCAGGGCACTCTCTCCGACGAGGTGGTGACGGCCGCCGGTCTCCCGGCGGGCCACGACTACATGAGCTTTGTCGGCGTGCGTCACGACGGCGCTCCGGTCACCGTGTGTCGGACCGGCTATACGGGGGAGCGAGGCTACGAGCTCGTGGTTCCGGTGGACGGTGCCGTGGCGATTTGGGATGCGGTGCTCGCCGCTGGGGAGCCATACGGATTGCAGCCTGCTGGACTGGGGGCCCGGGATACGCTGCGGACCGAAATGGGCTATGCACTGCATGGTCAAGACATTTCACCGGCCATTACTCCCGTCCAGGCTCGGCTCGGCTGGGCAGTGGGATGGAAAAAGGAATCCTTCTTCGGGGCCGACGCGCTGCGCGCCGAGAAGCGTCTCGGTCCCGCACGCCTGTTGCGAGGGCTGCGTGCCACCCGCCGCGGCATTCCGCGACCTGGCATGATCGTCCGCGCCCCCGACGGCCGCCAGGTCGGCACGGTCACTTCGGGCACGTTCTCGCCGACTCTCAAGATCGGCATCGCTCTTGCGCTGATCGAGTCCGGGCTTAGTGACGATGATGTGGTGTCAGTCGACGTTCGCGGCCGCGAGGAGCCCTTCATGATCACCAAACCGCCATTTGTGACGCCGGGCGTCCGCGAAGCCTGAGAACTGCTCCTGCGTTGCGAGCGGACGACGGCGACCCAGCGAACATCGCTGCGAGCGGTAGCGAGCAATCAAACACAGCGGGATGCGCGAGCAGCGCAAAGTACTAAACGTCGAAGACGCAGCCGTCGCGATTCTCTAGCGCGCAATGAATCCGGCGCCGCTGGATCTCACCAAGATCCTCAGGCAGCTGGTGCGCGGCAAACCAGGCGACCTCGAGTGACTCTTCATCGCCCACCTCGGCCTCGCCGGAGACGTACTGGCAACGGAAACACATCGCGACAAATTGGCATCGGTCACCGTTCGGATAGACCACGTCTGGATCTGTGGTCAGCAATGCGAGCCGCTCGACCTGAGCGATGACCCGGGTTTCCTCATACAACTCCCGCAGCATCGTCGCGGCCGGTTGTTCGAATGGCTCGACGATCCCCGATGGCAGGCTCCAACGCCCCGTGTCGCTGCGCCGGGTGAGCAAGAGATGGAGGTTGCCGGGTACCAAATCCGTTCGAATCACGACTGCGGATACACCTGGCAGCAGCAACCTGCCCTGCCCGTACGCGCGACGAATCGCGGCGATGTAGTCAGGGGTCGGCACCCGTCGACACTAGCGGGCCCGTACGCGCCAAGATCTAGACGTCGGGCTCCAGCGACATGGGACCGTAGACCAACCGGTCGGCCTCATAAAGGCTGACCGCCCGTACGCCGGCGCGCAGCAGGCTCGGATAGAACTCACCCAGCCAGGTTTCCGCCTCACCTTGAGTCGGGAAGCTGCGGTTGATCGACGGTGAGTCGGGAGTGGAGCGGCTCGAGCTGGGCTTGTGGTCGGGCACCCAACGCCAGCTCACCCGATCACCTCGCGGCCATCGCACAACGTCAGGTCGGCGAGCTCACCCGTCATAGCACCATCACCAGCTCAGTAAGTTTCGCCGCGCTTGATTCGAGGAGCAGGTGATCGGAACCGCCTGATCTGGGTGCTGCGGGTCATTCCGTACAGCAGCAAGCCCTTCGGTGAGGCTTTGGGCAGACGTTTTGCCAACACCTTCTTGAAGCCGCGCCACATCAAATAGCCGTCAACGAACACCCCGATGATGAACAAGTACATCGCCATCGTTGCGATCAAGGTGACCGCTGGCCAGTAGCTGCCGAGAAGAGTGACAGCCAAGATCACCACAACGGAGGGCAGCAAGAACTCGCCCAAATTGAACCGAGCGTCAATGTAGTCACGCATCAGCACCTTTTCGGGGACGGCCTCGCGCGCGCTGATCGTCTTCATCCGCTCGGACCGAGACTGCCGACTGGCGGCGGCTCGGGATTGCTTCTTGCTGAGCGTTGTGTTCATGCGCTGACGTCGCGCAGCCTCAGCTTCCTTGCGCGTCGGCGTCGGGCGATCCTTCTTGCCACTCGGTGCGGACTCGAGAGTGGTCGTCGGCTCCGGTGTGGCGGGCTGGCTATTGCGGCGGAAGAGTGCCACGGGTCCTTCTTGTTGGTTCTGGTGCTGGGTGAGCAGGGGTTTAAGGGGTCTGGCCCTGGATTGTCTCAGGGGATCACCCCAAAGACGAAACTACCCTGCTCCCTCGCTGTGTTCGGTTCCCCCACAGAGATACGGTGGAAGCCTGCGAGCGGCCGTGGCCGCGGAACCGGAGTCTGGAAGGACTAGCTGACATCTCATGAGCGGCATTTTTCAGCGGATCTCGATGATCTTTCGTGCCAAGACCGACAAGGCCCTGGACAAGCTTGAAGATCCGCGCCAAACCCTCGACTACTCCTACCAGCGCCAGCTCGAGCTGCTGCAGAAAGTCCGCCGCGGCGTTGCCGATGTGGCGACCAGTCGTAAGCGGATCGAGCTTCAGGCCAACCAGCTGAACACCCAAGCCGACAAGCTCACCAATCAGGCCCAGAAGGCCCTCGAGGTCGGGCGTGAAGATCTGGCCCGTGAAGCCCTGACGCGGCGGTCCGGAATACAGCAACAGCTCAGCGACCTTCAGGTTCAGCACGCCCAACTGCAGGGCGAAGAGGAGAAGCTCACCCGCGCCAGCCAGCGGCTACAGGCCAAGGTGGACGCGTTCCGTACCAAGAAGGAGACCATCAAGGCCACCTACTCGGCTGCTGAGGCCCAGACCAGGATCAACGAAGCGTTCTCCGGAATCAGCGAGGAGATGGGTGATGTCGGCCTGGCCATCCAGCGGGCCGAGGACAAGACAGCGCAGATGCAGGCCCGCGCCGGCGCGATCGATGAGCTGCTCGCCAGCGGTGCATTGGACGATCCCACTGGCACGGCCAAGGACGACATCACGCTCGAACTGGAGCAGCTAGCCTCGACGTCGGATGTCGAAAGCGAGTTGGCGCGAATGAAGGCTTCGCTATCGGCTGGCCCGTCTGCGGCCCCTCAGGCGATTGAGGGCGAGCAAGTCCCAAGTCAACAGCCTCCGACTCACGCCGCCCCGTCGCCCAGCCTGGATGCCCAGGCGCCACCGGAGTTCCAAGCTCCTCCGAGCCAGGGCCAAGAGGCGCCCCCGGCTCAGCCGCAAGGTGACTTGCGATGATCGTTCGGATCCTCAATGAAGGCCAGTGGCGGCTGAGCGATGACGCCGTACGCGGGCTGAATTCCTTCGATGATGCTGTTGAGCAGGCCGTCACCGCCGGTGATCAAGATCAGCTGACGAGTGCGCTGCATAGGCTGTTGGACCGTATTCGGCTCAGCGGAACTCGGGTACCGGACGAGGAGCTCGAAGACTCCGATCTGATCTTGCCCGCTGCCGATTCGACAGTCGAAGAGGTGCGGCAGCTGCTGAGCGAGTCCGAAGAGGGCCTCATTCCCGGCTGAGCTGGTGCTACCCGGGCCAGCCGGCATGAGGGACTGAAACCTCGGCGGCCAGGATGTGACC